>CAIOLO010000020.1 GCA_903859155.1 uncultured beta proteobacterium
AGCAGCGAGAGCACGCTTTGCGGCAGTGCGTTCGCTTGCGCCAGCCTCGCGATACCGGCTTGTTGCAGAATCTGATTGCGGGTCAGGTTCGCCGTCTCCTGGGCGAAGTCCGTATCCACAATCCGGCTACGCGCAGCCGTCAGGTTTTCTGCCGTGCCCATCAGGTTGGCCATGGTCGATTCGAAGCGGTTTTGAACCGCACCGAAGGTGCTGCGCAGGGTACTCACCGTCTCCAGGGCGGAATCGATGCGCTGGATCAGATCTTCGGCGCCTCCCACCGTCAGCGTGTTGCCGGTGCTGAGATCGCCAGCCGCAGCGTTGGTCATGCTCGCATACGCGAGTTTGCCGCCGCCTACGCCCGCTTTTGACCCATCCAGAGTTATGTCTTGCGAGGAGGTCAAATCCAGCTTTCCGTTGCCGGCGTTGATAGACGCATACACACCCTGCACCGTGGAATTGATCAAGTTGACCAGTTGCGCGCTGGAGGTGAATGTGCCGGCAATGTTGATCGCCGAGCCGCTACCGACCTGGATGCTGAAATCGCTGCCATCGTCTGCGAGGACCAGTGAGGCGCCAACTACGGCATCCGAGCCTGCGACTGCAACCGCTGCCGTTCCGCTGGTGGAAAAGTCGACCAGGCCCTGGCCGGTGAAACCGCTGACTGCAGCCGGATTGGTCGCACCCGCGACTTTGGTGGTGATGCTGAAGCCAGAGGCCCCCGCAGCTAGGACATCGTAGTTGGCCGCGGCCGCGCCCAGTTCGGTTATGAGTGCCGCAACCAGGCCATCCTGATCGCCGACGTCGGTGTCGAGGGTAATCACGCTGCCATCGATCGTGAAGCCCGCGCGCTGATCGTTCGCCGCTGTTCCAGTCGTCGCCAGTGATCCGGCACCGGTGAATAGCCCAGCGTTTGCGCCGAGGATGCTCACGTCGCCCAGACCCGTCGTGGAAGACGTAAAGATCAGCTTGCCTGCGTCCGCGCCGGCTGCCAGCGAAACCGTCACGCCACTGGAGCCGAGTTGCGAATCGATCGCCGTCTTCATGGAAGCCGCATCGGTGATGACCGAGCTCAGCGTGATGGTCGTCTGCGTGCCCGCCGTGCCTTGGAGGGTGAAGACCTTATTGGCCGAGGTGTCGGTATTGGCGCCAGCGACCGCTGTGCCGCCGGTAGTGATGACGGTCGGATCCGCACCGGATATGGTCACCGCACCTGCTCCCGCAGTCGTCGACGTGAAGATGAGCTTGCCTGCATCTGCGCTGGTTCCGACTGCCGTGGTCACGCCGCTGCTGGCAAGTTGTCCATCGACGGCAGCCTTCAGGGCCGCTGCATCGGCGATGTTGGTGCTCAGGGTGATGGTCGCGGCAACGCCGCTGGCGCTCTTGACCGTGAACACCTTGTTGGCCGATGTGTTGGTGTCGGTACCGGCGACAGTTGAGAAACCCGCAGTGATGTAGGCAGCATTCGCTCCACCGATGGTAATGGCGCCCGTGCCCGTCGTCGTCGACGTGAACACGAGTTTTCCGGCATCCGCCTCGGTTCCGACTGCAGTGGTCAATCCGCTGGCGCCGAGCTGGCCGTCAACGGCGACTTTCAACGCTGCAACAGTGGCGATGTTACTGCTCAGGGTAACGGTCGAGGCAACGCCGGTGGCGCTCTTGATCGTGAACACCTTGTTGGCCGAGGTGTCGATATTTGTGCCGGCGGTGTCCACTTTTCCCGCGCCCTTGAGGACCGCACTGTCTGCGCCAGTAATCGCGACGTTGCCGGAGCCGGTTCCCACGGATGTAAAGACGAGGGATGCATTGCCTGGGCCCATCGCAACGGTCACGCCGCTGGCGGCGAGGGAGGCGTCGTTTGCAGCGCCATCATGAATTTCCGCAAATAAATCGGCAGCATTGTTTCCGCCCCCAGCGGAAACGAAGTGGAACGCCAATCCGCCAACTCCCTGAACGTCGAACGTGGCGGTGGCAAGGTAGGGTGCAACGGTTGCCGTTTGGTAGTTGGCGGCAGTGGCCGCCACGGTCGAGTAGTTTCCGGGAGGGATCACGCCCGAGGTGTAGGTGGTGGATGTGGCAGCAACGGTCGAATAATTGACCGGACCGACTACGCCCGACTTGTAGGCGGCGGCAGTGGCGGCAACGGTGGAGTAGTTGCCCGGAGCGACTGCGTTGGTCTTGTAGGTGGAGGCGCCGGCGGCGACGTTGGTGAAGTCGAAACCGGGGACCGTTGCCTTGGTGTAGGAACCGGCAACCGCGTCCGAGCCCGCCGTAATGAGAGTGCTCATGGCCACGCCGCTGCTGGCCGAGGCTGCCTTGCCCATTTCAGTGATCCGGGTGCTGGTCGAGAATCCGACGCTGATGGTCTCGCCGACGTTGGAGCCCACCTGGAACGTGGCGTTGCCGATGCCGCCATTCAGGATCTTTTGCCCGTTGAACGAGGTTTGCGAGGCGGTGCGGTCGATTTCAGCCAGGCGCTGCTGCACTTCGAGGTCGAGGGCGGCGCGGTCGCTGGCGGAATTGGTGACGTTGGCAGCTTGCACCGCGAGTTCGCGGATGCGCTGCAGGTTGTTGCCGATTTCAGCCAGCGCGCCTTCGCCGGTCTGCGCCATGGAGACGCCGTCGTTGGCGTTGCGCACGGCCTGGTTCAGGCCGCGGATCTGGGTCGAGAAACGCTCGGAAATCGCCAGGCCGGCAGCGTCGTCTTTGGCGCTGTTGATCCGCAGGCCGGAAGACAGGCGCTGCAGGGACGTGGCCAAAGTGGTCTGCGAACTGGTCAGGTTGCGCTGCGCATTCAGCGACGCAATGTTGGTGTTGATGACTTGTGCCATGATAAATCTCCTTACCGAATGTTCAGAAAATCCGGCCGAGGCCGGGCACGTCGGTTTGCTTCGTTGCCGAAGCATTCAAACCGCTGTTGCTTGAGTTATCGGAGATTTTTGGCGAAAGGTTTAGAACTAATTTATCAAGCACTTGCAGTGCGCAACTCGCCGTAACCATGACCACTTTAACGGCCGTGGGTCGGAAAAGTTTAGGAATAATTTGGGCCGGAGATGGCCTGAAGAAGCAGACGGCGACGTCGGATCGTCCGCAATGCGGTCGCTGATACCGTGGACTTGCCCGGTTCGAGGTCGGGGCACCCTGGTGCTCGCGCGCCGCTTCAGCGTTTCAAATGTGACAGGCCAGCGTTTTATCGGCGCTGCGGAAATCGCCCGCGAGGGCGCTGCGCGTCTGCCGGCGCTGAAAGTCTTCCATGAAGCCGGCAAGCTGTTCCACGGCGGCAAGGGTCAGCCCGTTGTAGATCGAGGCGCGGATGCCGCCGATGGCCCTGTGACCTCCAAGACCTGAGAATCCGGCAGCGAGAGATTCGGCAAGGAAGCGCTTGTCCAGTTCCGGGGTGGCCAGGTTGAAGGCTACGTTCATCACGGAGCGATCCTGCGTGGCGGCTCGGGCGCGATAAAACCTGTCGCTCGCATCGAGGACGCTGTACAACAAGTCGGCTTTGCTGCGGTTTATCCGCGCCATGCGCTCCAGGCCGCCGATCTCCTCGATCAGCCAGCGCGTCACCAGCAGCACCACGTAGATGGCCAGAACCGGGGGGGTGTTGTAATTGGAGTGCGCCTGCACGTGGGTGCGGTAATCCAGGAAGGGGGGCAGATTGTCCGGCGCTTTTTTCAGCAGTTCATCGCGCACCACCACCACCGTCACCCCTGCCGGGCCGATGTTTTTCTGCGCATGGGCATAAATCAGCGCAAATCGCTCCGCCTCGCAGGGTTGGGACAGAAAATCGGAAGACATGTCGCACACGCGCGGCACGTCATCGCGGCCCAAAACCCGGTGAAACTGCAGTCCCTCCACGGTTTCGTTGGAGATGTAGTGAATGTAGGGCGCCTGGGGTGAGAAACCAAGCTCATCGTCATCGGGCAGTCGCGAGAAGCCGTTGGCCGCGCCGCTCCAGAGCACCCGCACCGGGCCTTCGCGCCGCGCGTCGGGGATGGCCTTGCCGCTCCAATAGCCCGAGTGCAGGTATTCAGCCGGATGGGCGCTGCCGCGCAGCAGGGTCATCGGTACCATCGAGAATTGCTGGGTCGCGCCCCCTTGCAGGAACAGCACCTGGTAATCCGCAGCGAGGCCCAGCAGCGAGCGGATATTGGTTTCCAGCTCTTTGACGACGGCCGCAAACCACTCGGAGCGGTGACTGATGCCCAACAGCGAAAGTCCGACCCCGGGCACTTCAATAATGGACTGTTGCAACTGCTCCAGGACGCATTCGGGCAAGGCGCCCGGGCCGCCGGAAAAATTCAGGGCATTACGCGGATTCATTGCTCAGCACCTTTTCAGGAAGGGTTCGAACAGGGTTATTCGTTTGAACAAGGTCATTGGTTCGCATCGGGTTATGCGTTTGAGCAGGGCTATCCGTGCGGGCAGGGCTGCCCGGCTTGTGTGTGTCAGTCAGCCGAACAAGAAAATCGCGGAACGCGTTCTGCACTTTGCGCATGTGCTGCTGCTTGTACGGAAACAGCTCGACCGGGTCCATGGCATGCACCACCATGGCGTGGTCGATTTCAAACACCAGCAGCCGGCCGTCCGGCGCTTCGGCGCAATCAACGCAGACGTAATCGAGCCGGGTGCGCCGATAAATCGCATCCAGGGCCGGCCCATGGCGTTTGAGCGTGTCGGCAAAATTCGCCATGAAGGCGGCTTCTTCTTCGCGTTTGCGCGGGTCTGCATACATATTCGCGTTCAGGTAGTGAATCATCCAGTGCGATGACACCGCCATGTGGCAGGCGAAGGGTTTTCCGTCGATCAGCGCAATGCGGTATTTTCTGAACAAACCGTCGGCGCCGCTGTAATCGATGAAGGGCGAGAGGAAAAAATCTGCCGCCTCCACCTTGTGCAGATAGTTGGCGATGTCCTCGGGGCCGGCCAGCCGATCCAGGCCGTGCCCGCCATGCGAATCCACCGGGCGCACGATCAGCGGGAAATCGCAGTCCTGCAACAAAACAGCGCGCTCGCCGCCCTGATGCTTCAGCTGCAGCAACTGCGCGCGGCTGGCGCGCAGGGTAGGGGGGATCAGCACACCCGGGGCTTGGTGCAGCAGCTGGCTGGCGGCAATGCGGCCGGTGGCCGGAATATGCCCGGGGGCGTTGATCACCGGCTTGGGCCATGCGCAAAGAGCCGGCTCCAGCAACGCCAGAAGCCCGCGGTTGTCTTCTGATTCGCTCAACGACACCATCAGCACGTCGTGTTCCGGAACCGGCTCGGCCAGAGGGTTTCCGGGCGTAACAAAATAAAATTGCAGTTCGATGTCACTGCCCTCCAGCAGGCAATCGAGCGGCGTATTGGCGGACAGGTCGCCCGGCGCCATGAGCATCAGCAGGCGCAAGCGCGGCGGTTGCGTGCTCGCGGCGACGCGGTAGATGCGCTCGAGCGCCAATGCCTGGGCCTGGATGACCATGCCCATGTCGCGCATTTGCAGGCAGAACATGGCAGTGGACAGGTTCATCAACAGGTTGGCGTCGTCCGGATCGCTTTGCGCCCGCTCCAGCATCTGGCGGGCGATGGGCCGCAAGTCGGCACCGGCGATGCTCAGGCGAAGGTAGGGGGCCAGACCCAGGTAAGGCGGCTTGGACTGGCGATTGGCGGACTGGCAACCGTCAAGGGTGGGCGAAGGCGCAAACATGCGTATTGGCGGCTGCGTTCAATGGAAACGGCGCCAAAGTAGCATCCGCACCGGCTGCGGCAATGGACAAGAAGGATGGTAAATCAGGGGCAATTCGCCCTTTGGGATGGCGGGCAGGCATCGCAACCCGATTATTCAGGAGGGCTGCTGCCGGCCCGCGCCGGTGGCGCGCAGGGGGCCGGTGGCATTGAATAGAAGCACTAATCCCCCTTTGTTGTGCGGATGGTCTGTCGCGCAGACGCCTAAACTTTCCTGGACATCCTCGGGAGAACAGTCATGTCCAACACCACACTCGCGCATTCGCATTCGGAGTCCGCGCTGCATGCGCAGCAGGCCTATCAGCAGGCGGTGCAACAGACACTGCAACTGGCGGTGATTCACCATGAGGCCGGGCGCATGTCCGAGGCCGAGGTGCTTTACCGCGGCATTCTCATCGGCGAGCCGGAACAGCCGCAGGCAAACCACAACCTGGGGATTCTGTTGTTTCAGCAGCAGCAGCCCGCCGCAGGATTGCCGCATCTGGAAGCCGCCCTGACGGCCAAGCCCGAGTCGGAGCGCTACTGGCTGAGTTACCTCGATGCCCTGGCGCTGGTCGGGCAGACCGAGCTGGCATTGCAGATGCTGGCCTTCGGCCGGGAACATGGTTTGGAGGGAAACGCGGTGGATGCGCTGGCCGAAGCATTGGTGGCAGGCGAACAGGTTGCGGCATTACCCGGCTGATGCGGGACTGACTGCGGAATTCTCTCCCGGCTGCGGCCGGGCTTTTTTTGGGTGCGCCCGGCAGGGCGCACCCACCTGGCGGGGCCGCCGGCTCAGGAGGCGACGATAACCCGGTCTTTGCCCACGCGTTTGGCTTCATACAGGGCCTGATCGGCGCGGTTGATCAGCGCGGATTCGGTTTCTCCGGGCAGGCGCATGGCCACGCCGGCGCTGAAGGTCACCAGCAACTGCTGGTTGCCCCAGGATATCGGCCTGTCTGTCAGCCCGCGCTTCAAGCGGTTCATTACGGCAGTGGCTTCTTCGAGGCGCGAATCGGGCAGCAGCACGATGAATTCGTCGCCACCGTAGCGTCCGATCAGGTCGTGCGCGCGGATGGTTTCCTTGATGATGGCAACCAGGTGCACCAGCACGATGTCCCCCAGCTGGTGGCCGTGGGTATCGTTGATTTTCTTGAAATTGTCGGTATCGATGAGAACAATGCACAGGGGCGTGCCGTAGCGTTCGGCGCGCGCGGCTTCGCGCGTGACGGCATCATTCAAGCCGCGACGGTTCAGCGATCCGGTGAGCTGGTCCTCGCGCACCAGCTTGTTGACCAGTTCGAGCTCGGCCTTGAGTTGCTCGATGCGCTGCTCGGCAAAGATCACCTGCCGGCGCGCATTGATCACTTCGTTGTCGCTGTGCAGGGCGTGGGTCTGGCCCAGCGCCTTGTCGAGAATGGCGATGATTTCGCCGATATCGCTGGTCTGGCGGATCTGTTGCGCATACACCTCGATGCGTTTGTAATATTCCTCTTCTTCGCTATCAACCGGCATCTGTCCCTCGCTTCTGGCGCGCAGCGCCGGCTTCGGGTGAATCGTTCGCGGGGCTGTCGCCAGGCGCAGTACCCCCCGGTTTTTTTCGCTTGCCATCACTGCTTCTCCTCGGTGGGCAATCGGGAGGCATCCCGACGCAACGCATACGCAGTCAGGCTAACATTGGGACGAGCAGGTCCAAGACGTGAAACAGAGGGGGAAAACCGGGGTAATTCCGCATTTGGCCCGATTTCCGTAAAAAATCAGGCCGGTGCGGGTGTTTATTTCAACTGTGGCGCGCTGCCCAGCGTGAAATGCACTATGGCGCCTTCGCCGGGCTTGGCTTCCGCCCAGACGTTGCCGCCGTGCTTGATGACGATACGCTGCACGATGCTCAGACCAATGCCGTTGCCATCGAATTCCCGCTGGCTGTGCAGGCGCTGGAACGCCCCGAACAGCTTGCCGGCGTAGCGCATGTCGAAGCCGGCGCCATTGTCGCGTACGAAAAAAATCATTTCGCCATTGCGCTCCAGCTGCCCGACCTCGATTTTCGCCGCAGCGGTGCGCGCGGTGAATTTCCAGGCGTTGCCCAGCAGGTTTTCCAGCGCGATCTGGCACAGGGCCTGGTCGGCCTGCGCTGTCATGTCCGGTGTGATCTGCAACTCGAGTTGACGCTCCGGATGCGCCTGGGCGAGGCGCGCGGCCACCGCGCCGGCGAGCTGGCTGATATCCAGGGATTGCCGCTGCAATTCCATGCGCGATACCCGCGACAGCTTGAGCAGGTCGTCAATCAATGAACTCATGCGTTCGGCACCGGCGGCAACCCGTCCCAGGTTATCGAGGGTTTCCTGGTCGAGCTTTCCGGCGCCCGCCGCGAGCACGATTTTGCTGAATCCGGTGATGGTGCGCAGCGGTGCGCGCAGGTCGTGGGATATCGCAAAGCTCAACGACTGCAGCTCGCGGTTGGCCTGCTCCAGCGCCTCGGACTGCGCGGCGTTGCGCCGCTCCAGATCCGCGTTGAGGCGCCGCAGTTCCGCCAGTTCCTGCTCTGCTTGTTGAATTTCCTGGGTCACGTCCTGGGTGCCGGCCATTGAGCCGGCGAGGGGATTGGATCGGCGTCGACAATAGCAGAGCCGGAGGCGCTTGTCCCAGTGTTACTACTCAGTCAGGGAAGCCCGGCAGACAGGGAAACCGCGTGGATCGGCGCGGCGCGTTGCCCGCAGCCGTCGGGTCAGGCCGCGCAGACGCGATTCTTGCCCGCGCGTTTGGCCTGGTACATGGCCTTGTCGGCGCGTTCGATGACGCTCGTCTGCGCTTCGCCTTGCGCGCGCTGCGTGACGCCCGCGCTGAACGTAATCAGCAGCCGCTCGTTGTCGTGCAGAAAAAACGCCTTGGTCAGATTGCGCTGCAACCGGACCATGACCCCGATCGCCTCCTCCGGCTGGGTCTCGGGCAGCAGCAGCAAAAACTCTTCGCCGCCGTAGCGCGCCAGCACGTCGCTCGGGCGCATGGTGCGCTTGATCACGCGCACCAGGTGCTGCAGCGCATCGTCGCCGGCCTGGTGGCCATGGGCATCGTTCAGACCCTTGAAATTGTCGATATCGAGCAGGCTCACGCACAAGGGCTTGCCGGTGCGCTCGGCGCGCGCGACTTCGCGCTGGTAGGCGTCATCCAGGCCGCGGCGGTTGAGCACGCCGGTGAGCTGGTCCTCCTGCACCAGTTCGCTGACCTTGTTCAGTTCGCTCTCCAGCACCCGCACTTTCTGTTCAGCCGCTTCCACCTGGTGGCGTGCCGCCAGCAGTTCGTCGCGCGTTCGCATGGTGTCCAGTTGCGCCGAGCGCGTGTCCTTGAGCAGGTTGTCTAGCACCACATTGAGCTGCGTGATGTCATCGGTCTGGCGTATGGTCTGCGCATAGCCCTCCAGCTTGGTGTGGTAGTCGCCGGTCGATTCGGACAGATCGCCCAGACGGTCGATGAAGCTGGCGATCAGCTGCTTGAGCGCGACTTTGGCCTCCTGCAGGCTGTTTTTCAGTGTTCCTTGCTTGAAGATCACTTCCTTGAGGCGGCTCTCGGCGTCGGCGATGGCGCCCACGCTGAGCGGGCGGCCGACGATTTCCTTGAGTGCGGCCACCTGTCCGCACAACCACTGGTCCTCGCCCAGCAGTTCGTTGGTGTTGTCGATCAACAGGCGCAGCAGGCGCAACAGGCCACGGTGCAGCTCGGCATTTTCGCCGCCGCGCTGCTCCAGCCTGAACCAGAAGCGGCGCAGTGTCGCGGTCAGCTTTTCCAGGGTTTCGCGCCCATTGGCGGCGCGCGCCGCCAGTGCCAGCGCGGTGGCCTCCTCGGCCAGGTCTGGCGCGTGTCCGAGCTGAGACATCACTGCAAATTCAAGGGTTTGCGCCAGCAGTTCGCGCAACTGGGCGGACAGGTCGTCGGCGCCCTGGGAGGGCGTGGCAAAGGGCGTGGCCGCGCGCACGCTGGCCGGGGCATCAGCGGCAGCGGGCTCGGTCGGGCGCAGTCCCGCTTGCTCGGCTTGGGCCGGCGCCGATTGCGACCAGGAGCGCAGCAGGTTCTGCAGTTTGGTCGCCAGGTTGGCGACATCGGTGCCGGGTACGCCCAGCAGCCGCTCCAGGCTGTCGCGCTTTCTGGCGGTGGTGAGATCGGTGTAACGCGTATCCCATTGTTTCACCAGGTCGAGGATCAAATGGGCCCACAGTGGCGCGCCGCCGCTCTGGGCGCCCTTGGACTCGATCAAATCCAGCAGCACGCTGCGGTATTGGGACCAGTTCTTTTCCTCGGCCGCCTTCTCCAGCGCGCTCGACACGCGCGCGCTGTTGCTGTTGGGTTGTACGCGCAGGTCGGCGCTCAGTTGCTGCAGCATCTGTTCGGCTTCGCCGGTCGCCACCGGCTGACCGGCAATCTCCTGATAATGCAGGCGATAGTTTTCCGGATTCGGGGCGATGCGACGCGAGGCCAGGACGCGCAGCGTTTCTCTGGCGATATCCGAGGGATTGGTTGGTTTATTCATCCGTATCGGCACACTCAGACAGCTGGCTGAAATTCTCTAATAGAGTCAGAGTCCAGATATCGGCAGGGAAGGCAGAATCTTGAGCGTGATTTGCCGCGATCCCGGCTTGCCGGGCATCAATCCACCAGTTGATTCTTCAAGGCGTAATGGGTCAGTTCCGCATTGTTTTTGAGGTTCATTTTTTCCAGCAGGCGGGCGCGATAGACGCTCACTGTCTTGGGACTGAGCGACATCTCTACGGCGATTTCGCTGAGGGTCCTGCCCGAGGCAATCAGGCGCATGGTCTCGTATTCGCGATCGGACAGGCTGGCGTGCGGCGCCGGGTTGCTGTCACCGGCCAGGTTCATCGCCAGGGCTTCGGCCACCGCCGGGCTGATGTAACGCCGGCCGCTGGCCACCTGGCGGATGGCGGTGACCAGCAGCGCCGGCGCGCTGGCCTTGTTGAGGTAACCGGATGCGCCGGCCTTGATCGAGCGCAGCGCATAGATTTCCTCCGGGTGCATGCTGAGCATGAGCACCGCCAGTTTCGGTTTTTCTTTTTTCAGCTGCTTCAGCGTATCCAGGCCGTTGCGATCGGGCATGGTGATATCGAGCAGCACCACGTCCACCGGGTGCTCGCGCGCCAGGCGCACCGCCTGGGCGCCGCTTTCGGCTTCGCAACACACCTGCATGTCGTCCGACTCGGAAATGATGTCGGCCAGGCCGCGGCGCAGGATGGCGTGATCGTCCGCGATCAGGACTTGAATGGTTTTTTTCATTTTGCCCGGACCGGGTTTGCCGCCGGCGGCGATCGGCGGGGCGCCTCGACAGGGCGATTCCGAGTTTCATTGAAGAAGCTCTCGGCGGTCATCGGTGTCACGCGCGGCACGCTGACCCTGGCGGTGGTGCCGGTGGCGGAGCGGGATACAGAGGCCTCGCCGCCGAGGTTCAAAGCGCGTTCCTGCATGCCGCGAATGCCAAAGGCTTTGGGCTTGGACAATTCGGCATCGGCCACCCCGCGGCCGTTGTCACACACGGTCAGGACCACCTGCTGCGCATCGGCCTCGAGCAGGACATCGACCCGCGAGGCGCCGGCGTGCTTGGTGATGTTGGTCAGGGTCTCCTGGAATATCCGGAACAGGGCCATCGAAATTTCGTCTTCGAGGGGAATCTCCTCCAGCGCGCAGCTCAAGCGGCAGGGCACTTCCATGCGCTTCTGGAATTCCGCGCTCTGCCATTCGATGGCGGCGACGATCCCCAGATCCAGAATTCCCGGACGCAGGTCGGTGGAAATGCGGCGTGCCGTGTCCAGGGCGCTGTTGACCAGCGCTTCGGTGGAGCTCAGGAGCTGCAGCGCCTTATCCGCGCCGGGCGCCAGGTCATGGCCCAGCCGCATCAGCCCGATCTTGATTGCGGTCAGGGTGCCGCCAAGTTCGTCGTGGATCTCGCGCGCGATGCGGGTGCGCTCGTGCTCCTTGGCCGACTGGATATGCGCCGAGAGGCGGCTCAACTGCTCGCGCGAGCGGCGCAGTTCGAGTTCAGCGGCCTTGTTCAGCGTGATGTTGGAGAGGATTCCGTCCCACAACACCCCGCCCTCATCGAGCCGGCGCGGGCTGGCGCGCAGGTTCACCCACTTGATTTCTTCGCTGCCGCTGACGTGGATGCGACCCTCCCAGTTCCAGTCGCTGAAATCCTGCGCCGAGGCCCGCATCGATTGCGAGAATGTCGCGGAATCCAGCGGTTCTATCAGCTCGAAAAAGCAGGCGGGCAGCCGTTGCAGTTGTTCTGCACCGATGCCGCACAGGGCCAGGCAGCCCTCGCTGATGTAATTGAACGACCAGGCGCCACCGGCATCGAGCGATAACCGCAGCACCGTGCCGGGAACGTTGGCGACGATGCCCTTGAAGCGCGCTTCGCTCTCGCGCAACGCATGCTGCACGCGCCGCGTGTCACACCGCATCTGCGCCTCGCGCAGGCTGCGCGTCACCGCCGGCGGCAGCCGCGGCAGCTGGTCTTTCATCACGCAGTCGTCGGCGCCGGCGATCATCAGCGCCACCGTGTCTTCCTCGCCGATGCGCCCCGAGACCACAATGAAAGGCATGTCCGGAGAGTGCTCGCGCACCTGGCGCAGCGCTTCAATGCAGCTGAACCCGGGCAGGTTGTAATCCGAGATCGCCAGTTCCCAGGCGCGTTCGGTGAGCGCCTCGGCCAGGCCGGCCGCGGAGTCCACGCGGCGGATGACAGGCGCCAGCCCGGCCTCGAACAACGTCAGCCTCAACAGCTCCGCGTCCTCGGGGGAGTCTTCGACCAGCAGGATGTGAAATTCCGCGCTCAAGCTTGATTCCTTGCCGCCGCCAGGCCCGGGCGCTGGCCGCAAGAGGCCTTCGATTCCCGTGCAGGCGCAACGGTGACCCCATTATATATAGGCGTGCCCGGGCCGGCGGCGGTTCGATCGGGATCGCCCTCCAACGCGGCAGCGGCACAGCTGTGGCGTCGCCCCAGCGCCATGCATTCGGGCAAATTGGGCAGTTTTTCCCCCTTTGCTCCGGCCATGGTTTTTGCCCGGCGCTGCTACGGTATGCGCACACGTTACGCCCGCGATTGCGCCGATGCATTGGAGTCGGCGCGCGATTCAAGGCAAAGCATCTGGAGCAGACCATCTGTGCCAACCCATGGCCCCCGCTACCGAGCGCTCCTGACCGGAACAGGCTGGACGCTGGCCGTCATCGCGACTCTGGCGTGGTTCAAGTCCGCACCATTAGCGCCGATAACCCTGATGTCGCTGGGCGCATTGGCGCTGGGCTGGGCGGGGGTGTGGATGTGCGCCATGAAATCTGAGCAACGCGCGGCGCGTGCGGTGATCGGCGAGGAAAGCCGAATGGTCATCGACGAGCTGGCACGGGTCATAGGCATGGAAATGCAGCGCGCGCATATCGAATTGGGGCGGGTTGATGATTTGCTGGCACATGCGATCGAGCAACTGATGAACGCCTTCAACAGCGTGAGCGAGGAGGCGCGCCGCCATCAAACGGAGCTGGCGCAGCTGGCCAGCGCGGCGCGGGGAACCCCGGCCGGGGAGCAGCTGCGCGCCGCGGCGGAACGGGTGACCAGCGAAGTCAACGGTGCGGTCACGGCACTGCAGTTTCGCGACGTGGTCGGTCAAAAGCTCGGCCATGTGCGGCGGGAACTCGATGCGCTGGAGCAGGCGATGCAGCAGATCCGCGCGGTTGCCGGTGCCCAGGGCGGGCCGGCGACGCCGGGGCGGCAGGATCTGGCGACGCAGGTGCACGGCTTGCTGCGCAACCTGGAAATGGCCAGGGCGGCCAGCCCGGTGCGGCAGGAGTTTATGCACGCGGGGGAAGTTGATTTGTTCTGAATTGTGACGCGAGCTGACGAAAAGGAATTAGCGCGGTGAAAAGCATACTGGCAGTCGATGATTCACCCTCCATCCGGAGCATGGTGTCCTTTACGCTGAAGAACGCAGGCTACGAAGTGATCGAGGCCGTGGATGGCATGGATGCACTGAGCAAGGCCAAGACCAAGGTCATGAATCTGGTCCTGACCGACCAGAACATGCCGCTCATGGACGGGCTCACGCTGGTGCGCTCGCTCAGGCAGCTTCCGGCCTACCGCAGCGTGCCGATCCTCATTCTGACCACCGAGTCGGGCGTGGACATGAAAAGCAAGGGCAAGGCGGCCGGGGCCACCGGCTGGCTGGTCAAGCCTTTCGATCCGCAGCGCCTGATCGATGTGGTGCGCAAGGTGCTCGGCTGATGTGGCGCGAGCGGAACTGAACCTCCAGATACCGCGAATATTGAGGAACTGCAATGACTATCGACATGAGCCAGTTTTACCAGGTGTTTTTCGAAGAGTCGGCTGAACTTCTCGAGAAAATGGAGCAGTTGCTGCTCGAACTCAATGTCGCCGCGCCCAGCAAGGACGAGCTGAACGGCATATTCCGAACGGCGCATTCGATCAAGGGCGGTGCCGCCACCTTCGGTTTCACCGAAATCACCGAGACCACGCACATCCTGGAATCGCTGCTGGACAAACTGCGCAACGACGAGCTGACGCTGCGCAGCGACATGGTGGATGTGTTTCTCAAGGCCGTCGATGTGCTGCGCATGCAACTGGCGGGACGCCAGTCGCAGGCCGAGGTGGATGCGCAGGCGGTGGCTGATATCTGCCAGCGCCTCAATCAGCTGGCGCAGGGCAAGGCGGCACCGGCAGCCGGCGCCGCGGCGGCAATACCCTTGACGATACCCGCGGCACCGGTTGCGGCGCCTGCCATCGGCAAAATATCCAATGCGGATGCCGTAGTTCAGGACGCGGCGATGCTGGTTGCCAGCGCCAAGGATCCTGTTGATCCGACGCCTGAAAATCTCTACGCCATTCTCACCGGCAGCGCACCCGTCGCTGCAGCGCCGGTCCTTAAACCCGCGGTGGCGTCGGCCGCCGCCCAGACCGACGCGTACGGATTCTTCACCGATCTGGCGGTGGTCGACGAGGCTCCGGCGGCCCAGGCCCCGGCGGCCCAGGCCCCGGCGGAACAGGCCCCGGTGGCGCAGGCCCCGGGCCGGGCGGCGCCCGAGGCCATGCCGGATGCGCATCCCAAGCGCCGCTCGAGCGACCGTGTCGATGCCGAAACCACCTCCATCCGCGTTGGTGTCGAGAAGGTCGATCAGCTGATCAATCTGGTGGGCGAACTGGTGATCACGCAGGCGATGCTGGCGCAGACCGCTTCGCGCGTTGATCCGCTGGTGTCCGAGGCGCTGATTGCCGGGGTCGGGCAACTCGAGCGCAACACCCGCGACCTGCAGGAGTCGGTCATGTCGATCCGCATGATGCCGATTTCGTTCGTTTTCAGCCGTTTCCCGCGCGTGGTGCGCGACCTGGCGGCCAAGCTCAACAAACAGGTGGAACTGAAGACCGTCGGCGAAGGCACCGAACTGGACAAGGGCCTGATCGAAAAAATCGCCGATCCGCTCAACCATCTGGTGCGCAACAGTCTCGATCACGCCATCGAATCGCCCGAGGAGCGCATCGCGGCGGGCAAAGACCCGGTGGGGACCATCACCCTGCGTGCCTTCCACCAGGGCGGCAATATCATGGTGGAGGTGGCCGATGACGGCGCCGGCCTGAGCCGCCCAAAAATCATGGCCAAGGCGCGCGAGCGCGGCATGAATGTCAACGACGCCATGTCCGACCAGGAAGTGTGGTCGCTGATATTCGAGCCGGGCTTCTCCACCGCGGCGGTGGTCACCGATGTCTCCGGCCGCGGTGTCGGCATGGATGTGGTGCGACGCAATGTGCGCGGCATGGGCGGGCGCGTCGAGATCCAGTCGACGCTCGGCAAGGGCACCTGCATCTCCATCCGCCTGCCGCTGACCCTGGCCATCCTCGATGGCATGTCGGTGGCAGTGGGCAAGGAAATCTTCATCGTGCCGCTCACCTACATCATCGAATCGATGCAGCCGGCCAAGGCCGACATCAAGGCCATCAGCGGCCAGGGCAAGGTGGTGCATGTGCGCGGCGAGTACCTGCCGGTGGTGGCGCTGCACGAGCGCTTCAACATCAAGCCGAACGTCGCCGACACGGAAATGGAGCGCGGCATCCTGGTGATCCTGGAAGCCGAAGGCGTCAAGACCGCGCTGTTCGTCGATGAACTGGTCGGGCAGCACCAGGTGGTGATCAAGAGCCTGGAGACCAACTACCGCAAGGCGCAGGGGATTTCCGGGGCCACCATCATGGGAGACGGCAAGGTGGCGTTGATTCTGGATGTGGCCGCGCTGGTGCGCGGGGCGATGAGGGATACACGGCAGGCGGCGTGAAACGTTTCCCGCTTGAGCGTCAGGTTCGGAGCTTTTTTTCTCAATACCTACGACAGGGAGTCAGGGAGTAAATCATGAATTTTTCAAATATGAAAATAGGGACGCGGTTAGGCGGTGGATTCGCCTTTGTGCTGTTGCTGCTGGCAATTATTGTGGGCGTGTCGTACCAGCGATTGAGCGATTTGAGCGGGGACTTGAAGGACATTGCCAAAGACCGGATGGTCAAAATTCAAATGTCCTCCGACATCATGGAAAACACACTGGTCATGGCCCGCGCCGCGCGCAATTTGTTCATTACCAACGACAAAGCCGTGGAAAAAGCGCAGATGGAAATCATCAACAAGGCGCGCTCAGACAATGGCGAGATCCTCGCCAAGTTGAAACCGATGATCAATACCGTCAAGGGCAAGGAGCTGCTCGAGAGCATGGTGACCGCGCGCGAGGCCTACGGCAAGGCGCTGACGACGTTTCTGTCTTATGCCGATACCTCGTCGCCGCAGCACAACCCTGAAAAAGGATCGACATTCCTGTTCGGCGAATTCAGCACGATGGCCAATGCCTATATTGACTCGGTCAAGCTATTCGCCAATTTTCAACGCGACAATGCCAACAAAGCCGGAGATGCGGGTATCGAGGCGGCCAGCTTTGCCGTCACCCTGCTGCTGTCGCTGGCGGTGACGGCATTTGTGCTGGCCATTGGCATTGCATTCTGGCTGACGCGCGGCATCACCGGGCCGCTGGGACAGGCGGTGGAAGTCGCCGATGCCATGGCCAGTGGTGACCTGAGCAAGAAAATTGATGTCACCAGCAGCGACGAGACCGGTCAGTTGCTCGCCAGCATCAAAAAAACGCAGGCGAGCGTGCAGGCTTTGGTCACCGATGCGGCGATGCTGGCTGAAGCGGCGGTGGCCGGGAAACTTGCCACGCGCGCCGATGCCAGCAAACACCAGGGCGATTTCAACCGGGTGGTGGCCGGTGTCAACCACACCCTCGACGCCGTCATCGGTCCGTTGAACGTGGCCGCAAGCTACGTCGACCAGATCTCCAAGGGCGCGATTCCCGCCAAGATCACCGACAGCTACAACGGCGACTTCAACGCCCTGAAGAACAACCTGAACGTGTGTATCGATGCGGTCAACGCGCTGGTGAGCGACGCCAACCTGCTGTCCAAGGCTGCGGTCGAGGGCAAACTCGAAACCCGCGCCGAAGCGGCCAAGCATCAGGGCGATTTCCGCAAGGTGGTCGAAGGCGTGAACGCCACGCTCGATGCCATTGTCGGCCCGGTGAACGAAGTGGTGCGGGTGCTCGGGGCGCTCTCCAAAGGCGACCTGACCGAGAAAGTGACC
>CAIOLO010000021.1 GCA_903859155.1 uncultured beta proteobacterium
AAAAATCCCATGGATTCATACGGCTGCGCTTCGAGGACGACAGCGACGTAGACGCAGCGCCGGCAGGGCGAGAGGACGCGAAGTATGGAAAAGATATGCAGGAGAGAGGGACTGAGAAAAATATCTCTGCAATATCAGGTGGCTGCGTTGAAGATGCGGCGCCTGCATTTCCTATACAGGGGCGTGTACCCGCCCGTCAAAATGGTCCAATTTTCTGGCGAAGCTTACTCCGCCGGCATTGAGGTTTTTGAGCGCGACCAAGTGACGTTGCGGGTCTATGGCGTGGCCAAGACCGTCGCCGACTGCTTCAAGCACCGCAACAAGATCGGACTCGACGTGGCGCTGGAGGCATTGAAGGACGCACGGGCGAAGAAAAAGGCGTCGGCGGACGACCTCTGGCGTTTCGCCAAGATATGCCGGGTCGCCAACGTGATGCGCCCTTATCTCGCGGCGGTGGAATGAACAAGGATCTGGCCACCTCGGTACGGGCACGCCTTCTAAACCTCGCTAAAGCACAGGGTGCGGACTTCAACCAAGTGCTGGTGCGCTTTGCCCTGGAGCGAACGCGCTCCTGCAATTTCAGAGACTTCGGGCCAATGCATTCGCAGTGCCAGCGTTCGAGGCTCAGGCAGGTGGTCTAGCTGGACCTTGTCGCAAAGTTTGATTCTGCTCGTTCGCGTCCACCGGTGGCTCGATGCATATGCCAGTTACCTCGGCAGATCGCCGGCGAGTCCAGTTCATCACATCCCGTACATTGAAACGCAGGGTTGCATTGATGTGCAAATAGGGAATCCCGGCTGCCTCGCGGACCGTCTTGTTGCTGAAGATATAAATCGGCAGACCAGTCGCGATAGCAATTTCCTTGACGGTCATGAGGCTCGAGTCGGGTGATCCCATGACCTTACTGGCTTGCGCTCTTTCAGACGTCGATGCGTACAGTGCGTTCGATTCAAACGTTTGAATCTCCTCCAGCGGGTAAATCACCCGCTTGGACAATTTCAGGTATTTCGGGCCGCGACCTTCGGTACGCCACCGTTGCAGGGTTTTGGGACTTACGCCCCACCGGTCCGCAAGTTCGTTCTCACTAAAATTCAGTTTTGTCATCACTTTCTCCGTGCCAAAAATGGACCTGTATTCAGGCGTGGAAGGTTGGAAAAAGCAACTTGAAGGTTCACAATGCCACCAGTGACTTGCGTTCTGGCCGGCGGTTCGGTTTCGGAATCGGGAATCGAATTGCCAGGGCGTTGTCGGCAAACCCGTTTAGACCATCGACAAATTATGGCGAGGAATAGTGGTGCACTTGAGGAGGTAGACGGATTTCCGCTCAAGCGAGCCAACTCCCACCTCAAAACGCCTGTTCGCGAAGCAGAAGTAAAGGCTGTTTGCGGTTAGCCTCTGACTCCACCACCAGTATCCATGCACTTAGGCTAGCTTTCGGGCTGGCCTTTTTGCATTTTGGGGGAGCGCTATACCGAAAGTCCGCGGGTCGGTATAGACAATTCAGAGATCGGCATATGTAGTCAGGGAGAAGTCGAGATCTTCCTGAACTGATAGATACATTTCCGGTGGTGGGGGGCTGACGGATCTATACTGATGCAACCGTTCGACTAATGGCTTTGATCGTCAGTGCCCGGACATACTTTCAAGGGCAATACGACCAGACAGCCCAGGACGATCAATCCCACGCCTGCCAGTCTGGGCCAACCGGGCGGAACAAAAAAAAGAACGGAAGTCCCGCCTACCGCGGCCATCATCGTCAACGCCAGCAATTTTGCCCTCAGCGGAATGCACTTCTTGTTTTCCCAATTCGAAATTACCGGTCCAAAAACGTGACTCCCCAGTAGCCATGTATGCATTCGGGGCGAGGACTTGGCAAAACAGGCCGCCGCAGCCAGCACAAACGGGGTTGTGGGCAACAATGGCAGCACAACGCCGACCGCGCCGATCAGCAGAAATAAGACACCCAAAATCAACCAAGGATTCAATGTTTGCCACCTGAATGTACAGGACGCTTGAAGTTCACATTTTCACACGCTCAGGCTGGTTTTCGGCCTGGCTTTTTTGCATTTGGGGGGGGCGCTATACCGAAAGTCCGCGGGTCGGTATAGGGGCGGCAGGGCGGGGGCTGGACGTCAGGCGAACGATACCGCAAGTCCTCGCAACCCGCGTGCGACACGGAGACGTCCTGGCTTCTCCCGATGCAGTCCGGGATTACCAGCGTGCTCCTGCATGACCGTCAGCACGAGGTATTTGTCGTGGTACTGCCGCGTAAATTCCCGCCCCATCGCGTCTCCCTGTTGTTTAGGATCTCCATCGTCGCCAGCATAAAGAAAAGCCAATTTCGACCGTGGGGAGTAGCGAAGTTGCGAGGTAGGCGTGTCAGGGTGCGCGCGCGACCGACTGGCCAAGGAAAAGCGTTTTGCAATCCACTTGACGGGTGTTGGTAAAGCTGCCAACATTCGAAGCGAAATGGGCAGAAAAGAATGAGACCAACGCGGTCGGTATCCTGGCTCACGCCTGCGCGAAAAGTCTTTGAGGCATTTCCCGACGGCGCGCGGCAGATCGTGATCGATGCATTGAGCGTTGCCGCCGAAGGCGGCATGGCCGGAATCGCCAAGCCGATGAAAGGCATCGGGTAGGGGGTGTTTGAGGTTGCGTTGCCGTTCCGGGGCAATGCCTTTCGTGTGGTCTATGCGGTCCAGCTTGGGGACGAGGTGTGGGTGGTCCATGCGTTTCAGAAGAAGTCGACGCAAGGTATCAAGACCCCGAAACACGAGATCGACTTGATCAAGGACCGGTTGAAGCGACTGAAGGAGATGCTGCGATGAAAAAGGAACCGCTTGAGCTTATCCGCGGGAGCGGAAACATCTATCGGGACTTTGATGTCCCGGATGCCGACGTGCGCCAGTTGAAGGCGATCCTGGCGGCGGAGATCATCAAGACGCTCGACAAAAAGGGTCTCACTGTAAGAAAGGCGCAGAGCCTCACCGGGATCGATGCCGGAGATTTCTCGCGCGTCCGCAACGCGGATTTCCGGCGCATCAGCGTCGAGCGCCTCATGGCGATGATCAACGGGCTCGGCTCACGTGTTGAAGTGGCGGTGAAGGTGAGTCGATCAGAAGTGAGGCACGCAGCGTTGGCGTCCTGACGCGAATGAACAGGACGCCCGAGGAGGCGAAGAAGCTTGTTGCCGGTCCGCTCGGCCGGCAAATGGGGATGTTCCCCCTTCGGTTTTGCAAGCCGGCCTTTTTTGGTGTCCCGCCGTCGCGCGAAAATCCCGTCGTGGTCAACAATGGCACGGCCTCCTTGCTTGATCTACGAGGCGACCTGCTGGCCGTCACCTGTCATCACGTCATCGAAGGCTATCGTCGCAAGCTGGATGAGGACAGGCACTCATCAACACGCCGCAGCACTTCCGAAACACGAAACCTACGCGATGCAAATTGCCGGTCTTGGCAGGCGCGAATTCGTGACAGCAACCTGAGTGTCACTTTCCCTTTTCGGCAGCGCGCGGCTTGATGCCGGCGACCGTCGCGGCTTGCGTCCAGTTCTTGGACTCGTTCTGGATATAACGTGCGAACTCGTCCGGTCCTCCTCCTCGCAGTTCAATGCCTTGGGTGCGCATCGGTTTGGACACATCATCGGACTTCAGCGCCTCGTTGGCTGCGCGTGACAGTTTGTCGAGGACCTCGCGTTGAGTGCCCGCGGGCGCCAGCAGACCCATCCAGACTCCGGTTGAGAAACCGGGGACGCCGGACTCGGCCATCGTCGGCAGGTCCGGAGCAAAGGATGCGCGCGAAGATCCTGTGGTGGCCAAAGCCTTGAGCTTGCCGGCCTCCACATAGGACCACAAGGTAGGAGCCGGCGAGAACATCGCGGTGATGCGGCCGGAGAGCATGTCGCTTAAGCCCTGCGCGCTGCTGTTATAGGGCACGTGCATGAGCTTCACGCCCGCGAGCGCATTGAGCAATTGTCCGGACAGATGCCCGAGCGTGCCGACGCCGGAATGGCCGTAGAACAATTGATCTGGCTTTGTTTTTGCCAGCGCAATGAATTCCGGGAGAGTGTTCGCTCCGACGGACGGATGCACCACAAACACATGGGGCGACACGCCCAGCAATGAAATCGGCGCCAGGTCGTGGCCGAAGTCGAAAGGGAGGTCGGAGATGACCGCGTTGATGGAATTGGCGACCGTCGCCATAAGCAAGGTATAGCCGTCCTTCGGCGCGTGGGTCACGTATTCCGCGGCGAGGTTCGATCCGGCACCGGCGCGGTTTTCCACCAAAACCTGCTGACCAAGACCTTGGCTCATGCGCGCGGCGAGCACGCGCGCCAAGACATCGGCCACCGCTCCCGATCCGAAACCGACGACGATGCGCACCGGTCGGACCGGATAGTCCTGCGCCTGTGCCGTGCTCGCCGCGATCGCCACGCCGAACGCAAGTGCGAAGCATCCTACAAGCCGCAGTGATCCCATTGCCTCCTCCCGTCCCGGATATTGCAAAGATGATAGCGCATTCTTAACGGCTCCCGAGGAGGACCAGTGCCTTAGGGAAGTGATACATTGCAGGTCCAAAAAATAGTTATCCGGTTCAGTCATTCACACTGCAGAATATTCAAAGGAGAGACCAATGGCAGTCGTCATGGAAGGAACCGACGAGCGCACTTTGCACCCCATTTCGACTGCGGAACTCGAGCGCCGCTGGAACGCCACCCGCGTGCTCATGCGCGAGGCCGGACTCGACGCGCTTATCGCCCAGAGCATCAACAACCAATCGGGGTGCGGCTATTTCCGCTGGTTCACCGACAACCCCAACATCAGCAACAACCCCATGACCGTGGTCTTTCCAAGGGACGGATTGATGACCGTGTTCCAGCAGGGGCCGTGGGGTAAGGAGCGCAAGTTCGACGGAAAGTCGATCCCCAACCGCGGCGTTGGCAAGCGGGTGTTCTCTCCCAGCTACCCTGCGATTCAGTACACCGGGGGGTACGACGCCGAGATCATGGCCAGGGAAATTCTGAAGGAAGGACACAAAACGGTGGGCATGGTGTGCCCGGCGACCTGGTACTGCAGTTTCGGCGAGAAACTCAAGGAGCTACTCAAGGACGTGAAGTTCGTTGATTTCACCGATTCCATCGACTCCCTGAAATCGGTGAAAAGCCCCGAGGAGATGGAGATGGTGCGTCGCACCTGTGCCATGCAGGACGAAGTCATGAAGCGCGTTGCGCAGTTCATCAAGCCCGGGATGAGGGACTTCGAGGTTTACGCTTTTGCGCAGTACCAGGGCCAGCTGCTGGGCAGCGAGGCAGGCTTGTTTTTGGGCTCATCGTCAACGCCTCCCGAGCCGGCGGCGTTCAAACAACGCTGGCAGATGGGCCGCATGATCAGGAAGGGCGACGCCTTCATGCTGCTCATAGAGAACAGCGGCCCGGGCGGCTATTACACCGAGCTTGCGCGGCCGTTCTTCTTCGGAAAGGCGCCCAAGGAACTCACAGATCAGTTCGATCTGATCAAAGAAGCGCAGCAGAATACGGTGAAGAAGCTCAAGCCCGGCGCCTCTTTCCCGGACATTTGGCACGCGCACAATGCCTTCATGACAAGCAACGGCAAGCCCGAGGAAGAGCGGTTGTATTGCCATGGTCAGGGCTACGATCTGGTGGAGCGGCCTTTGCTGCGGCACGACGAGACCCGGATGAAGGTCGGGGCCAACATGTACTTTGCGTGCCACCCCGAAATTGCCACCGAAAAAGAATTCATGACCATCTGCGACAACTTCTTGGTGAATGCTGACGGCTCCCAGGAGCGGTTGCACAAGTTCCCGCAGAAATATATCGAGGTGTAAGCAGATGACCATAGGGCGCCATTCTGCGAAGTGGGCCCTCGCGGTAGCGCGGAAGGCCTTGCCCCAAGTGCAAGGACGGCACCATTCAGAAGATATTTGGTGAGGCGGTGAGTTAGCGGCTGGCGAATTGAGGTAACGAAATGACATGGCAACAGGTTCTGATCGGATACGCCGTATGCGGCGTTGTGGCCTATGTCGCTTTACTGTCGGCAATCAACATATGCCTTGGAACGTGGTTACTTAACCGAAAGTACGAAACCTACCAGTACCCGAGAAACTGCAACTGATAGGCGTTTGTTGTTGTCCCTTCCTCTTTTCTCATTTTCAGGATTCCCCATGACCATTTCCATGTATCAAGCGAGCGTGCCACGCTTTGTCAACATCCTCGGCAACCTGTCAAACATCCTCGACAAGGCGCAGGCCCATGTTGACGCCAAAAAGCTCGATACAGCTACGCTGACGACCTATCGCCTATTCCCTGACATGCTGCCCATGACCACGCAGGTGCGGATCGCCTGCGATACAGCCAAGGGCGCGGTGGCGCGCCTGGCCGGGGTGGAGATCCCGGCGTACGAGGACAACGAGAAGACTCTGGCCGACCTGAAGGCGCGTATCGCCAAAACCATCGCCTTCATACAAACCGTGACACCGGCGCAGATCGACGGCACCGAAGATAAGGAAATTGTGATCAAGTACGGCGAAAAGGAAACCCGCTACAAAGGAATGCAATTCCTGCTTGGCAATGCAGTGCCGAATATTTATTTTCATGTCACCACCACCTACAACATCTTGCGCCACAACGGCATCGAGATCGGGAAGCGCGACTACCTAGGCAACCCCTAGGCCGCTCGGCGACGGTGGAATACTTTGACCGTTCGGGGATACCCATCAACGCGTCCGTAGCTCATTTGGATAGAGTACTTGGCTACGAACCAAGGGGTAGGGGGTTCGAATCCCTCCGGGCGCGCCAATCAAAATGCAAACGGGCGGGGCCTGAAGCGGCGTCCCGGTATCGGCTCATTTCAGGAAACCAATGATCGGATTTTCGTTATGTCCGTCATTCTGTTAGCGCTGACGCCGGTTTGACCCCCGCTGCCGGAATTCATTGACCCACCCGAACGCCGCGCAAGTTACTGCCCTCAATAGGGTCTTCAAACGTCTGCGACGGGTCACCCAAAATCAGCAGCCAGAGGGTCAAATCGAGGTCAGCGCCAACACTCTGACAAGCACCCATTGCCCAAGGTGGGACAAACGCCAGCGTGGCTACAAGGCGGTGGGCTGCCGGATGGCGCAGGTTTTTACAGAACAGGGCTGAAAATGCTATATTCTGACCTGTCTAGTCAGAATACCCGAAGTGGAGGTTCAGCATGCACGTATGGCAAATGCAAGAGGCCAAAGCCCGGTTATCAGAAGTGGTCAAGCGCGCGGAAAGTGAGGGGCCGCAAAACATCACCCTGCACGGCCAATCGGTGGCGGTGGTGGTCTCCCGTTCCATGTTCGAACGCCTGACAGGCAACGAGCATTCCCTGGTCGACTTTATGCGCCGGTCTCCGCTGTATGAGG
>CAIOLO010000022.1 GCA_903859155.1 uncultured beta proteobacterium
GTTGCCGTGATACTCGCGCAAGCGCGTTTCGGCGTGCGCCGCTTCCCCCGGAGCCGCTTCGGATGGCATGCTGCCCCGGCCGCGCCGCAGGCGGACGGTGAACCAGAAGAGACTGCCCTCTCCCTGAGTGCTGGCAACGCCCGCTTCGCCGCCCATCAGTTGCGCGAAGCGGCGGGTGATCGCAAGTCCCAGCCCGGTACCGCCATACTTGCGCGTGGTCGAAGAATCCGCTTGCTCGAAGGCCTGGAACAGCCGCGCCTTCTTGTCGGCGGCAACGCCTATCCCGGTGTCCTGGACTTCGAGACGCACCAGCAATTCGTCGCCGCTGTCTTCCAGCAACTTGGCGCGCAGCGCAATGCAACCCTGCTCGGTGAACTTGACGGCGTTGCCGGCGTAATTGAGCAGCGCCTGGCGCAGCCGCGTCGGGTCGCCGCGCAGCCAGAGAGGCACGGAGTCGTAGTCGATTTCGACGCGCAGCCCCTTGGCCTGCGCCGATTGGCCTATGATCGACGCTACGCTGTCGAGGATCGCCGATAGCGGGAAGTCGGTGCTTGCCAGTTCGAAGCGGCCGGCCTCGATCTTGGACAAGTCGAGAATGTCGTTGATGATTCCGAGCAAGTGACGGCCGGCGCCGTCGATCTTGTCCAAACGCGCGGCCTGCGCGGGCGTTGCGCCGCCTCGCCGCAAAAGGTGGGTGAGACCGATGATGGCATTCATCGGCGTGCGTATCTCGTGGCTCATGTTGGCGATGAAACTGCTCTTGGCCAGGTTCGCGGCTTCGGCCCGTTGTTGTGCTACGGTGAGTTCCTTCGTGCGTTGCTCCACCATTTCTTCCAGGTGTTGCCGATAACCGTCGAGTTCCAGGCCGAGGCGCTTCTTTTCGGTGATGTCCTCCTGCACCGCGACGTAGTGGCTGATGGACCCGTCGGGTTGGCGCAGCGGCGCGATGATGGCGAATTCCACATATTCACTGCCGTCCTTCCGGCTGTTGTAGAACTCTCCCTTCCAGGGACTGCCCTGGGTCAGCGCATCCCACATGGCGGCATAGGTTTCCGGCGGCGTCCTGCCCGATTGCAGCACGCTCGGGTTCTTTCCCATGAGTTCATCGCGGCTGTAGCCCGTCGTCTTGAGGAAAGCATCGTTCACGTACTCGATCCTCGCCTCGGCATCGGTGATGACGATGCTCTCCGGGCTCTGCTCGACCGCCAGCGCCAGCTTGCGCAGCGACGCTTCCGCCAGCTTGCGCTCGGTGATGTCGTTATGCGACACCACCACGCCGCCTTCTTCGCTGTCCAGCGCGGTCACGATCATGCTGAACCAGCGCTGCTGCTGCGGCGAATGACAGGGGTACTCGAGGCGGAAGACCGGCAGGCGGCCCTCGAGCACCGCCTGTATGCCCTCGCCGGCGCTCGCCGCCTCGTCCGACGCGGGCCCGGCGCTGCTGCGGCACAGCGCCAGGTAATTCGCGCCGATCCCGGTATGCGGCACCGGCTCGCCCGGCACGATGCTGTTTTCCAGCGCGAACCTGCGCCAGGGCAGGTTCACCGCCGTAATTGTTCCACCGGGGTCCAGCACCGCGATTTCAGCAGCCACCGAATCGAGAATGGCGCGGCCGAAGACTTCGCTGTCGCGCAGCGCGGCCTGGTCGCGCACCTGGTCTTCGAGCAGGCTCAGCAAGGCAAGGCGGGCTTCCTCCGCTGCTGTTTGCGTCGCGACGCGCTGGGTAACGTCGCGGATGAAGGCGGTCACGCCGGTGATCCTGCCGTCCGCCTGCCGCACCGGATTCCAGGTAAATTCGTAATGAATATTCGCACCCGGCTGATGCCGGATTTCGGTAAAGATTTCGCCGCCGAGCGCCCGATCGATGCTTTGGCGGGCCGCTTCCCGCAGCCCGGGGTCGGTCATGCATTCCAGCAGGCTGGCGCCGACCCGGATCTCGGCCTGCCAAATCGCGCGCATCTCCTGCCGGTGCTTCTCGTTGAAGGTGGTGTAACGGCAGTTCCGATCCAGCGAAAAAATCACGATGTCGCCGGGACTGTTGATCAATGAGTTGAGCAGGGCATTCTGTGTTTTCAGGCTCTCCTCGGCTTGCCGGCGCTCGGCCAGTTCCTGGTGCAATTCACCGGTGCGCTTGGCGACGCGCTGCTCCAGCGCCGCGTTTGCATCGCGCAAGGCGATTTCCAGGCGCTTGCGCTCGATCGCGAAGCGCAGCGTGCGCTCGATGAGCGCGCCGCTCGATTCGCCCTTGACCAGGAAGTCCTGCGCGCCGCGCCGGATCGCCGCGCGGCCGACGTCCGCGTCATGCGATCCTGTCAGCACCACCAGCGGCAGCAACTCGGCGCGGTCCATGACCGCCAGCGCCGTGCCGAGGCCGTCGCTGTCGGGCAGGCCCAGATCGCACAGCACGGCGTCAAACGGTTCTGCTGCAATGCGTGCCAGCGCGTCCTCCAGCCGCTGGACGCCGGTGATGGCGAACATGCCCGGCACATGGTCGTCGAGCGCGGTGTGCACCAGCAGCGCGTCGCCCGGGTTGTCCTCGATCAGCAGGATGCGAAAGGTAGGCATGGCTCCATCCATGGGCTTATCCTTTGGGCAGGGTCGCCACGCGGACCCAGGGGTCGTCTATTCTGGCGGCGAGCTTCATGGATTGCTCCACATCCGCCAGTTTGGTGATGTAACGGTCCGCATGCAGGCCATGGCCGCGCTTTCACTTTTCAGTCTCCGCCTGCACCGCGCTCGGATAACGCGGCGGCTGGCCGCGCTCGGCCAGCAGGCTGTTGATTTCTTCCTTCAGGCTCAGGACGCGGCCCTCGCGGCCAAGCATCACCTTTTGCCAGCGGCGCAACTCGTCGAGCTGTTTGTCGAGCTGCGCGGTCATCGCCTCGGCCTGGCCGCGTGCGGCGACGGCGTCCGCCATCAGGTTCTGCGCCGCCAGCCGGGCCTTGCGCTGGATGTCGATGGCCTCAGCCTGTTCCCTGGCCAGCAGGACTGCGCGCTCGCGTTCCTGAGCTTCAGCCTGCTTGCGCTCGGTGATGTCGCGCATGAAGGCGCTGAAGAGGACCGTCCCGCCGGTCTCCCATGTTGTGAGGGAGAGTTCCAGCGGAAATTCGCTGCCGTCCCGGCGCAGCCCTGCCAGTTCAACCGATTTGCCGATCAGCTTGGGCTCGGCGCCCGCCGCCAATCGGCGCATGCCCGCGGCATGCGGTTCGCGGTAGCGTTGCGGCATCAGCAGATTCAACGGCTGCAGAATGGCCTCGGCCGCGGCGTAGCCGAACATGCGCTCGGCGCTGCGGTTCCAGCCTAGGATGTTTCCTGCGCGGTCGGTGGTGACAATGGCATCTGTGGCGAACTCGGCCATCTGCCGGAACCGCGCATCTTCGTCGCGCAGGCGTTTTTCAGCGGCGGCGCGCGCGACCATCTCCCGGTTCCATGCCAGCAGCGCCAACACGAGAACGATCAGGCTGAGAAGCATGCCAGCCCAGGTCACAACGTAAGCGAAGTACACCGCGTTTTGATGGGCCGAACGCGACTCGCCGACAATCTTCTTCAGATCAAGCTGCAGTTGGTCGATGTCTTCACGCAGCGCACCGGTGAGTTGCGTCCCGTGGCGGATCAGTTCGGGGGCAACACCGGGCCCTGCTTGTCGCGCCGCCACATTCCGGCCAAACCACTGCAGCGATTCCACCGCCAGCGCCTCGACCCGGGCCAGCCGGGCCTGCTGCAGCGGGTCGGCGAGCTTGATTGAGCGCAGCCCCTGCAAGGACTTCTGTGCCGCGGTTACGGCGGAATCGTGGCCAGTTCGCATCTGTTCGTCGCCGGTAAGGACATACCCTCGAACGCGACTTTGGGCATCGGTCACCTGGTCGTTAAGGTTCTCGAGCATATAGAGCGCCGTTTCGAATTGCGCTGCGCCGTCGTTGAGGCGAATCAGCAGATTCTGCACCCGCATCGTGGTGATGCCCACCATCACCAGCAAGCCCAGTCCGAGGCCATAGGCGA
>CAIOLO010000023.1 GCA_903859155.1 uncultured beta proteobacterium
CAACCTTTTGACTGCAATGGACCCTCTAGGATTGGAAAAGGGGCGGGTACATTCTGGAGCACCATTTTCAATGCTGCGGCAATTGAAGCTGAGCCAGTGGCGTTTGATTGATGATCAATGGCGGTCGACAGTATGCTGAAACTTTGGGGCCGTACGAATTCCATTAACGTCATGAAGGTCCTGTGGGCGTTGGAAGAGATTGGATTGCCCTATGAACGGATTGATGCGGGAATGCAATTTGGCGTGGTTAATACGGATGAATACCGGGCCATCAATCCGAATAGCCGCGTACCAACCATTGAGGAGGATGGGTTTACGCTCTTCGAGTCGAACACGATTGTCAGATACCTGTGTGCAAAATACTCGATGGGCGGTCTTTGTCCCGAGGATTTGCGCTCCAGGGCTGATACGGAGCGCTGGATGGATTGGGTTACAGCACAAGTGCATCCGGTCATGACACCAGTGTTTTGGAATTTAATTCGAACAACGCCGGATAAACGAAATCCCATAGCCGTTGCCGAAAACACGTTGGCAACAAACAGGACCATGGAGATCCTGGATTGGGGCCTGGTGCGGCGCCCCTACCTTGGGGGTGGATCGCTGACCGTGGGAGATATCGCAGTGGGCGTTTGGGTTCACCGCTGGTACGCATTGCCGATCGAGCGGCCTGATTTGCCCCGTGTACGCGCCTATTATGAAAGACTTCTGGAACGTTCGGCATACCGGCTTCACGTATCGCTGCCACTGTCGTGACAATATTCACTTTACAGCCGCAATTTGGTCGCACCAAGTATTGAGCAGACAACTATGGCTGATTAAACTCGTAGATTTGCCGGTATTGATCCAATTATCCTGACCAGCATTCGGAAATTTGGATCTGCGAGCGTAGCGACAGTCGAGGATGTGGCGGTTCTTTCCGGTGCCTGCCCATTAATGCGCTACTGGGTGGAATTCCATCGGTCCCTCAAGCCCATGTTGCCAATTACCGGCAGGCACACCCGAAGAATTCTGCTGGCGGAAGAGAAACCGTTTGCCAGTTATAGCGGGTAAGTTGCTATAAAAATCAATTAAACCAATGCATTAAAACTATTTTAACCAACGATTTTGGTGGCATTTCATGCTACATGCGCATTGTTCGTCGAGTGGAGATCTCGACGAAGCCGAATGTCTGCGGAGCAACTCTGGCTTGGAGCATTGAGCTGTCCGCAGCCCATTCGTACCCACCTCGGCTTGGAGCCGGCCGTGACAGCCAGTATGGCTTTCACGGCCGGTTTCCAAGCCGAATTTCTTAGGGCTTCTTTTTAGCCACCTTCAACCTGGTGGATTTATTCTGGGCCACTATTTTTATGCGGGATTACTTGGTAATGCCTACTTCTTCTTCTTGGCTGGTTTTTTCTTGGCTTTTTTCTTCGTTGCCATGGCAATCTCCTTTAGGAGTTAATGGATACAACATACCCAACCCGCCCGAACTGGCACGAGCTATCCAATCGCCGTGATGAACTACGGACGATCGAATTCTTTACGCGTCCACCGGGAACTGGCAGAGGCGATAAATAAAATTCTCTCTTCTTGGTATTGCGGAGGGGGATTGAGGCGGCCGCCGCGGATTGCCGCTTCGTAATTTTAAAACTGGCGCCTATTGCTGCGGCGACTTTGCTATTCAGTGATGTTTGCAAAAAAAGTTTGCACACCGAAATGATGATGGGCGCAATTAGAACATCATCGGTGTACAAGATGCAAGAGGTTGATAAAAATATTTTGGTGCCGTAGGGTCCAACGCCTATAAAAATGATCAACGCATCCTGTGCGCGCATTGATCACGCAAGCAGCATCGGTATTGACGGCTGGCCGCTACCATTGCGTCAATCTTCCGAAAATGAATCCATTCGTGAGTCGCACAAGGGGGTATCGGGCTACTCTACAATCCGGACCGCATCGAAAACTCTCGGACATCCCGATGACAGGAACCTTCTTGCAGGCCGCTGCGATGCGGGCGCGATGCCTGCTTTATGCATTCAGCATTGCTTTGACACCCCTGTTTCCGATAATGACGGTGGCGGCAACGGGGCAAGCCGAGGTCGACCCAAGATTTACTGAGGAGACGCCGTTTGTCCGGTCGTCCCCAGTAGTGGTTGACACCATGCTGGATATGGCAAGGGTGCGAGCCACTGATTTCCTCATTGATCTGGGTTCCGGGGATGGACGGACCGTGATTACCGCCGCGAAGGTGCATGGGGCCAGGGGCTTCGGCGTTGACTACGATCCCAGGCGGGTCGCCATTGCGAATGAAAATGCTCGAAAGGAAGGCGTCGATGATCGTGTCAAATTCATAGAGCAAGACCTGCTCAAGACGGAACTGGGGTCAGCCACGGTCATCTCGATGTATCTGCTCCCGGAGTACAACATGGCATTGCGCCCCCGGATGTATGCACTTAAACCGGGAATCCGCATCGTGTCGCATGATTGGAATCTTGGAGACTGGGAAGCCGATGCCAAGATCAAGATAGCGGTTCCGGACAAAGCTGTCGGTCTCGAAAAGACCCACTGGATCTATTTATGGGTGGTACCCGCCAAAGTCGGTGGGGCTTGGCGCTCGCGCATACCTTTCGATCAGGGTTGGGTCGATGCCGTGCTTCGATTCAATCAGCAGTTCCAAAAGATTTCTGGCGATGTGACGATAGGTCGGCAAAAGGTGCCGCTGGAGCGCGCCAGTCTGAGTGGTAATTTTGTTAGTTTTCGAATTCAGCTTGGTAATCAGACCATTTTGTTCAACGGACAGGTGCAAAGTGGTCGAATAGCCGGACAGGTAACGCTCTCGGGCGGCAGGGCGTTTCGTTGGCGCGCTTTGCGATCCTAGAAAAGGGAACTTCAGAATTCAGAGTCTTTGTCTAATAGTGCAGTTTCGACGCTTGCCTCGTTGAGAAAGCTGGAAAACTCAAAAAACAGCACGACAGTCAGCGTCGCCGCTTTGCCTGGCTTTTTTGAGGTGAGGTCCGATCAGTACCAGTCCGAACCCAGGCAGGCCGGCGCTTTTCAAGGAACGCACTTATTCCTTCCTTTCCTTCCGGGGATGCTCGCATTTCCGCGAATTGCGAGGCCATGGACACCGCAATTTTCCGGGAATCCGGATTCGCCACTATCCTGCCGATGATTTCCTTCGTGGCTGGCAATGCCATTGGACCCGCCAGCATCAGATGCCCAAGTACGTCGTTGACCTTCGTATCAAGATCTTCTGGAGGCACAAGTTCGTGCACCACGCCAATGCGATAGGCTTCCGCTGCGGTGAATACCTCGCCGGTTTGCAGGTAGCGTCGCGCCTGGCGCTCCCCCATCGCGCGCACTAGGTAGGGGGCTATGGTTGTGGCGGCAAGTCCCAGCCGGGTTTCTGACACACAAAAATCGGTGTCCAGCGACGAAACCACAATGTCACATGCAGCGATAAGTCCCAAACCACCGGCAAAGGCTGCACCATGGACGCGGGCCAATGTTGGCTTGCGCAGTTTGTCGAGTCGCTGGAGCAAACTCGCCATTGCATGCGCGTCCCTGGAATTCACCGCCACACTCGATTCCGCCATTCGCTGCATCCAGCCCACATCGCCACCGGCGCAAAAAACTGGACCCTGGGCAGCGAGCACGACTGCACGTACTGAGGAGTCCGCATCCAGACTCGCGAGCGCGGCATCCAGTTCCTGCACCATATGTCCGTCAATGGCATTGCGAATATCAGGACGGGCGAGCCAGATTATTGCGACAGGGGAAGTCCGGGTAACCAGAATTGATTTGGTACGCATGCCTAAATTTCCAGCGAGGATCGTTGTATTTTTGCGCTCGACGCCATCGTTAGCATCTGCTCCAACGCCGATTGCGGTCCCTCGGAGGCCACCAAAACAAGCCGATGCTGCGCTCGCACAAAACCTTCCGCAATTGCGTGATCCAGCAAGGCAAGCAGTGGGTCGAAAAATCCGCTGACATTAACGAGCGCTATGGGTTTGCTGTGAATCCCCAATTGCGACCATGTCATGACTTCAAACAGTTCCTCGAAAGTCCCGATCCCTCCCGGCAGTGCGAGGAAACCGTCCGCGAGTTCGGCCATCCGCGCTTTCCTTTCATGCATGGAAGCAACCACCTCAAGTCGGGTGATTCCGCGATGACCATGCTCTTTATCCAGAAGAGCCTTTGGAATAACTCCGACTACCTCGCCACCGGCAGCCATGCAGCTGTCTGCTACGGTCCCCATCAGACCAATATTCCCGCCACCATAGACCAATGTGACGCGCCGTTGGGCGAGCAATATACCCAGATCCGATGCCGCAGCACGATATTCGGGGCGCAACCCGGGACTGGATCCGCAGAAAACGCACAATGATTTCATTCTGGATACTTGGCGCAGAGGTTACTAATCTGGGAGAATTCGCCGGTTTTGGCGATGCAAATATTCTAACGCCTAATTGTTGTGCCATTTCCGCCAATAGGATGAATACCGAATCACCCTTACAGTATCCGTTTGCTCAGCTTCCTTCGCCAGGTGAAACTATAGAGGTTGCGCCGGGGGTGAGTTGGCTGCGCATGCCTTTGCCGTTCGCGTTGGACCACATCAATTTGTGGCTTCTCGAGGACGGTGACCAAAGGGTGATTGTCGATTGCGGATTTGGAAATGATGCGACCCGGGCTTTATGGACTCAACTTATCGACGCGCGCTTTCTCAAGGCTGGGGTTTCCAGGGTAATAGCAACCCACCACCATCCGGATCACGTTGGCAATGCCGGATGGTTGACGCGGCAGTTCGAGGCACCGCTCTGGATTTCGCAGAGTGAATACCTTTCTGCGCATGCATTATGTGATGGCGCAGCAGGGCAGGGTCGCGAGAATATGGCTGCGCTCTATCGCCGCAATGGGCTGGATGAATCCCATACGCCGGGAATTTTGAAGGGGCGCGATCACTATCGCAAATTCGTTCCCGACTTTCCGATGAGTTATCGACGAATCTGCGAGGGAGATTTGATCCGGGTCGGTGCGAATGCCTGGCGTGTGATCATGGGGTATGGCCATGCTCCCGAGCATGCGACCCTGTATTGTGAATCCTTGGGCGTGCTTATTTCCGGGGACATGGTATTGCCCAGGATATCCACAAATGTCAGCGTGCCTGCATCCCAGCCGGAGGCGAATCCGCTGCGCCTGTTCCTGGAATCCCTGTCCCGTTTTTCGGCACTTCCCGCCCAGACCCTGGTTTTGCCTTCGCACGGGCTTCCTTTCAGGGGAATGCATGAACGCATCGCGCAACTGACCGAACATCACCGATTGCGTTTGGCCGAGTTACTGGAGGCCTGCGAAACCCCAAAATCCGCAGCCGAGGTGCTGCAAGTCCTGTTTCGCAGGCAGCTGGACAGCCATCAGATCCTGTTCGCGATGGGAGAAGCGATGGCACATCTGCACTATCTTTATGAAGATGGGGCATTGCGCCGGATCAAGGATGAAACTGTCATCCGCTACCAGCGTGGCTGAGAGCGCGACGGGATCAACCAGCTGAAACGCGCTAGCGCGGACGTTCCTTCCGAGCCTGGCGGACGAGATTATCGACGACTTGTATCAGCTGCCGCGTACCACCTGCCATCCGGGTGGTGGACAGGTACTTGCCGTCAACCACCACGGTAGGAACCGAGCGAACGTCATGGGTCACCATGAGACGGCGCACCTCGTCCAGCTTTGCCTGGATCTCCGGCGAACGGTAGGTCGCCAGAAATTTGTCCCGGTCGATTCCGTTTTTGCTCACCCATTCGACCATGATTTTCTCGTCGTTTAATTGCACGCCATCGAAATGGAAATTGTCATAAATCGGCCAATGAAGCCTGCCAATCTGCCCTAGCGCTTCAAGTGTGTAATGCAGACGCGCAAAACGCACCCAGCCTTCGAGGCCTTCGCTGCCCTCCGCGGGGAGCGTGGGCACTCGGCGTATGGAAATATAGTCAGGACCCTGGACCAACCAGCGTGAGAGATGTGGCTGAAACTCGTAACAGATAGGGCATCCGTAGTAAAAGAACTCGATCACCTCGATTTTGTCACCGGTTGCTACTGGTTGCGGCGGCGAAAGGCGCTGATAGTCACTCCCCCTGAGATTCGCCTGCCCGGACGCGACGCCGCACAGGCAAAGCAGGAGCGCGCCTAGAATTGCAGAAAAAGCACGTCTAATTTTCATTGTTTCTCCGGAACCCATGCGACCAATCCATCTAGATGATGAGACGCTACGTGCACGGGCAGTTTATCCAGCTTCTTGATGCATTGCATCTTAATGCGTAGGCTATATGACTATGATTCGAAATCTGATCTTCGCACTTCTGCTTAGTGTGCAGGGCACCTTGGCGTGGTCTTTTGCCGACGAAGACCGCGACTGGGGCATTACCCCAACACGCGATATTCGCCAACCCCCCTATTCGGCGCCGACTCCCAGGCAAATCCCCGGCGCAGAGCTCATTACAACTGCGGAATTGCAGGCCAAGCTTACTGCAGAACCGTCTTCTATCCTGATCGATGTCGCCTCTGGCGATGGTCACGCGACACTTCGAGGCGCCTATTGGCTTTCCGGGCCGGGTCGGGGGAGTCATTTTTTTGACCCTTTGCAGGCGCAATTTGCCGATCATCTGAAACAGTTATCGCAAGGCGACAAAAACCGCTCTTTGGTGTTTTTTTGTGTGAACGCGCAATGCTGGTTGTCCTATAACGCCAGTTTGCGTGCTGCTGCGCTCGGATACCTGCGGGTCTATTGGTACAGGGGTGGCATTGACGCGTGGAAGGAGGCGGGCTTGCCTATGGTCAAGGTCTCACTACCAGCAACGGCTTCCCCGGTTACCGAAGGGCATAGCCCGTAGTGCTATTTCGCCGGCGGTTTTTTAGGCCCTGTCCGCCGGGTTTCGCCAATAAGGTAGTCTGCCACCCCCAACATGGTGCGGGCATCGCCGGAGATGACGTATTTTCCTTGTACGGCGAGTGCTGGAACCCCCTCCAACCGGTATGCCTGAGCCGTTTGAAAAGCTCGCTTGATTTTACTTTCGACTGTAAATGAGCGAAATGCTGCATCGTACTTGCTGATGTCAACATCATGTTTGGCAAGCCAGTCGGAAACCCACTTCACATAGGCCTGTCCTTTCAGGTTGGCCCCCCCTTCCTTGTGAATTGTTTCAATCAGGGGATGATGCAGCCTCTCTAGGTTTCCGGTCGCCTCCAGCGAATAGAAGATACGCGCGTCCAACGCCCATTCATCATTGAATATCGCCGGAACCAGGCGGAACTGGGCGTCTGCCGGAAGTTTTTTTACCCAAGGGGTAAGCAGTGGTTCCAAGGCATAGCAATGCGGACAGCGATACCAGAAAAATTCCACGACCTCAATTTTGGAGCCAGTTTCTGTTACCTGAGGTGTCGGTAGCTCGACATAGTCGCGACCGGGCTGGGGACGAACCTGTGCGTGTACCGCAAAAGCAAATACTGCAGACAGGAACGCAACTGTAGTGCGAGTCAGCATGAGTTTCTCCTATAAAGAGGCCAATACCCTACTGCGTGCATGAACTTTGACCGGATCGGCAAGGGTGCAACTGATCAATCCCAAAGCTCATCCTAATTCTTGGCATCGCGGACTTTTATCAACGAGGGATCAATGCCGTTCTGTGCCAGTTGCGAGCGCACTTTATTGATTTCGTCGATCTTGTCATAAGGGCCAAGACGTACACGGTACATCACGCCCTTCTCAGGAATGGTTGTTGCCTCAACGTTGGCCTCAAGGCCGAGCAATGCAAGCTTGGCTTTCAAATTGTCAGCGTCTGCGGGGCTCTGAAACGACCCCGCCTGGAGCAGGTAAATTTCCTTTGTTTCGATTTCGGATTTTCCGGCTTTTTCGCGTGCGGCAGCCTGTTTGAGCTGCTCGTTGCTGACAGGTTCCTCTTGGCCCGGAAGAATCCGATAAAAGTCGAAGCGTGGCTTGCCATCGTCTTTTTGCGCTGAATTTGACGCATCCTTAAGATTCTGCCCGGTGGGTGCGGGTCGGTCCGACTGCTTGGATTTATCCAGGAAAGGGATCGGTGTCTTGAGAAGGTAAATCGCGATTCCCGCGGCCACGGCGAGCCCAAAGATAAATCCGATAAACATCCCGAGAAGCAGCCCGCCCCCTTTTCCTGACCTCGTCGCCTGTCTTGGCTTGTAATCCTTGCTCATTCTGTCTTCCGTATTGCGCTACATTTGCTCGGGCGCACTCACGCCCAATAGCGTCAGGCCATTACGAAGCACCCGCCGAACCGCCGTAGCCAGCGCGAGACGTGCAATACGCACATCAGACTCGATGACCAAGAAGCGCTCAGCATTATAGTAACTGTGAAACTCCGCTGCCAATTCCCGCAAATAGAATGCAAGCTGGTGCGGAGCGAGTTCGTCTGCGGCTTTTTCAAGAGTCTCCGGGTACGCAGCCAGAAATCGAAGTAATGATAATTCTCGGGCGGAAGTCAGTGTCGACAGATCTTGATTTGCAAAAAAGTCTCCTTCTTTACCCTCCCCCAGAGAGACTGTCTCCGCGGAAAATTGGGCGTGCCATTGCTCAAGTACCGAGCAAACGCGCGCATGCGCATACTGCACGTAATAGACAGGGTTTTCCTCTGACTTTGATTTCGCCAGATCCACATCGAATACAAACTCCGAATCCGCTTTTCGCGATACCAGAAAAAACCGCGTGGCGTCGCGCCCGACTTCGTCGATAAGATCTCGCAGCGTTACGTACGCGCCGGCACGCTTGCTGATCTTGACTTCCTGACCACCCCGCATAACCGTTACCATTTTGTGCAGCAGGTAGTCGGGGTAGCCCTTGGGTATTCCCTGGCGGCAGGCCTGCAACCCGGCGCGAACGCGGGTGATGGTGCTGTGATGATCGGAACCCTGGATGTTGATGGCACGCGCGAAACCACGTTCCCACTTGGTGAGGTGATACGCGACGTCGGGTACGAAATATGTATAGGTACCGTCCGACTTGCGCATGACGCGATCCTTGTCGTCGCCATATTCCGTTGTCTTCAACCACAACGCGCCCTCACTTTCGTAGGTCATTGACGCGGTTTGCATTGCGTTGACGGCGGCGTCCACCCGTCCGTCGCCGTACAGCGAGGATTCGAGATAATAGTTGTCGAAGGTAACTCCAAAAGCCTTCAAATCCATGTCCTGCTCGACTCGCAACTCGCGTACTGCCGTCGAGCGAATTGCGTCTAAATCCTCGCAATCGGAGGACTTGATTGCCATGAATTTGACTGCAATCTCGCGGATATATTCGCCGTGGTACCCATCGGCCGGAAACTCCGATTGCCGGCCCAGTTCTTCACGAGCTCGCGCCTGGACCGACAACGCCAGATTGTTGATTTGGGCGCCAGCGTCGTTATAGTAAAACTCGCGCGTGACGCGATAGCCCTGCGTCTCTAATACTGAGGCAAGGCTGTCTCCCAGCGCCGCTTGCCTTCCGTGTCCCACATGCAGCGGTCCCGTCGGATTCGCGGAAACGAATTCAACAAGCACCGATTGATTTTGGCCCCTGTCTGTGGTCCCGTACCGCGCGCCCTGACTGAGAACTGTTTTGACCACATGCTGCTTGGCAGCTGGCCGCAGTCGCAGGTTGATGAACCCGGGACCGGCTACGTCGGCAGATTCAAGCCAGTCTGACACCGGCAACGCGGCAACCAGGGCCTGGGCCAAATCGCGCGGATTGCGTCGCATCTGGCGCGCGAGCTGCATGGCGACCGGGCAGGAATAATCCCCTAATTGGACCTGTTTGGTTCGTTCCAGGGTTAGCGCAGGCGGGGGCTCGTTGGGTGCGACGGCCGCAAACGCACGGGCAATCAATCCGAGCAGGTGGTTTTTTATTTCTGCGGACATTCGAATTGCAAATATGCCTGGGAACGTGGGCTCGCATTATAACCAAGCGTCATACCGGAGCGGCCGTGTCGAAATTGGCACCCCGGCAACTTTCGCGTTCACAATTTTGCATAGAAGGATCAAAACTCTATAGGGTCGACATCAAAGTGCCACCGAACCTTTGTCTGGAGCGCGCACAGGGTTTTGTTCCAGGTTCGTAAAAACTCCTGCAGGATTGGCCGCGAATGAGACTGAACGACCAGTTGTGCTCGCTCCAGACCCGCCAGCTTCGACAGGGATGCCGGGGCTGGATCGTAGATCGTGAGTGGTTCTGGAGCTTCCGGGGCGAGAGATACAGCGGTTTTTAGGAAAGTAAGGGAGGTTTCCATCGTTGGAGCCTGTGCGCGCAATGCGGCTTCGTGGATAAACGGTGGGAATCCGGCGGTGCGCCGCTCCTCCAGGAGTTCTCGGGCATATCCTTCGTAATTCTGCTGCTGCAACGCCCTGTACAAGGGGTGCAAAGGGAATCGTGTCTGTATGAAGACTTCGCCAGGCAAATTAGCTCGGCCAGCTCGACCGGCAACCTGCTGCAATTGGGCGAAGAGCCGCTCCGGGGCCCGGTAATCGGCGGCAAATAATCCGGCATCTGCATTCAGGACACCCACGAGAGTAACCCGTTCAAAATGGTGACCTTTGGCAAGAAGCTGTGTGCCAACCAGTATGTCGGCGTCTCCCGAATGAGCGGTTTCGAGCAGTCCCCTCAGTTTCCCTCGGGAACTGTCGGAATCTATCCGCAGAACGTGGGCATGGGGAAATTTTGCCGTGACCTCGGTTTCCAGCCTTTCTGTGCCTCGACCCAGTGGCGCCAGATCAAGATTCCCACATTGAGGACAAGCGCGTGGAATCTGCGAATGAAAACCACAGTGATGGCACCGCAGCACTCGCCCGGCTAAATGCATTACCAAATTGACGGAACAACGCGGACAGCCACTGACCCAGCCGCAATGGCCGCATGCCAATACCGGTGCGAATCCGCGCCGATTCAAAAACAGGACTGACTGCTCGCGGCGTTCCAGGCGGTGGGTCAATGCTTGCAGCAACGGTTCAGACAATCCCTCTCCATTCAGAGACTTACGCGTATCAACGAGGTGTATCGCGGGTAGGCGGGCGGATTTGTGAGCGCGCTTCGTCAAACGAAGCAGGCGGTAGCGACCGGTGTGCGCATGATGGAGCGTCTCCAGGGAGGGAGTCGCAGAGCAAAGCAACGCCGGTACGTTCCACTGGCGGGCTTTGAAAATGGCTAAATCGCGAGCCGAATAGCGAAGCCCGTCCTGCTGCTTATAGGAGGAATCCTGTTCCTCATCAACGACAATAAGACCCAATCTGGGCATGGGTACGAATACCGCGAGGCGGGTGCCAAGTACGATATGGGCTTTTCCTTGGCTCGCTTCGACCCAGGATTGCGCGCGTTCCACCTGGCCCATCTCACTGTGTTGAATGCACAGTTTTGCGGTGGGAAATCGTTCCCGAAACAAGGATTCAAGTGATGGTGTCAGTGCAATTTCAGGAACCAAAACGAGGGCTTGTCGACCCTCGCTGATAACGTGAGCGATCAAGTTCAGGTATACCTCGGTTTTTCCGCTTCCGGTGATGCCAAACAACAGAAAGCTTGCATATTCTTTCAACGCGGCTTTTGCCTGCTCAAGGGCATTGCTTTGCTCTTCATTCAGGGGGTGCGCGATGACAAATTCGTGCACCTCCGAGGGGGGTGTGTGTTTCTCAATCCAGAGGTTGGCAATACATTCCCGGATTTTGGTTCGGTTTGTGTGTGCCGTATGCGTGAGTTGAGAACCGGTTTGCGGCTTGGCAAGCAGGGCTTCCAATATCCGCCGAAGTATTTTCTGGCGAGGCTGAAGGTGTTGCAGCACAGCACGTCCTGGCACCGTAATTGAATAGAAGCAGTCTGTATCAGCTAGAGGTTCAGCTCGGCGTAATCGGGGCGGCAGCGCGGTGAGTAGCGCTTCACCGATCGGCATCTGGTAATACTCGCTGCAAAATTTAGCCAATGCGATCCACTCTCCAGGAAGGGGTGGAAGATCCCGCAAAATGCGTTCACAGGATTTGAGTCGATCGAGAGGTAATGCAGAGTCCGTGGCAACCTCGACGATGATTCCGACCATCTGCCGCGGTCCGAAGCTCACTAGAACGCGGGCGCCGACGTCTTCTTCATGCGCGTCGGCGCATAGATAATCGAAAAGGCGCGGTACAGGAACGTCAAGCGCGACTCGAATGACCGATATCATCCGGACACGTTCACTTATGGATTGTCCAACGGTGATTATTTACGATGCTGCGTCGTGTCATTAACGGCAGATAAAACTCCGCCGAGGCGGGCCGGATGTCTTTCTCCAGGGTGCATCGGGTCGCTGCGAAATCAAGCGGTTTCTCCGCATATGGAGCTAAGCATCTTGAACTAAAAAGAAATTTATTGTTGCCCACAATTTCTGTGGACAAATCTGTGGATATCAGCGTCACGAAAATGTAACTAGCCTACGCAAAAGGGAAATTTTGAATTGTATGTTTCGCATTCAATATTTTTTATCAATAAATTTCAATACGTTATTGAAATTCTCCCAGCGAATGCCTGAAAACCAGCACCGATATTAGGATTCCAGGTGGAGGTGTGCATAAGTCATTTGGTTTGTCGCTCGGCAAAAATGCCGAAATTACTGCGCAATGCGTCAGGGCGGTGTTTAATCCGGAGCCAAAGCGCATCGTCAGCCTAATTCTTACAGGCTAGGCATGGAGCGGGGCGCTAAATTCATGAACGGCATCGACCAGTGTCTGCACGCTTTCGGGGCGGGTGGACGGAACTATCCCGTGTCCGAGGTTAAATACATGTCCCGAGCCTGGGCCATAGGATTTCAGGACGTTCGCAACTTGGGTACGGATCACATCCGTGGGCGAATGCAGCACCGCTGGATCAAGATTGCCCTGCAGTGCCACCCGGTCTCCGATTTGTTTGCGCGCTTTCCCTATATCTGTGGTCCAGTCCAAACCAACGGCGTCGCAACCAGTCTGCGCGATGGCCTCGAGCCAGGTACCGCCCCCTTTGGTGAAGACAATGCTGGGAATTCGCGCTCCGTCGTACTCACGCCGCAATTCGGAAACGATGCGCTGAATATAGGCGAGCGAAAACTCCGCATATGCGGCATGTGAAAGATTGCCGCCCCATGTGTCGAAAATCATGACGGCTTGAGCGCCCGCCTGAATCTGGGCGTTAAGGTAGTCAGTGACCGAACGTGCGTTGATTTCCAGAATGCGATGCAACAGGGCGGGTTCGCTATAAAGCATGGATTTGATGGTGCGGAAATCCGCGCTTGCGCCGCCTTCGACCATGTAGCACGCGAGTGTATATGGGCTCCCGGCGAATCCAATCAACGGTACGCTTCCATCCAACGCTTTGCGTATCTCGGACACGGCATCGGTGACATAGCGTAATTCCCCGTAAGGGTCGGGAGGAACGATCTTCGCGACTGCCGCGGCGTCGCGCAGCGGACGTTCAAATCGTGGTCCCTCACCTTCCACGAAATACAGGCCCAGCCCCATCGCGTCGGGAACAGTGAGAATATCCGAGAAGAGAATTGCAGCATCCAGGTTGAAGCGGTTCAAGGGCTGCAGCGTAACTTCCGTTGCGAGTGCGGGAGATTTGGCCAAAGCAAGAAAGCTCCCGGCTTTCTTGCGAGTCAGGTTGTACTCGGGAAGGTAACGCCCTGCCTGGCGCATCAGCCAAACCGGCGTGTAAGGAGTCGGTTGGCGCAGCAGCGACCGGATCAGCGTGTCGTTCTTGAGTTTTTTCATGGTCGCGTCAATTTTCCAAGGGCCTGCGAATTCGTTCCGTCGCAATTCGGTGACGGGTGAGATTTGGGTTAATCGGGATAATACTAGGGCAGCGCCAGACTTCCGGTAATGAAGTCCCATTCGCCGGGTTCCACCGGAGTGATGGATAGACGATTTCCACGAGCCAATATGCGCATGTCGGCGAGTTCTGGATGCGCCCTCAGCGAGGCCAGGCTGACCAAGCGAGTTTTCCGAACCAGTTTTACGTCGACGTTGAACCAGCGCGGGGAGTCTTTTTTGGCAGCGGGTTCGTAATAAGGACTTTTCGAATCGAACTGGGTGGCATCGGGATAGGGCAAAGAACATATTTGAGCAATTCCCGCAATGCCGGGTTCCGGGCAGCTTGAATGGTAAAAAAAAACGGGATCCCCGATTTTCATGTCCTTCATCATGAAATTGCGCGCTTGATAGTTGCGCACGCCAAACCAAGGGGTTTTCTTCTGCCTGACCAAGTCATCGATGCTGAACTCCTCAGGCTCGGACTTCATCAGCCAATGCCTCATGTTGAAATCAACCCCCTATTCACGAAAGTTCCGGCGCAAATAAGATTGCATTCTATGACGCACTTCCACAACGATTCGCAATGTCCGCCTGGATTCGCCGCACAAAAAACAAACGCAGGCGCTGAGCACCTGCGTGAAATTCGTGTTAACGCCATTAATCGGGTGTCCCCCGCCATTGCCGTCGAACCCTTATCCTGAACCATTTGGTTCAAGGCGGTCGCGTTCCGGTCGCATCAGGCACATCCGACAAGGGACGCGCACAACAGCAACGCTAGGTTCGCAACTCGATTACAACTATTGGTTCAAGAAACTACGGGTCCTGGCGTACAAAGCAGGGGACATAAACTTCCACAAACTCCGACCCAGCAGCCAACGCTTTTGGACATTCTTCGGAAAAAACAAGCCAAAGTGGCCCGCTTCCGCGAACAATCAGAGCAGCTTTTCCTGAGGTTCCAATGCCAGATCGAGAGTTTCCTGCATTGATGCAATTCTACGCCGGTAAGACTTCAAGTCAATGTCCGCTGCCGTGCCTTTAGACCTAAGCAATTCATTGGCAAAATTGAGTGCGGCCATGACAGCTATGCGTTCCGAACTGGCCACTTTTCCGGCGGCCTTAATTTCACTCATCTTTTGATCCAGCAGTGAAACCGCCGAAAGGAGGTCTTCGCGTTCTTCATCACTACAGGCCACCTTGTAGGATCGGCCCATGATAGTTATATCCAGAGTGTTCTTTTTTGCGCTCATTCTGGAATCTGGCTGATCAGGTTTTCAAGTCGCGAGCGTGCACCATCAATTTTATCAGCGAGCAACTGCCGCTCGCTCAACAATGCCGCAAGCTGTTCTCGCAGATCGCGATTTTCTTCGCGAAGACGCTGACAAAGCAGGGCGGTTTGCTGGACTTTTTCCTCCAGCGCGGCGAATTCAGCATCCATCAGCACACTATAGTTTGAAAAATCTAGTCAAGTCAAGGTGTAACGACTCGTTCTCAATGTGGATTCGTATGCTCAGCCTAAAGCCTGGGGCGACAGAGGGGTTTTGCGCTAGCATCTCCTGCCTCTGCTGCCCCAGCGACGGTAAGTGTGCGTCGGCGCATCAATATAGCAATCCAGGTCGGAATATTGATTCCCGGATTGGCCACTGTGAGCAACCGCTCATGGGAAGGCGATGCGCTTCAACCACGAACCCTGGGACCGGCCTCAATTGATCCCCTGGAATTTCTAATGCGGCGCGCCCGCGGGTACTTGTGTCGCCACGAAGGTTCCGTCCATTGATGTTTTCGGACTGCGGGGTTCCGGTTCGCGAAGGGAGTAGAGATGCGGCGCGGTTATCCGGCTATTTTCGTTTCACTTCTCCTTCCCCCATTGCTTTGCAGAAGATGATGCGGTAATCGTTACCGCCACTCGATTTGCAGACTGTGCCTTGAATGTCCCGGTGGGAATGACCGTTATTAGCGCGGAAAAAATTCCGCGACAGCGCCGTGCGAAATCTCCCGCAAGCGCTCGCCCAGAGGGCGGGCATCGTCACTCGGCACTTGACTGGCAGTCATTTGAGGAGAAGCCCCTCCGGCAGCGTCGTCGACATTTCTGGCAAGGGAATTTGTGGTGGATTTCTGCTAATGTCCTCTGATGCAAATGGGACCTGTGGATGCAATCGATTTGTCGCGCGTAAAGCGGGTGCTGGTGGTGAAGCTTCGCCATCACGGCGACGTGCTGCTTTCCACGCCCGTGCTAACGGTGCTCAAGAATCATGGCTCGAACATTGAGATTGACGCTCTGGTCTATGCGGATACTGCCGCCATGCTTGAGGGGAATCCGGCGATTTCGCGGGTTTTTGTCATTGATCGCAGCTGGAAGTCCCGCGCTGCGCTGGCGCAAGTGTCGGAAGAGTGGCGATTGCTGCGCTTGTTGCGCCAGCGTGGTTACGACCTGTTGATTCATCTTTCCGAGCATCCACGCGGGGCCTGGCTATCGCGAGCCCTGGGCTGTGCTTGCTCGGTGGCGCCTGGCTATGCGCAACGTTCGAAATTCTGGAGGAATAGTTTTACGCATCGATTTTCATTGCCCAAGAATGCAGGCCGCCATATGGTCGAGTGGAACCTGGACGCATTGCGCAGGATCGGCATCCAGGCGGAGGCGCATGAAAAGAAACTAGTCCTTGTGGCCGGCGAGCAAGGTCAGGCAGAGGCCGTGAAATGGCTGGAAGAGTGCGGAATCGAAGCGGGCGCCTTTGTTCATCTGCATCCGGCCTCTCGCTGGTCGTTCAAGTGCTGGCCTGAGGCTCGCAATGCTGCGCTTATAGACGCATTGGCGCTTCGCGGAGAGCGGTTGGTATTGACAGCGGCTCCCGATGCCCGGGAGCTCGATTATGTGTCCCGGATAGTCTCCCTGTGCAAGTCAAAGCCGGCAAATCTTGCCGGAAAACTGTCGTTGAAGGGCCTGGCGGCGCTTACTGCAAAGGCCAAGCTGTTCATCGGGGTCGACTCCGCGCCGATGCATATGGCCTGCGCCATGGGCACACCGGTCGTTGCATTGTTCGGCCCCAGCGGGGAAAGGGAATGGGGGCCATGGTCCGCGACGAAGCGCGTTGTGACATCGGTGTCTCATCCATGCCGGCCCTGCGGCATCGACGGATGCGGTGGCGGCAAAATCAGCGATTGCCTGGTGACCTTGCCGGAAGACCGGGTGCTGCGGGCCGTGTCGGAGTTGCTCGACCGATGATCTGGCGGTCGGTTCCGGTGCTGCGCCGGCCGTGAAGCTGGCCGTCGTCCGGCAGAGATATGACCCGCAAGGCGGGGCGGAACGGTTTGTTTCGCGCGCTGCCGCTGCTTTACAGGCGCATGGCACGCAAACCACGATCATCTCCAGGGAATGGGTGGGCGAGACCGGTGAAACCCACTGGCAGCGTTGTGATCCATTTTATCTGGGGCGCATTTGGAGGGATCGGAGTTTCGCACGCGCGGCCTGCGCGGCAATCGCGAAGGGTGATTTTGACCTAGTCCAGGCGCATGAAAGAATTCCCTGTTGCGATATCTACCGTGCTGGCGATGGCGTGCACGCCCAATGGCTGCGCTACCGCGCTGGCACAATCGGCCCTTTGCAGCGGTTTTGGCTGACCTGCAGCCCGTTTCATCGGCATCTTCTGGCTGCGGAGCGTCGCTTGTTTTGCAGTAATCGCTTGCGTGCGATTATCTGCAATTCGCAAATGGTGCGAGATGAAATCATCCGCTGGTTCCCAGCGGTTGCGGACCGCCTGCATGTCATATACAACGGGGTGGATCTGGAGCACTATCACCCATCCCTCGCAAGTGAACATCGCAGCGCGATGCGTACCCAGCTGGGAATCCCGCAGACGGCCAAGACCTTGCTTTTCGTGGGGGCGGGGTTTGAGCGCAAGGGGGTAAAAGTACTGCTCGACAGTTTCAAACTGATGTGCAACGAGCCCGTTTTCCTTGTGGTGGTGGGCAGGGATCGCCATGCGCGGCGCTTTGAAGCGTATGCCCGCTCATTGGGGCTTGCCGATAGGATTCGCTGGGCAGGACCGCAGCGAGAGGCAGCTCCCTGGTATGGACTTGCCGATGCCTTCGTTCTGCCAACGCTCTACGATCCATTTCCCAATGCGGCGCTCGAGGCTTTGGCAAGCGGTCTTCCGGTGGTCACTTCAACGCACTGCGGAACGGCAGAGATCATTCGTGAAGGGTGGAATGGTTACGTTTGTACGGACCCCGGTGACGCAGCAGAGCTCGCGGGAAACCTGCGCAAGGCGCTCGCCAGGGCCGTGGATATGCGGGCCAATGCACGCAGCAGCGCAGAAGCTCTGGGGATGCCCAAAATGGTGCGGGCGTTGACAGGACTCTATGCGCGTTTGCTGGAATCTGCCCAGAGAGCACCTTGATCTTTCACCTCTGCGGCTACAGACATCGCAGCGTGGTGTTTTTCTAAGGAGTCATGCCAAATATGGCTATAATTCAGCCCTTTCCAAGAGGGTGATCCGGTGTCCGTCCGTTCCAGCCGGGACCTTTACTTTCGATTGCTCGGATACGTCCGCCCCTATTGGCGTGTTTTTGGAATCGCTATTCTGGGGATGATGCTGACGGCGGCGACTGAACCGCTTTTTCCAGCATTGATCAAGCCGTTGTTGGATGGCAGCTTCGTTGCCAGGGATCCTTTTTATTCATTTTGGATACCACTCGCGCTAGTGGGTATTTTCGTCCTGCGCGGCGTTCTAAGCTTTCTCAGCTCGTATTCCATGGCTTGGGTATCCAACAAGATTGTGCTCGACCTGAGGAACGAAATGTTTGGGCGCATGCTGCATTTGCCGACCAAATTCTTCGACAGCCAATCGTCAGGGGCATTGATTTCCAAGGTCGCATACGATGTCAATGGCGTCACATCTGCGGCAACCGGGGTTTTGGCGGTAGTCGTGGAGGACTCGCTTAAAGTCATTTTTCTACTGACTTACCTGCTTTACCTCAATTGGCAACTAACCCTGATTGCGTTGGCGATCGTTCCGGGCATCGCCTTGGCGATCAGGCTTTTCTCCAAGCGTTTGCGGACCATGAGCGAGGAGTCTCTAAAGTCCATGGGCCGGATTACGCACTGTCTTCAGGAGGCAGTCGAGTGCCACAAGGTTGTCAAGATTTTTGGTGGGCAGCAATATGAAATGAGGCGCTTCGACCGCGCTCTTCAGGAATTGCGTGGCTACAGCATGCGCCAGACGGTGGCGGCGGCAGGGACAGTGCCGATCGTGCAGTTGTTCGCAGCGATTGCATTGGCGATTATTATCAGTATTGCCGTCCAGCAGTCTGCGGCCAATCAATTGACGGTTGGTGATTTCATGTCATTCATAACCGCAATGTTGATGTTGCTTGCTCCCATGAAGCATCTTGCCGACGTCAACGCGCCCTTGCAACGTGGATTGGCTTCAGCGGCGAGCGTTTTCGAGCTCGTCGACGAAGTGCCCGAAACGGACCAAGGTCGGCAAACCCTGGGTCGGGTCAATGGCGCACTGTGCTTTGAGAATGTATCGTTCACCTTTCCAGGGGCGAAGCGCCCCGCTCTGGATCGGGTAAGCATCACTATAAATCCTGGAGAGACTGTCGCGCTTGTTGGGCCCTCAGGGGGAGGGAAAACCACTTTAGTAAATCTTTTGCCTCGGTTTTATTCGCCGACGATGGGGCGGGTAACGCTCGATGGCGCTGATTTGTGCGACATAACACTGGAGTCACTGCGTGCCAATATTGCTTTGGTGAGCCAGGACGTTGCATTATTTAATGACACCGTCGAGGCGAATATTGCATATGGTGCTCTTGGCAAGGTGTCGAGGGCACAGGTCGAAGCCGCGGCGGCGGACGCACATGCTCTGGATTTTATACGCGAGATGCCGCAAGGATTCGATACGCAGGTTGGTGAGAATGGCGTGCGCCTCTCCGGTGGTCAGCGGCAGCGTATCGCTATTGCGAGAGCATTGTTGAAAAATGCCCCTCTATTGCTTCTCGACGAGGCAACCTCTGCGCTGGACAGCGAGTCTGAACGCCATGTTCAAGAGGCGTTGGCTGCGTTGATGCGAGGCCGCACCACCGTGGTCATCGCCCATCGCTTGTCTACGATTGAACACGCGGACAGGATCGTGGTACTGCAGCGCGGGGCAATCGTGGAGACGGGTTCGCATCAAGAGCTGTTTGAGCGTGACGGACTTTACGCGCGCCTATACCGCATTCAGTTCTCCCTTGATGATGATGATGCGCGCGATAGTGTTGCGCCAGGCCAGCTTTCCCAGGTGGGTTCCATGGCATGACCAGATTCGAGATCTTGCATACCGAATCTTCATGCGGTTGGGGCGGACAGGAACTGCGCATTATTGACGAGTCCGAGGGGTTTCTCGATAGAGGGCATGGGGTAACTATCGCCGCGTCACCAGAGTCGAGGATATTTGTTGAAGCAAGCAAGCGCTCGGTGCCGGTGGTGGCGTTGCCCATCGCGCGCCGTTCTATCTCGGGCTTGCATGCCATTCACGCCTATCTGGCGTCTCGACCAGTTGATATCATCAACACCCACAGTTCCACAGACAGTTGGCTTGTGGCACTTTCAACCCGATTGCTCAGGGCGCCGCCAAAGCTGGTGCGAACCAGGCACGTTTCAGCGACGATTCCGGGGAATTGGCCAAGCCAATGGTTGTATCGCAGTGCGGTCTCACATGTCGTTACCACGGGTGCCGCATTGCGATCGCAGGTCATCAGGGAAACGGGGCTTGCAGAAGCAAGGGTCACATCGGTGCCCTCGGGCATTGATCTGGAACGGTTTTTTCCGGGTGACCGCGCCGCCGCTCGGGCTCTTCTGGGTGTTTCTCCCGACGTTTTCCTGATTGGAATAGTGGCCACCTTGCGGAGCTGGAAGGGACATCGGTATCTGGTCGAGGCATTCGCAGCGCTCCGCGATGCCCGTTTGCGCCTCGCCATCGTCGGTGATGGTCCTGGCGCGGAGAACCTGCGGCTGCAGATTGCGGAGCTAGGTATTTCGGATAGGGTGCTGATGCCAGGTAATCAGGCTGACGTGGTGCCCTGGTTGCGCTCGATGGATATATTTGTTTTGCCGTCCTATGCAAACGAGGGGGTGCCACAATCGATTATGCAGGCACAGGCCTGTGGAATTCCGCTGATCAGTACCGCAGTGGGATCCATTGGCGAGATAGTTGCGCATAATGAGACGGGGCTGCTAGTCACACCCAGGGATGGTGATTCTCTTAGGGCAGCGATTACGCAGTTAAAGGAAGATGCCGAATTGCGCGCCCGGCTGAGTGCGGCAGCGCTCGATCAGGCAAGGGCGCGATATGCCGCCGCAAATATGATCGATCGCATGCACGAAGTGTTCCTTGGCGTCATGGCTCGCGGTAACTGATGAACCTTCCATTTCTTGATACGCTGCTTTATGGCTTTGTTGCCATACGCTCCAAAAGACCCGTCGCAACATTTCATTCCTCTGAGTTGCCTGCGATTCGACGTGTTTTGTTGTTGCTTACGACCGGACTTGGTGATGCCGTTTTGTCAACGCCGATTTTTCCGGCACTTCGCGCGGCATTGCCGAAGGCTGATCTTCGTTTGTTTTGTCGATCTGCCTGGGCGCCGCTGTTCACAGCAGACCCGAATCTAAACGAGGTGATTCCGTATTACGGGAAGTACCGTAAGTTTTTGCCGACGATTGGGCGACTTCGTGCATTCGCACCCGATCTGTCGGTAATCCTTCATGGCAACGATCCCGATATTGTCCCGCTTGCCTATCTTGCCGGCAGCAGATACGTTATACGCGTGCCGACCCGAGGAACTCGTTTCGAGTTTTTGCTGGCTAATCGCGAACGGAAGCAGGACGCATCCATCTTGCCAGGCATTCATTACGTCGAAAATCGCTTGCGGGTACTGGAGACCCTCGGAGTGGCCGCCGTAGGTGCTGCGCCCCAAATCTACCTTGATCCGCGAACAAGGGTCGCTGCCGCAGACAAACTCGCCGCACGATTGAGGGGGGCTCCCTATTGGGTGATGCATGGAAATGCCGCCGATCCCTACAAGATCTGGCCCGGCGAGCGGGTACGAGAACTCCTTATTGCAGCTCGGCGGGCGTATCCCCGGCATGTGGCAGTCCTCACAGGTGCGCCAGGCGAGAAGGCTGCACTAAACGAGATTGCGCGTGACCTTGAAGGTGTGTATGTCCTGGCAGGTGAATTCGATATTGCGGGCACCGCCGGAGTGCTTGCTGGTGCCGACTGCGTTATTGCACCCGACACGGGCATCCTTCACCTGGCAGCGGCTTTAGACCGACCCGTAGTGGGTCTGTACGCGCCCACCTTCGCGAATCTGGTAGGCCCTCGGGCGCTAAGCGCGACAGCTACCATCATTCAGAAGCCGCAGACCTGCGATCCTTGCGTCGAGAAGAAATGTCCGTTTGCTCCCCGAAATTGCATGGATCAGATCAAACCGGCGGAGGTTCTCGCGGCAATATCCAGGCAGCTGGGCGCCGCATGAGGCATACGGTTGCCCATCTGCTGCCCGATCACAACCCATTTCCGCCGGTGTATCCGGCCGGTACCGAATTGCGCGTTGAGCAGGTGGCGCGCCGCCAGCAACGCTATCGCCCGGTTGTCATTTGTCGCGCCTTTTCCGGGCAGATAGAAAGGGAAACGCTCGAGGCAATGACCGTACGGCGGGTGCGCATTGGCAGGATCTACAGGCGCTTGTTCCAGAAAATTACACGACTTGATCCGCTTTCCTACCCCGAGCGTATGTGGCGCATCACGCGGGACGAGGGCGCGTCCATCGTACACATCCACAACGAACCTAAGCTGCTTGCCGCGTTGTACTCGAAGATACTTCGTTCTAGGTTGCCAACAGTGGTTCACGTGGCGAATGAAAAGCCCTTACCGCGGCATGCGATTGACGCGGTAACTCACTGGGTTGCCTGTAGCCGTTACATGGCGCAATGGTTATCGGATGCGAATGGCATCGCTCCCGAGCGCATTGCCGTGATTTGCACCGGGGTAGATGTCGCGCGCTGCCAACCCTTGTGGGAATTTCCGCCCGCGGCGCGTTATGCGCTGCGCCAACGATATGGCGTGGACGATCCGCATGCCTTGGTGCTCCTTTTCGCCGGACGCTTGGTGAAGGAAAAGGGCGTACACGAATTGCTCGACGCGTTTTCGCGATTGCGTTCCATACACGGCGAGGGTGTACGACTGCTGATTGCTGGCAATGTGCGCGACAGCGATGACCCGCGCAACGAAAAGGCGGTATACGGTCATGCGGTTGCGGCGCGGATTGCAAATATGCCTGGTGTGCGCTGGGTGGGAAGCTTGCATCCGGCTCAGATGCATGAATTCCTGCTTGCCGGCGATGTGTTTGTCCTGCCGTCTTTGTGGTCCGACCCATTTCCGACAGTGATGCTGGAGGCTGCCGCAGCCGGCCTACCCATCGTCGCTGCCGCGCGAGGTGGCATTACCGAATTTCTAGAAGACTGTCCGGCATTCGAGTTTGTTACCGATCCGGCCGATTCTGCCCAACTCGCCAACGCAATCGGCGGCTACTTGGTCAACCCACTACGGCGTGATATTGCAGGTCGCTGGCTACGCGCAAAAATAGAGCGCGGTTTTGACTGGTCCAGGGTATGCAAGGATTTCGAGGATTTGTACGACCTGCTGTTGGATCGCCGTGTTGGTGCGGTTGCATGAATCGGCTGGAACTCCTTCCGCAGCGTGGACGGCCTGAAGCGGTATGAAGATCTGCATGTACAACGTCACCAGTTGCTACGTCACGGGCGGTTTGGAAACCTATTACTGGGAAATGGGCCGGGCGCTTGCGCGACGCGGACATGATGTCACCCTGGTTGCCGGTGCTCGGGGTGCTGCCTGGCACGACGAGGTGCGACTGGTGCAGTTTCCCTTCCGTGTCGAGCAGGAATGGCCTAACTTCGGGCATCGTTTCCAACGGCTTATGGAGCGCCTGTCCTTCGCGCGTTACACCTTGGATCACCTGACATCCGCTGCTTACGATGCGGTCGTGATTTGCAAGCCGTTTGATTTCCCGGTTATGTGGTGGGCGCGAAGGCGTGGAATGAAGGCGGCTATTTTGTTTCATACTGGGGGTACGGATTTTTTCTTTGGCGACCGCTGGTTCGTCGGTGCGGTGGATCACCTGATCGGGGTCAGTCGCTATACGGCGCGGCAGCAGGAAGTGCGCTATGGCCGCGGGGTTTCCATTGTGCACAACGGTGTGGATACCGCGTGTTTCCGGCCGATGGCGCGGGATCTTAAGCGCCGCGCCGGGTGGGGCTTTCCGGCGGACGCCCGGATTCTGGTGAGCGTGGGCCGACTGGTTGGTTGGAAGGGTTTGCGTATCATCATTTCCGTACTGCCGCGCCTGGCACCGGATGTTTGCTACTTGGTGGTCGGTGTCGGGCCGGAAGGCGCGGTCTTACGCGCGCAGGCCGAGAGTCTCGGGGTTGCCGGGCGGGTGCATTTCACCGGGCGAATCGAACATGGCGATCTGGCGGGCGTAATAAGCGAGGCCGACCTGTACGTTCAGCCCTCGATCGGCGAGGAGGCTTTCGGCATCAGCGTGGCCGAAGCCATGGCCTGCGGTCTGCCCGTTCTTGCCTCTCGAAGTGGCGGTCTGCCCGAGGTTGTAGCCGAGGGCAAAACCGGATGGCTGGCCCCACCGGGCGATGAGCTTGCGTGGACAAACTGCTTGAACGACGCCCTGTGCGATAGCCCAAGGCTGCGGCGCATGGGCGACGCAGGGCGAAAACGGGTCGGGGAACATTTCACCTGGGCCACCACCTCCGCCCAGTTGGAGCAAATAATGGAAAGCGGACGCTCATGTGCGGCATCGTAGGTGCCGTGCTCGCGCCAGGCGGAAGAGTCGACATCGAGCGCGGCCTCGCCAGCCTGCATCACCGCGGACCTGACGATCAGGGTACTTGGCGGGAGGAAAGCGCAGTGCTCGGGTTTGTGCGCCTGTCGATTATCGACCTGTCCGAGTTGGGCCACCAGCCGATGCACAGTCCGGATGGACGCTACACCATCGTATTCAACGGTGAGATCTACAATTTTCGGGAACTTCGCGAGAACCTCGAGCGTGTCGGTGAATCCTTTCGTGGCCATTCCGATACCGAAGTACTGCTGCGTCTTTTTGCGAGGGAGGGGCTCGAGAAGTGCCTGACCCGGCTGCGAGGCATGTTCGCTTTCGCCGTGTGGGATCGGCACGAAAAAACCTTGTCTATTGCCAGAGACCGCCTTGGTGTGAAACCGCTGGTCTACGCCGAAGTGCCCAACGGATTCCTGTTCGGTTCGGAGATTCAGGCACTATTCGCTCTCGATCCGGCGCTATCGCGTACGCCGGATTATCAGGCAATCGATCACTTTCTGAGCTTTCAGTATATTCCGGCGCCGATGTCCGGGTTTGCCGCGGTGAGAAAATTGCCACCTGCGCACGCCATGGTAGTGAAGAACGGGCGCATTCAGAAGGTTTTTCGCTATTGGGACATCGACCTTACCAAGCGCAGCACCCTGTCATTTGACGAAGCCTGCGACGCGTTGCGAGAACAGGTGCTCGAAGCAACAAAGCTGCGCCTTGTCTCGGACGTGCCCCTCGGTGCCTTCCTCTCCGGAGGTATAGATTCCTCCATTACCGTGGCGGCGATGGCACACCTCGGAGCGTCTCCCCTGAAGACCTTTTCCATAGGTTTCGAGGATGAGCGCTTCAACGAACTGCCCCAGGCGAGGGATATTGCAGGCCATTTGAGCACAGACCACCACGAGATGATGGTCAGGGCCGATGCGATGAACATAATGCCCAAGATGATCGATCACCTCGGCGAGCCGCTGGCAGACAACTCCGTGATGCCAACATTTTATGTCTCGGAGTTCGCGCGCTCCCAGGTAACGGTGGCGCTTACTGGCGACGGGGGTGATGAGGTGTTTGCTGGCTACCGGCGCTTCTATCAGATTCGCCGCGCCGAGTGGCTGGCTCGCCGCGGATTGACGCCGCTGTGGCGCGGCATGCGGCGCATGACCATCGCGCTGGAGTCAAGGCTGCGTGCCGATCGGCGCGGCAAGCGCTTCCCTGCGTCCCGCGCCGACGAAATGCTCGGGCTGAGCGGGCTTGACGCCTATAAGCACCTGCTCGCATTTTTTCCGGATGGTGAAAAGCAGGACATGCTCATGCCTGGTTTTCGCGCCGCGATAGGGGTGTCCCGCACCACCGATTACCTTGCCGCTCATTTCGATCGGCCGGGTGATGATGTGCTGAATCGCTACCTCGCCCTCGATATGACGACCTACTTGCCCGAGGACATTCTTTTGAAAGTGGACATAGCCAGCATGTCGAACTCCCTGGAATGCCGGTCTCCTTTTCTCGATCATCGCCTGATTGAATTTGCAGCCACTTTGCCCGGCCACTACAAACTCTCTGCGAGTGGTCGCCACAAGCACATCCTCAAGGAAGCCTTCAAGAACTGGCTGCCGGCGGGGTTCATGGACCGGCCGAAAAAGGGTTTTTCGGTGCCGCTTGCACGGTGGCTCAAGGAAGACCTGTCGTCCATGCTGCGCGATCAACTGGTGGACAAGCGCATGCTCGCACCGTGGTTTCGCCAGGACGTTACCGAGCGCTATGTCGCAGAGCATCTCTCGGGGCGCGGTTCGCACAGTACCCGATTGTGGCCGCTGCTGGTACTGGCATTATGGATCGATCGATTCAAAGTTTCGATGTGAGGGCGGTTTGCTTATGAAGCTGCTGTGCAATCTGATTTGCCGACGTGGACTGCGTTTGGATGATGCACAAAATGGCCGGCTGCATGTTTTGTGAGCGCCTGGCAAAAAGTATCGCTTACTTCAGGGGAGCGCTCTGAGCATCATGGCTAAAGGTAACAAGATCCTGGTGATCAGTTCCCTGATGCCGGGGGCGACCGCCTTCTACCTGATACGTGAATTGCGCTCCATCGGCCACGAGCTCTCGGTCATATCCGATATCGATGACGAATGTGTTAGCGAAGTGCATTACGGCGTGGTCGACATCCAGGCCTGGATCGGGCGCAGCGGATTTCGGCCCGATGCAATATTGTTCATTGAAGGAGGTACTCGCAGGCTGTTTCCTTCCGGAATGGAATACCTGGATTGTCCTTCGGCGTGGTACGCCATCGACACGCACATTCATCCGGATCTGCATGCACGCACGGCGCGTCTGTTCGATATCAGCTTTGTCGCACAAAGGGAGTTCCTGTCTTTGTTTGCGGCAAGCGAGGCACATTGGCTCCCGCTTGCGGCGGACCCCGCTTTAAATCCCGAAAAACAACCCGAGCGAGACTTGGACGTCGCTTACGTTGGATCCGACAATCGTGCGTTGCATCCTGAGCGAGCCCTATTGCTCGATGCCATCCGGGCACGTTATTCCAAGGTCTTTATAGGCCGGGCAGCGCCTGCGCACATCGGGGAGATATACAGCCGCGCCAAGATTGTGTTCAATAAAAGCGCTCGGAACGACGTGAACATGCGCTATTTTGAGGCCATGGCGGCGGGAGCTGCTCTCGTCACGGATCGGACGAGCGGTAACGGCGTGGAGGAACTGTTTTCGCCCGGAAAGGATTTTTTGGAATACGAGGACGAAAGTTCCCTATTTGCCACCATCGACCGGCTGCTCTCTGATGATTTTGAGCGGGAGGGCATAGGTCAGCATGGCAAAGAAACGGTGCTTTCGCGACATACCTACGGCCAGCGTGCTGAACGAATTGCGAAAGTACTGTTGGCTTGTCCGCATCGGATACGACCGGCACCAAGCGATTACTTGCCGGTCTATCACCTGCTTCGCTTCCCGGATGGGGTTCTCAGCCAGGCACAGAAGTCATTAGCATGGATGCGATCAAACGGCGACCGCAACCCGCTACTGGCCATGGCAATCCTGTTCCTGCATCCGCTCGCGGGCGTGCTGCTGTGGGGCTATCGACTGCGTTATCGTCTTCGCTATAGAGGGGAATTCCGGGCTGGTCAAAGGCGTTCAAAATGATGCGCCTCGCGCCAGAGCGAGGCACGCGCCTGTGCTACCAGATCAATCTCCAACGCAGCCTTGGCGGTGGTGAGGTGTACACGCGCTTTTTCACGGAAGCGCTGGACTCGTTAGGCTGGCAAACACGGCTGGTGGTGGTTCGTGGGGCCGGTTTTTGGCAGAAGCTGGGAGTAGACGCCGGTCGACTGGTCGAAATCGACGACGGGGCGGAACTTGAGCGGATGCTGCCAGAGCAGCCCTGCCTTGTCGTTACCCACAATATCCTTGGTGAAGAACTGGCGCGAAAGATTGCCCGCCGATACACGCTGGCAGGATTCGTGCATATGCCTTTGTATGAACGCGATCTAAAAGGCTTGCCTCACTATGACATTTTGTTCGCCGTCTCCAACCATGTTCTCTCCAGCATGCGCACAAAGGGGCTTGGCAACGCCTATCCGGAACCCCTCTATGCGGTGGCCGACCTTGCGCTTCGTGGTGAGCATCGCAGGGGTGGGCTTTTGGCATGCAGTCCCTACGACTGGGATCCGCGTAAGTGGCGGGACCGCATGCTCGGTTTCGCGGAACCGCTGCTTTTGCGCTTTCTGAGCAGGCGTTCCTATGCAAAGAAACCTGGACTGACCCTGGGAATTGTGTCGCGGTTGACTCCAATCAAGCAGTTTCCGTTGCTGTTTTCCATCCTCGTGCCGGTACTCGCGCGCTTTCCGGGCGTCAACCTTGAAGTCTTCGGTAGTGGTGGATATGCCTCCGTTCGCGACCTGCGCCGCGTATTGGCCCCGCTGGGCCCGCGGGTTCGTTACTGGGGGCACCAATCGGACGTGCGCGCAGCCTATGCTGCGGTCGACTACGTCCTGTCCGGGTTGCCGGAAAAGGAGGCGTTGGGGCTCAACCTCATCGAAGCGCAGGCGTGTGGCACGCCGGTCATTGCGGTTGATGCACCACCCTTCACCGAAACCGTGCTGAACGGCATTACAGGCCATCTTTACGCCGATCCGCGCAGTGACGCAGGTGCCGGATTTGCCGTGTTGCTCAATCGATTGCTCGCGGGGGAACAGCGCTTGACACCCCAAGATGCCGCTAATCATCTTCGCAGGTTCTCTGTTTTGGGCTTCAGGGAAAGGGTGTCCAGGGCTTTGGCCACTTATAATCTTCAGCATTCGACTGAAATCCAAGGCTAGACGTCATGCTCGCCAGCATCATTGTGCTTAACTGGAACGGCCTTTCCGTTCTTGCGCCCTGCCTGGAGGCAATCGCACAAAACACTCTGATAGACGATTACGAGGTCATAGTTCTAGACAATGCTTCCTCGGAATCCGGCATCGAGGAGGTCGTGAAACCCTATCCCAAGGTCAGACTCATCCAGGAAGAGGTCAACCACGGATTTTCCCGCGGCAACAATCTGGCCATCCGTCAAGCCACGGGCGAGTATCTGGTGATACTTAACAACGATACCTTGCCGCGTCGAGATTGGTTGCGTCCGTTGGTTGACATGCAGCGCAGTTTTGATCGTGTTGGCATTGTGGGAAGCCAATTGGTCAATGCTGCGAATGAAACGCTGTTTGCCGGCGGGTACTTCCAACCCGACATCAATGCCTACGTTGACGCCTACCGCAATTACCCGCCTGGCGCGGCAACCGATGCACGCGAATGCGAGGTCTACATTGCCTGCGGTATCCTCATCCGCCGTGATTTGTTCGATTCCGTCGGTGGGTTCGATGAGCACTATTTTCAGGGCTACGAGGACTTTGATCTCTGTCTGAAAGTGCGCGAAATGGGGCTGAAGGTCATGTATTGCCCGGAGAGCGCAATCGAGCACCTTGAGAACGTTTCAATGAAAAAACTCAAGCGAAGTACCCGTCGCCGCTCGAAGGAACGCAACCGCGCCTATTTTGAGCGGCGCTGGCGGCATCGCATCCACGAGTTCCGCCTCGCACGATTGCCCGATGGACTGGGGGACTTTTCCTATTACACCTTTCCTCGTGAGCGCCTGTTTGAGCTTATCCCCGAAGATGCACGCGCGGTACTGGAGGTGGGTTGCGGCGCAGGCGTCCTCGGCGAGCGTTTGAAAAAATCCGGAAAGGCGAAGCGCGTGACCGGCATCGAACTCAATTCGCAGGCCGCTGCGCTCGCGAGGCAGCGACTGGACGAGGTGCTGGTGGGAAACATCGAAACAATGTCACTCGATGCGATGCGCGACCGTTTCGACACCCTGGTCGTTGCCGACGTGCTTGAGCATTTGGTCGATCCATGGGCTGCACTGTTTCGATTGCGCGACTGCCTCAAGGAGGGCGGGATTGTGGTGGCGAGCATTCCCAACATCGCCCATTACAAGATCATCAAAAAACTATTATGGCGCGATTGGCGTTACGAGCCTGGAGGTATTCTTGACCATACACATTTGCGATTTTTCACGCGCGGCAGCATTGAGGACCTGCTGAGTTTTGCGGGTTTCGAAATCCTGCGCGTGGAGCGCGAGGGACGCGAGCGCTGGTGGTCACGGTTGTTCGGACTGTTTAGCGAGCGTGTACGCGATTTTACCGCCGTACAGTTCTACATTGTGGCGAGAAAGCGAGCGCTAGAACGCGTTAGTGTGCCGGCGTGAAAATTGCCTACGAAGATGTATGCCAACATCTTGGTGCGTATGATGTGCTTGCCAAACTGCATCCGTGGGACGCGTTTGCATAGTTTGGGGCAGGAAATAGCCCGGAGAAGAAAGCCGATGCGAAACTTGGTCGCCGCGATATTGTCAGGTTTGCTGCGTATCCTTCGCAGACGTCAATTTCCCATGAGTAACGAGGAATGGCGTGAAGTGCGCATGTCGTTTTCACAACTCGGTGAGGACAGCATCATCTGGCATTTGTTGCGTGAGCGCAGAAGCGACCATGGTATCTACGTTGATGTTGGGGCTTACGATCCGACCCGGTACTCCAACACGCTTCTGTTGCACAAGGCGGGCTGGCATGGGGTCAATATCGACCCGAATCCTGAAACGGTTGCATTGTTCGAGAATGCCCGCCCTCACGACAGCAATGTATGCGCGGCGGTATCAAATCTGGAGCGGAGTGTCGATTACTTGGTCTATCCTGGCAAAGCGACCAACCGCATAGTGGAATCTTCGTCGGATCAGGTCGCGAGCGTGTTGGGTGAAGTGCCCATCAGGCGTATCCCGATGACCACCCGGACCCTGAGCAGTATTCTTTCCGAGACGGTTGCTCCAGGACAAAAGATAGATTTGCTCAATGTCGACTGCGAAGGCGAGGATTTGAATGTCCTGGAAAGTCTTGACTGGGCTCGCTGGAGCCCCTGGATTGTCTGTGTCGAAGCACACGGGCAGGACAATCGCGAACGGGTCGTGCAATTCATGGCCACTCGAAGCTATGTTTTGATCGCGCAAATGTTGGTGACCTTCGTGTTTCAGCGCGACCTGACTTGAAACTGCTGTACGCTTTTCCCGAACCTTTGCCTCTGCAGCGGGCGCGCGGGATTCAGGCGGTCAACTCGGTCGCAGCACTCGCGGAGACCGGCGTCGAGGTCATCTTTTCCTACGTGCCTGCTGGGGAGGATCCATTTGTTCATTATGGCATCGCCATGCCACGCAACGTCGAATTGGTGCCTTTGTCGAGATCGCTTCCATGGCCGCTAAACCGTGTGCACAGCAATCGCTTGTTCGCTGCGCGGTTGAATGGGAGGTTTGACTTGGGGCGATTACCCATCATGGTTCGGCATCTTAAGCTTGCAGCGTGGCTTGCTGCCCATCCCAAGCGACCGAAATTTCTCTACGAGGCTCACGAGGTTTTTGCCGATACTGCACCAGAAAAACGGTCCATCAAGCGTCACAAAGAGGAGGAACGGGTGGTTCGATCTGCCGCGGCCGTTGTGGCGAACTCCGCAGGTACGGCAAGGCGGCTGGTTGAGCTTTACGGTAATCCGCGCCTGTTGGAAATCATCCCCAACGGGGTTGCACGACCCGAGGCGCTCCCGGATCGAGATTGGAGCCGCCCGGGAAAGCACATTGTTTATGCGGGCAGCTTGTTCCCCTGGAAGGGTGCGGCGGACCTGGTGTCTGCGGCATCGCATTTGCCGGGTTGCAACATTGAAATTCTCGGCGGCGATCCATCACGGGTTCAGGAGATGCAGGCACTCGCCCCCAGTCGCGGCGCTGAAGTCAAGTTCTCCGGTCATCTTCCCCATGCACAGGCCATGCGGCGTGTCATGACCGCATGCATTGCGGTGTTGCCCAATCGTCCGGACACCGATAGCGTGTTTACCTCACCGATAAAGCTCTTTGAATACATGGCGGCCGGCTGCGCCATTGTGGTTTCCGACCTTCCCCCCATGCGCGAAATTCTGGATGAAGAGGACGCCATGTGGATCACGCCGGGCGATCCGCAAAGCCTGGCAGCGGCAATTGTTGCGCTGGTTCAGGATCCGGCGCGCGCGCGCCGTCTGGGTGAGAGGGTGCGCTCGAAATCCACACAATTCACCTGGCAGGCACGTGCGATGCGATTGAATGCTGTGCTGGCGAGAATGGGCGAGCACAAATGAGCCTTGATGGCTCACCACGGTATTTGATCATCCGTCGGGACAATATCGGCGACCTGCTTTGCACTACGCCTTTTATTGCCGCCTTACGGGCCCATCATCCGCGCGCATATATTGGCGCGCTGGTAAACAGCTACAACTGCGAGGTGCTCTGGGGCAATCCCGATATTGACGAGGTATTTGCCTATACAAAGGCGAAGCATCGCGGCCCGAATCAAAGCCTGCTTGGGGTGCTGCTCGGACGGATACGAATGTTCCGCCATATTCGCCGTGCCTGCATCGATCTTGCAATTCTGGCTGGGCCGGGATTTCAACCTCGATCGCTGCGCCTGGCGCGATTGGCCGGTGCCGGACGCGTTCTGGGGTTTGTCAATCGAGACGGTGAAGGCGGAATTGACCAGGGTGTGCCGCTCAACAGCCGGCAAGGATTGCATGAAGTCGAGGAGGTCTTTCGTCTGGCGGAGGTGCTTGGAGTGGATGGGTCTCCTCCAAGCATGAAAATGGTTCCTGATCAGCAAAGAAAGGGCAAATGCGATCAGAAGATTACATCCCATTTTGGTTCACGTCGGGGACCGCTTATTGCGGTGCACATCAGCGCCCGCAAACCCACGCAACGATGGCCAAAGGAACATTTCGCGGCCCTTATAAGTCAGTTGGCAAACTCATCCGATGCACGCATCCTGCTTCTGTGGTCTCCCGGGAAGGCGTCGAATTCCCTGCATCCTGGGGATGACGAGAAAGCACAGGAGATTGCCAAAACATTGGATGATGCATCCGTACTCGCGTTACCGACGCAGCAACTCGGCGACTTGATTGCCGCCGTTGCAACCTGTGATCTTATGATCTGCGCAGATGGCGGGGCAATGCATATAGCGGCGGCCCTGGCTAAACCCATAGTCTGCCTATTCGGAGATTCGGCAGCGTCTCGCTGGTATCCCTGGAAAACGCGATACGAACTCCTGCAGGCCGAAAGCAGAAACGTTAGCGACATCAGCGTCAAACAGGTATTTTCGGCCGCAGGCCGGCTGCTGGGTGCCAGGTGGGGAAATGATCTTTGACCCCCTTAGCAGCATGGCATTCATGACTTGAAGTCCTGACTCCGCGTGCTCTAGCCTTTATGCTGTGTTCATTACAGATGCATTACGCGCAGCTGCATCGTCTTGGCGGGGGTCTGGCAGTCCCTGAGGATGATATTCGGGAAGCATTGCAGATAATCTATTGCGCACTTCCTTATCGCTGAGCGGAACTGCTGAGGAAATCCATTGGATCAAGGAGCCGAACTCCTTCTCCAGCAACAGGGTTTCAGCCTTGGCGATGCGTAGTTTTGGGTGTGGGGTGGGCAGCGTATGTTCGCCATCGGCGAGTAATTCCTCGAACAATTTCTCTCCGGGACGCAATCCCGTGAACTCGATCCGAATGTCCTGTTCCCTCAGCCCCGAAAGACGAATCATGTCACGGGCCAACTCGACGATTTTCACCGGCTCACCCATGTCAAGCACGAAGATCTCGCCACCCCCACCCATGCAACCGGCTTGCAAGACCAATTGCGCGGCCTCCGGAATGGACATGAAATAGCGCTGTATATCCGGATGGGTAACCGTGATGGGTCCACCCTGGGCTATCTGTTCGCGAAATTTGGGTACGACACTGCCGGTGCTGCCCAGGACGTTGCCGAATCGGACTGCGACAAACCGAGTCTGGGTTTCCGCAAAGCTTGCGCAAACGAGTTCTGCGATGCGCTTGGTTGCGCCCATCACATTGGTTGGATTGACCGCCTTGTCAGTCGATATCAGGACGAATTTTGCGACGCCGACCGACACCGCTGCGCGTGCCGTTATCAGAGTGCCACGGATATTGTTTTGTACTGCTTCCCAGGCATTGATCTGCTCCATCAATGGCACATGTTTATACGCGGCAGCGTGAAATACCATGGCAGGTCGCCATTCTTCCATCACCTGCTTCATGCGTGCTTCGTTCCTGATGTCCGCGATTACCGGCACTGTCGGGGTGCCGGGATAGTGAACCGCAAACTCTTCAGCGATCTGGTAAAGGGCAAACTCATTTTGCTCGACGAATACGATTCTTTCAGGCCCGAACCGGGTAAGTTGGCGGCAAAGCTCCGAGCCAATCGACCCACCGGCACCTGTCACCATCACGGTACGTGTGCCAATCCAGTCGCGCATGCCGGCGTTATCGAGTTTTACTGGGTCACGCCCCAGCAGATCATCGAGTTCAACTTTGCGGATCTCCGAAACGGTGACCAATCCGCTGGCAATATCTTCGAAGGAAGGAACGATGAGGGCTTTGACGCCAGCCGCGGAGCAAACGCGCATTGCTCGCCTGCGCGCGCTGTGGTTGACGCTTGGCATGGCGATAATGGCGTGCTTTGCGCCGCGTTGGGTTGCATGTTCCGCCAGAGAATCCAGTGGCCCCATCACAGTTACGCCGTAAATCTGGCGGCCGCGCCGCGCCGGATTGTCATCCAGCAGGCCCACGACACGCCACTCCCGGCTGCGCGAGAGGTGCTTGAGCAAGTCCGAGGCGGCATCGCCGGCACCGAGAATCAGAACCGGGTTGGTGCCCAAAGAGAGCAGGCTTTTTTCTTTCCATGCGCGATAGGCTAGGCGGCTGCCGCCCATCGCGACCACCAGCAGCAACGGGTCCAGAATCAGGACAGAGCGCGGGAGATCGCTGAAATAAGTGAAAAACATCACTGCAGATATGGCCAGGGTAGACAGCGCCGCCGCAGCAACGATGCGGTAGAGATCGAGTACGCTCGCGTATCGCCAGATACCCCGGTAGAGACCGAGTCCGAGGAAAATTGCCGATTGAAGCGCCACCACCCAAGGGAGGGAATCGAGCATGCTGCCAAGGTAGGGTTCAGGAATGATGAAATTGAACCTCAGCAAGAAGGATATATACCAAGCCGCTGAGGCGACGACGACGTCATGGGCAAAGGCCGCAAATGAGCGGATATCGCGGGGTATCATGCGCCCCCCGCCTTATGCCGGACCCAGCGCTTGTCGATCTGGTGCCCCACCAGCAACAGTATCGCTCCCCAGGCAACAATCACAATCAATTGTGTGACGCCATCCAGGAACAGTGTTGCGATCGCCCCGCAGCAGGAAACCAGCATGGCCGCATACTCTGCGAGCGCCGTATTCCTGTGCCCCAAGCCCATGCGAACCAGTTTCTGATAGTAGTGGTCCCGGTGCGGCTCCCAGAAGCGCTGCCGGGCAAGGATGCGATGCAGCAGGGTAAGGCTTGCATCGGCAATGAATGGGGCAAAGGCAAATACCGGGAAGAACGGCGACCAGACGCCCTCCCGCCATCCCAGCGCTCCCAGTGCAGACGCGGCGAACCCGAGCGTTATCGCCCCGATGTCGCCCATGAAAATTCGCGCGGGATGGAAATTGGCGATGAGAAACGGTAGGGACGCCGCTGCGATGGTGCCGCAAAGCAGCGCCAGGGAATCGTTCCCGGCCATCCATGCGCCCAGGGCATAGCAGCAGAAGCCGATAACGGCCATCCCTCCGGCTAGGCCGTCCGATCCATCCATGAAATTGAACAGATTCGTCACCCACACCAAGGCGAGAATCAGAAATATGGTCTCTGCGATCGAACCGTATCCAAGCCCATAGAAGGCAAAAGCCGCCGCGATCAAGCCTTGGGCGCCAAAGCGCGGCAACGGCGAGAGGTTCTGCCAGTCATCAACCAGCGAAACCAGGGCAATCAGCAAAGCAAGCAGATAAAAGATCTTGTATTCAGGCAGCAGCAGGGCCGCAGATCCCAAGAACCCCACGACAACCGCTATGCCGCCGGTGCGCGGCACGGGCTGGACATGCAGCGATCTCTGGTTGGGCCGATCGACCAGCAGGTCCGGCCGCCGCAACAAGCCCAGCAGCAGCAGCAGTGATAAGCCCGCTCCCAATACCGGGGCGGCCATGGCGTCAGGCGGCGCATTCATTTTATGTGCATTTCCTGATTGGTCCGGGTCATTGCGACGGCAGTTGCAAGCATGCCGCGCTCGAAAGAAACCGGGGGCGTCCAGCTAAGCTGGCTGCGGATTCTGGAACTGTCCACCTGCAGGGAATCGATCAGTCGGCGCACTTCGCCTGCGTATCCCGTCATCTTTCCGCCAAGCCGCAGCACACCCACCGGCACTGCAAACAGCCTCGCCGGCCGACCCAGTGCCGCAGCCATGCTGCGTATCAGTTCGGCAGTGGATATGTCTCTCCCGTCGGAAATTAAAAACGTCCGCGCATCGGAAGCAGGGATTCCAAGGCAGGCGAGAACGGCAGAGCAGAAATTCTCTACGTAAAGCATGCTGCGCCGGTTGTTGATGGCCGCGAAAGGTAGCGGCACGCTCTTTTGCACCAGGCGCAGCAGACGCGCGAAGTTTCCCCCGACCCCGGGGCCGTACATGAGCGGCGGGCGCAGAATCGTCACGCCAAGATTCCCCCTGGAGGCGCATGCATGCAGCGCGTGTTCGGCCTCAATTTTGGATATGGCATAGGGATCGTCTCCAAGCAGCGGGTCATTTTCGCTGAACGGACGCGATAACGTAACTTCTCCGTGCACTTTCAAGGTGCTGGCAAAAACAAATTGGCGGACGCCATTGCGCAAGGCTGCCTCGGCAAGCGCGGTGGTGGGCGCGGCATTGGCCTTCCTGAAGGCCAGCAGCGGGTCGTTTGCCTGCTCGCGCATGACATGCACCCTTGCCGCGAGATGCACGATGGCGTGGGCGTCACGAACCAGCGAATCAAAATCCACGCCTCCGGCAAGATCCGCGGCGACAAAATCGCAGCCCGCAGGCCTGCGCTCCGCATTCCGGCCGCAGGCGCGAACTGCCCAGCCGCCGGCAAGCAACTGTGGCACCAGCACGCGGCCGACGAAGCCGGTTGCGCCGGTGACCAGCACCAACCCCTTGTCCGCTATTTTCGCCAAACCGGTATGTTGATGCAGTCGGTGTGTCCGGGCCTGGCATCGATTGCATTCGAGGAAATATTGATCAACGCAGCACCTGGGCGATGCCGGCGGAAATGTCTTCCGGCATCAAGCGGTGCTTGCGCAATAGCGTCGCGGTGTCGGCAGGATTGAGCACTGTATCGGCGGAACTGAATTCCTCCTTCAGACCGGCGGATTCGTCAAGGACATCGCTGCGTAACTCGGGAAGCATGGGGAGAATGGCGTAGTAGTCGCCTCGGCGAACACAATGATGAGCCTCTTCTTCGGAGACCATGATTTCGTGCGTTTTCTCGCCCGGGCGAATGCCAATAATCTTGATCGGGACGTCGCGCTGGCCGATCAAAGCCCTGGCGATATTTTCAATGGTCGCCGAAGGGGCGCGCGGCACATAGGTTTCGCCGCGTTTGGCTTCCCGCAGTGCGCAAAAAACGGTATCTACAGCCTGATCGATGCTTAAGAGAAAACGTGTCATCCCGGGCACGGTAAGCGTCACCGGACCGCCATGGTGAATCTGGTCCAGGAACAGTGGCACGACGGATCCGCGGGAGGCCAGAACATTGCCGTAGCGCACGCAGATGAACCGGGTTCTCGGATTCAGGATGTTCGCCGATATAAAGATTCGCTCCTGAAGAGATTTGGTCATGCCCATGACGTTGACTGGTTTGCAGGCCTTATCAGTGGAAATGCTGACTACCGTTTCGACAGGATAACCGCCTTCCTCGATGGCACGAACGATATTGAGTGGCCCTACACAGTTGGTCAGCACGGCCTGGCCGGGGAAATACTCGCAAGTGGGAACCTGCTTGAGAGCTGCTGCATTAATTACGATATCGGCATCGCGTACCGCGGAGCAAACGTCCGAATAATTCCGCACATTACCGATGCGGCATTCCAGCACATTCGTGAAATTGTTGTAGACAATATCATCGGTTGCGGGAGCACGTCGCTGGTATTCCATGCGCATGTAGTGCTGCTTCGCCTCGTCGCGGGAGAAAACAATGATTTTTTTCGGCATCCCAAGTTCACCGCCTAGAGCGCGGCGAACCAACCGGCTTCCCATGGATCCGGTGCCACCAGTAACGAGGATGGTCTTATCCTTGAAGAGCATGATGTTTTCTAAGGCCAAGAGTTAATTTGTCAAAAAAACCTGAACAACAGGCCGGAGAGAAGAAACTCCGGCGCCGGAACAAGGTGATCAGGCTGATTTTATGGAAAAGTTCCAAGCAAATTGTCATGTGGACTCGCTAAGCTCTGCAGCCATTGTTCTACGCCCCAGGCCCAGCAGCATGCCATTTATCGCCCAGAATAATATTGCGGCATCGCGCACGAACATGTCGTTGACCATGTTGCGCGCCAGAACGCCGATGATGAGGACGATGCCACAGGTGCCGAGCATTTTTAATTCAGAATTGTTCGATCGCCAGAAACGGGCATATTCCCGCAGCAATGCCACCCATATTGCTAGTAGCACAACTATACCGGGGAAGCCCATCGCCAAGCCATAATTGAGAATGACATTGTGAGCGTGCCAAAGCTCCGCATTTTCACGTGGAGTGAGGTCGGGATAGGCTTTGTACATCACACCGCGTCCAAAGCCCGCGCCGGTCACGGGATGCTGCATTATGCGGCTCGCCACTTTCGGCCAGAACACGAGACGAGAGTCGTTTTCCATGGTAACCGCAGGGAATGGATTCCTGTCAAAACGGCTTATCTGCGAACCCAGAAGCGCGATTGCGGCCAGCAACAGCACTAACACCAGCGCAGCCACGGTTCTGAGCTGACTTATACCAAGAACTTTCCTGAAAAGGATTAATCCTGTGAACAGCTGCAAAAAAAGTACTGGCCAGATAATGCGTTGCTCGCAGAAGTATCCTGTTACGACAAGCAATATCAGGGCGATCATCGCCCCGATCCGTAACTGCGTGTTCTTGAAATAAAATCCAAGCAAAAGCACTGTCGGGACAATTGCTGCCATGTAGGAAGCGAACGCCGCGGTGCCACCGTACCCGCCGTTTTGCTTCCAGTGGCCAAGGGAAAAAACCTGTACGAGCGCCCAAGAGCACAGGGCGAGCGCCCCCAAGGTCAGGCTAAGTAACATCCATTGCATGCGCCGTTCATCGCTGGTCATGGCGAAAAAGGCGACGAACGCCATTATTGTGTAGCCGACCTCATTTTTGATTTCTCCCAGGCTATACGCTGGATCCACGGCATAGAGCAGAGACGCCGCAGCAACGAATATCCACGCGAAAAGGGTTCGTTTAAGCGGAATGGCGGGTGGCGTGATTCGCCACCAACTTATTGCCGCGATCGAGAATGCCGCGGCGAGGCAAAGCAGTCGCAAGGCCACAGTTCCGGGAAAGGGCAGGATGAACAACAAAGCCGCAAAGGGCACGAGGAGAAACTGCTGGGTCATGCGCCGCTCTGCAGAAGGACCGACACGATGAAAAATTCCAAACGCAAGGATTCTACGCCTGCGGCGCATAAAACAGTCTTGATAGGTGGGTTCCAGGCTCATACAATCGTGCTTTAGCCATTGCCCGACGCGCTTGTGTTCGGCTTAACCCGAGGTGCTTTCTTTATAGGTGCTCGGCCTTGAACCAGTTTCTTCCAGAATAACTCACATCACCTTGTACGCTTCCCGATTGCAGCGTTTGCTCGCCTCAGCCAAGGCCGGATTAAGGCGGCGCCTTGTCGAAGGATCACGCCGTTCTTATGCGCAAAGCGGTGAGGACCTGATTATTGACTACCTTTTTACAACCCTGAAAGCGCCTAAGGTCCGCTACTTGGATATCGGCGCTCATCATCCTACCTATCTCAGCAATACTTACCTCTTCTATGAGATGGGGGCATCCGGTATTTGTGTCGAACCTGATGCGGCGCTGGCGGGTGCGTTTTCAAGGACTCGACCAAGGGACATCTGCCTAAATGTGGGGATTGCTCCCAACGAAGGGGTCGCGGATTTTTATCAGATGAGTACGCCAACACTGAACACGTTTTCTCGGGAACAGGCAGAGCAATACGAATCCTATGGAAAGCAGCGTATCGAACGGGTTGTCCCGGTCGCCATACGCAATATCAACGGCGTTCTTGAAGAATTCTTTGATTCAGCACCTGAATTGGTTTCCCTGGACGTTGAGGGACTGGATATGGCAATACTTCAGAGCCTGGATTTCGCGCGCCACCGTCCCGCGGTGTTCTGCGTTGAAACTCTTTCCTACACGGAAGACCAGAGCGAACGCAAGCTGAAGGAAGTCATCGACTGGATGGCTGGCCGGGACTACATGCTCTACGCCGACACCTATGTCAATTCGATTTTCGTCGACAACGAAACCTGGCGCAGGCGCGGGATTTGATGCGGGCATTCCTGCGCAACTGGTTGTTGGCTTTCCTGATGCCGTTCCCCCTGATCGGAATCTTGTTTCTTCCTCGTTATTTCAGGCACTGGCGTCGTTTTCAGGAACTGTCACCGGGTGTCCGGTTGTCCTTGCGCAACGCGCACCCCTGTCTTGGGGACTGGGTTTCTTCGACACCGTTTGATCCGCATTATTTTCATCAAGGCGCGTGGCTTGCCCGGAAGCTCAAGCAGCGCATGCCCGCTTTGCATGTGGATATTGGTTCCAGCGTCCTGACCATGAGCGTCATCAGCGCAGTCACTGAAACGGTGTTTCTCGACTATCGCCCGCTGCAGGTCCGCACGGCCAATTTGCACTCGGTGTCGGGAAGCATAACCTGCCTGCCATTCGCTGATCTGCGCCTCTCATCATTGTCTTCCTTGCACGTCATTGAGCACATCGGTCTCGGCCGCTATGGTGATCCCATTGACCCGGACGGCAGCGCAAAGGCGGCCGCCGAGCTGGTGCGGGTGCTGGCTCCTGGCGGACGGTTGTACATATCCGCTCCGGTAGGCAGGGAACGGGTGTGCTTCAACGCCCATCGGGTGTTTCACCCCGATACCCTGGTCGACATGTTCAGGCCGCTTGTCCTCGAAACCTTTTCGGTTGTCGACGATGCCGGCGCAGTACTGGCGGACCTTCCGACTTCACGGGCGGCGGACCTGGATTACGGCTGTGGTCTCTACGTTTTCGTCAGGAATTCCTGATGTCCGAATCGGACTCGGGACGGCCGGTGGTCATCGCGAAAATCGTTGGGGGGCTCGGAAACCAGCTTTTCTGCTATGCCGCTGCTCGTCGCATGTCGTTGTTGGGCGGTGCCGATCTGTGTCTTGATATCAATTTCTTCCGGTCGGATATCTACTTCGGCAGGGAATACCGGTTGGACTGTTTCCCCTTGCCTTCGCATCGGGTCCGGCAGAGCCGCCTGCTGCTGCCGGCGGTGGCCGACACGTACTGGTGGCGAATCAAACGGAAAATCGCGGCAACCGGGATTCTTCCCGGCACGGACTACCTGATTGAACGCGACCCGCATGAATTCGATGCCCGGCTGCTAAGCCATCAAATTACCCGGGACACCTATCTGGACGGCTACTGGCAGGACGAGCGTTATTTCGCCGAGGTGGCGGAGCAATTGAGAATAGATTTGCGCCTGCTGCCTGAACTCAATGATGAGCAACGCAAGCTGATGGCGCGCATCGGTTCGTCGAATTCGGTGGCTATCCATACGCGGCGAATGCAGTACGCCGTGTCATCCACTGGGGATGGTGGCGGGTCATTGACGCCGTCCTACTACCGCCGGGCTATGGAAACCATCCTGGACCTGACCCAGTCGCCGGTTTTCTTCTGTTTCGGGGATGACCCGGCATGGTTCGAGGAATGGTGGCCAGCATCCATTCCCAGGACCGTAGTGCACCACGCCGGCCCGATGGGAGAGGTCATCGACTTTTGGCTGATGACACAGTGCCGCCACTACATTGTCGCCAACAGCACATTCGGCTGGTGGTCGGCCTGGCTCGGGAGGGCGCTCGACAAGAAGGTGTTGGCACCAAAGCGACAGAATCTCGTTTTCTCGATTCCATGCGCCTCGGGCTGGGTCGAGCTGGACTGGTGATGGCGGGCACAACTGAAGAATTCCGCATGACGAAATCCATTTGCTGGGTTACGACCAGCCCGCTTATCGTAAATTTTTTTCTAATTCCGCATCTGTTGCGACTACGCGACGATTACATGGTAACGCTGGTGGTGAACACCGCTGGAGGGGTTGCTCTGAAGCCTATGCCTGGGGTGGAGATCGTGTCGATTTCCATTCCGCGGAATATTTCTATGGTTGGCGACGTCGCCGCGCTGCTGCGGCTACTGTGCTTGTTCCGCCAGCGCAGGTTCAGCCTTGTCCATTCGTTCGGACCCAAGGCCGGATTGCTGACCTCTCTGGCGGGCGCGATTATGCGGATCCCGGCCCGTATCCACACCTTTACCGGTCAGGTATGGGCGACTCGAGGGGGGCTGATGCGATGCGTTCTAAAAGCAGCCGATAGGCTTATTGGTGCCTTGACCACCGTGGTCTTGGCAGACAGTCCGTCGCAGAAAGCTTTTCTTGAAAAGGAGGGTGTTCTCCCGTTGGGCGCGTGCAAGGTTCTGGGGAGCGGATCGGTAAGCGGGGTGAATACAGACCGGTTCAAAGCCAATCCGGGTGCGAGAGCGGCCATCCGGGGGGAGCTGGGAATTCCAGACCAAGCAGTGCTTATCCTGTTTCTGGGGCGCCTGAAAAGAGACAAGGGCATCCCGGAGTTGCTGCAGGCCTTCCGCCTGCTGCACGATGCCTACACTAACGCCTATCTCGCTTTAGTAGGCCCCGATGAGGGCGAATGCCTGAGCGAGGTTCCAGGCATCGGGGCGGCTGCCGCCCAGGTCCGGTCCCGGGGCTACACGCCTGTGCCCGAGCATTACATTGCGGCATCCGACATTCTTTGCCTGCCAAGTCATCGGGAGGGTTTTGGGTCGGTCATCATAGAAGCCGCGGCGGCAGGGATACCGGCAGTCGCCGCCAGGGTCTATGGAATTACCGACGCGGTGGTAGACGGGCATACAGGTTTGCTGCACGAACCAGCTAACGCGACTGACCTTGCCGCGCAACTTAAGCGCCTTGTCGCTGATCCGAATCTCCGCAGCCGGTTGGGGGAGAACGCACGTCTTCGCGTCATCGCGGAGTTTGCCGAAGAAAAACTGACAGGTGAGTTGGTTCATTTCTATCGGGGACTGATGTGAATTTAGCCAGTTATTCAGCCGATTTAGCCGCGCTCCCCTTTGATCAGGACATGACTGGTTATCAGACGGATGTTGCTTTCTGGTTTTCGGAACCCCGAATGGATACGCGTCTTCGGTGCGAATAGCGGCCCAAAAAACGAAATAAATGCAGAAACAGGGGCTGCGGCAAAAGCTTAGCGGCTAGAAGCCAAATGAAATATATCCACAGAGGATAAGTTGAAGGCCGATATCGCCAATGCGCCCATCGGTTGAACAGGCTTTTAAGACGATAAAGGTCCGCGTTTTTTTTTCTAATCCCAGCCCAAAGTTGACCGCGCACATTGTTTGTCGTGCTTGACAGCATACCGCTGCTAGAAACCCTATAGTGGAAAAGAGGCTCCCCCACTACTGCCGACCTACCACCCAAGGCTGCCAAACGTATGTTGAAATCCCAATCTTCATAACCACGGCGCATGGTTTCATCGTATCCCCCTAGCGCTTTCCAGACCGATTTTCGATAAAGCAGGCAATAAGGCAATTGATTCAAAAACAATTGCTCAAAGAAGTTGAAATGCTTGACCAGCACCCCATTTGCCTCTCCTTCGAGTTGTATGTAAGAAAAGGCAAAATCAGCCTGAGCATCGCTAGTCAAGGCGCAAACCAGCTTCTCGACGAAGGTGGGTTCCAGCCAATCGTCTGAATCCAAAGGGAGAATGAACTCTCCCCTGGCTTCACGAATCCCGGCGTTTCTTGCAGCTGACAGACCTTTATTGGTTTGCGTTATCAGCCTAATCTCACCGCCAAGCTCTCCTAAGAAATGAAGTGTGTCAGGTTCGGTTGAGCCATCATCCACGACCAGAATCTCAATGGATTGATAACTTTGTCCTTTGGCGCTCTGGAGAGTCTCGCCCAAATATCTATGCGTGTTGTAACAAGGAATGACAACGGATACAACGGGATCACTTATTGCGGTCGTCATGGGTTGGCGGGAATTATTGGGCCGCAATCTGGCCAGGCCTCAAGCCACGCCGGCCGGCCGTGCGCCACAAAATAAAAGTAAAAGACGGCGAACCATCTTGGGCTTTATTTTTAAATTCGATATCAGACATTGCCGTAGGTGGTATTCCTGATCATGGTGTATCCCTTGATCAGTTCCTGGATGCCGAAATCGAGGGAATAGGTCGGCTTGAAACCGGTCGCCTCTATCTTGGTGTTGGAGACGATGTAGTTGCGCTGATCCGGGTCCTTGCCGATCGGAGCCTCGATGAAGGTGAAATCGGGAATCCGATGTTTAATGGCGGTGCACAATTCATTCTTCGAAACGTTGGCATCCGACAGACCGACGTTGTAGATCTGGCCGTTCATTTTCTCGTTGTTCGCGATGCCGTGAAGGAACGCGCGCGTCACATCCCGCACGTGAATGTAGTTGCGCTTGAAGTTTCCTTCGAACAGCACCACGAACCGGTCATGCACGGCTCGGTAGGTAAAGTCGTTGACAAGCAGATCGATGCGCATGCGCGGCGACATGCCGAAAACCGTCGCCAGCCGGAAGCTGATCGCATTGGCATGCTGCATCAGCTCTTTTTCCACCTTCACTTTCTCTATCGCATACAACGACATCGGTCGCAGCGGCGATTCCTCGGTGCAGAAGTTATTCTCGTCGCCGCTGCCGTAGGCACTGTTGGTCGTGGGCATCAGAATGCGCTGCTGCTTGCTCAGGTTTTTCAGCATCATAAGAATTGCATCGTGGTTGGTGCTTGATGCGCCGACCGGGTCTCGTGCGCACAGCGGCGCTCCGACGTAGGCCGCAAGCGGAATGATAATGTCGGCTTTCTTGATCAGAGGCAGCATCACGCTTTCGATCCGGACATCGCCCCGGACCACGTCAAAGTCGGGGTGGTGGCATACGTGCGCCAGGCTGTTCTGGTTGTACATGAAGTTGTCTATCACGGTGACCTTGTGCCCCTTGGCAAGCAACTCCGGGACCATGGTCGATCCCAGATAGCCGGCGCCGCCGGTGACGAGGATGTTGTAGTTCATGTTTTTTTTGTTCCTGATTGTCAAATATGAAATGAATTATTTACTCAAACCGGGCTAGCAGGCTCATTCGCATGGCGGATGGGCAGGCAAAATGCAGTGATCAGGTTCCATTCCGCGAGACCGCGAGCAGACCGGGGGCACGAGCGTAGTCCTGCGGAACGCCGATATCGATGAATTTGCCGCTGCATTCCAATCCATAGAAGCGACGGCCCGAAGCAAACACCGCAGGCAGGAGGTCATCCTCAAGGGAGACCTTGTCGCCGGATTTCCAGCCGCCAATGCTTAGTGCCTCGGGATTTACCAGATAGACCCCGCCATTGGCAAGCCGGTCCGACTTTCCTGTGCTAGATTTTAGGGATGTGATTTGACTGTCTGCCGCGATATCCATCCCCATGTAGCGGCCGACCTCTGCTGTGCGGAACAGCGAGAAGGTCCAGTCAGCCTTTTTAGCGCCGTGGAGACCTCGCAGCGCCGCCAAATCAACTTCGAAATAGGTATCTCCGTTCAGCAGGAGAAAGTTTGCTTCGGCGGGAAGCTTTTTCGCGGCCAGCAGCAGACCTCCTCCAGTGCCAAGCGGAGAGCGCTCGATTGAATATTCAAGCGGAATTCCGCGGTAGGCGGCGTTGAAGTGCTCTACGATCGCCGTGTGGCGGTAACCCACCGAGAGTATGAACCGCTTCACGCCTTGCCCGATCCAGTAGTCCAACTGGTGCTCGAGAAAAGGCCGGCCATTGATCGGCGCCATGGGTTTTGGCAAGTCTGGAACCGACTCGCGCAGCCGCGTTCCCAGGCCGCCTGCAAGAATGATGGCTGTGGTCACTGCCAGCTCAGACCGAATTCACGATTGCGCAAATCTGGTCCACTTCCTCATCCCTTAGATCCGGAAAATTACCTATGTAAAAGCCATAAAAATGAACATGCTCGACCTCCGGAAAATCGCGATGATGGCCATCCGGAACAATGCCTTTCAGATAGGGTTGACGGATCTGATTTCCGCCCCCTGCGCTGCCTCTGCGGAACTCGACACCTGAATCGCGCATCTTTTGCATGAGGCGCTGCACCAGGTCGTCGTCCGGGTGTTTCAATATCAGGTTAAAGGCGTAGTTGCTGGAGCCCTCCAGCTTGAAGTCGGTGCGGTACTTGTCCGGATCGATCTGTTTCAGGAAGCGCAACAGGTTTGCGGTTCGACGCCTTACATTGACATCCAGGCGCTTGAGCTGGCTGCGGCCCATGATCCCGCCAATCTCGGTATTGCGGGTGTTATAGGCGGCGAAGGCGAAAATGAAATCGGGGTTCAATTCCGGGTATTCCGTCTGGTAGGCGGCGCGAAGGTCGGGGTCGTTGGCTTCTCGAACCATGCCGTGAGAACGCAGCATACGCACCTGCTGATACACCTTCGGGTCGTCGGTGCAGACCATGCCCCCTTCGATGGTGCTCATGTGGTGGGCATAGTAGAAGGAAAAATTCGAAATCCAGCCAAAGGTCCCCAGCTTCTTGTCGTTATGTGTCGCCCCGTGGGACTCGCAGACATCTTCAATCAGCGGGATATGACGCTGTTTCAATTCTCCCAGGAGCGCGTCCGAGAGCCCGTCGAACCCTTGCACGTGGGTAAGGAACACCGCCCGTGTGTTGGCAGTGACCTTGGCCAGAATCTGCGCCGGATGCATGGCGAGGGAACGCGGGTCGATATCTGCAAAAACCGGCTTGAAACCATTCTGCAACACCGACGCGATATCGGAACTCCATGCCAGTGGCGGGACGATGACCTCCCCCCCATGCGGATGGCGAATCTTGAGAATCGCCATGGTCAACAGATTCGCCGAAGCGCCGGAATTGACGAACACGCTGTGCTTCACGCCCAGCCAATCGGACCACTCCGCCTCGAACGCGCGCACATTGGCGCCGTGGGTGAGGATCGGGTCGTCCTGCTTCAGATGCTCTATGACCGCATCCAGGTCTTCGCGCAGAATGTTGTTGCGCATCAAGGGGAATTTCATGCTTTGCTCACAAATATCTTAATTAAAAACTCGCCGGGAAATGATCGCCGCTTACTCTACGCGGACGCAGGTATTTGCTTGCCTACTTCTCGCCATAAAAATCCCCGTACTCGACCAGGATGGTGCTGCGGCCATCATCCCGCAAAAGTGCCTTTTGATAGGCTGGAA
>CAIOLO010000024.1 GCA_903859155.1 uncultured beta proteobacterium
CGACTTCACGCTTGATCAGCTTTCGTGCCTTCTCAAACTGAGCTTCGTCATCCCGAACCAGATAGCGAACGAGAACTTTGGTATCGACCCCCAGCATCACCGCGACAACTGTTCAACCGGAACGGGTTTGCGACCCTTCTTGTGTAACGCACCCGCCAGTTCGGTGACACTCTTGGTCTTCACCCGCATGACTACTGTGGCATCTGGCATCAACGTGAACGTCATCCGGTCTCCGGCCTTCATGGAAAGGCTATCCCGAATTTCCTTGGGAATCGTTGTTTGACCTTTGCTAGTAAGCGTGGCGTCGTTTGACATTACATTCTCCTATTGTCCTTACGCATAGCATTATAGTAAGGCGATTGATTGCTGGCAATATGTTGACGATTTCTTATCTGAACGGCTGCTATCCGGCAACAGTACTGACCGTCCGCTGATGGCCGATTGCACCATTTGACCAGCGTCAGCTCCAGGGCTGCTGAAATTCAATGGCCGGTTTTCGGCTTTGAGTTTGTGCTGCTCAAGGGGTAATTTCGGCGTATTCAGGACTGCTTGTAAGCGACCAACTCCTGCCGATCCGAGTCGAGAATTCTTTCGATGGTGCGGGCTGCGCCGCCGCCCCCGCCCCCCGGCTCACCTTTGCCGGCGAAACCGCCCGGCCCACCTTTCCCCGCGAACCCACTCTGTCCGCCCTTGCTGGCGAAACCTCCCTGAGCATCGGACATACCCGGCCCACCTTTGCCTGCCAATCCGGCCTGGCCATCAGACATCCCCGGACCCAACCTGGCGCCGAATCCGCCCGCCTTGCCGGTGCCAAGCTGCACCGTCACTTTACGAAACTGCTCGGTGGCGATAGGACGGCGAACTTTGTCTGGCGCCATCCAGCGTGTGTAGCGTAGTGCCACCTTCACGCCGGTTTCCGTAACTCCGTTGCCGTTGCCTTCGATAACGAAACAGTCGAACCTGCCAGCCGGCACGGCGATGGTCTCGCGCCGCACAATGCGGAACTCGAACTCGTTGTCGGCGCGTTGGCCATTGGCCGGGGTAACGGTGAAACGGGTGTTCCACTTCTTTCCAAGCGCATACTCCAGCGGCTGGTCCTGCCGCGGCGAAAATCGCCTGCCATCAGGCAGCGCCAGCGTGTTGCCCAAACGGTCCAGTATCAGGCCCCCGACGAACACGACCTCTGCATCGCGAACCGAGGCGACACGCGTCGTAAAGGTGCGCTTCTCAGCATTGCTTTCCAGGTCGAGTTCCCGGTAGGTGTAGGTATCGCCGGCCTGAAAATTCATGTCGGCGCGCGCGAATCCCTGGGTAAACGGGTTGCCGGCGGAGGATGCGATGAGGATACGATTTTCGCCCTGGCGTGCGAGCATTTCGTCGAGCTGAAGCTGGGCGAGTTCGGCGAAGTTGCCGCTCGGATAGCGGCGCAGAAAATCTTCCAGCGGCGCTGCCTCGCCCGAGGCCCTCACCTTTTTCCACTGCGCGAGTTCGTCATCGAACTGTTTTTCTTTCTCTTCCTCAGAAGGGGCGAGTTGCCGCTTGGGCGGGATGAAGTAGAAATCCTCCTCGAGCGAAGTGCTCTCCCAAGGAACCTGCTGGCCATTCGATTTGCGACGCACTGCCAAGCGAACGCGCTTGAATACATCCTCGATCTTGGCCTCCGGAATCTTCAGTTCGCGCAGCAGGTTTTCGGTGTACAGGCCGTTGGACCCTTCGCCGTCGCTCGCCACGTTGCCCGGGCTGGTAGCGTACGCGAGCAGGGTGCTGTTGGGGGCATCCATCTGCGACAGGCCTTTCTGGTCCATGCCTTTCAAACTGCCAAACGGGTTGTCGCGGCAGGCATCCAGGATGATCAGGTTCATCGGGTTGGCTGCCTTGGTGAGGCCCTCCAGCAGGCTGTTCACCTCCACGCCCTGCTTGGGGATGTCGGCCAGGGTGTCGATTGCCATGTCTACCGGCAGCATGTAGTTGCGCCATGCAAGCTGCACGCCATGGCCGGCGTAGTAGAAAAGGCCCACGCCTTTCCTCGCGGCGACTGCCTGCACGTAGGCCTGCACCGCAGCGGCCATCTCGGCGCGGTTTACGTCCACCTTCAGCGTGACATCAAATCCGGATGCCTTCAGCACGTCGCCGATCGCCTTGGCATCATTGGCCGGATTCCGCAGCGGCCCTTCCTTGTAATTGCTGTTGCCCAACACCAGCGCCAACTTGGGCGCCTGCAACAGCTTCAACATCCCTTCAGACTGTGCCCATACCCAGGCATAGGGCACGGGCAGGAACAACGAGCCCGCCGCCAACCCGCCCTTTAGAATTAGCCGCCTTTGCGGGCTCAACGGGTGCATGGCAATCTCCTGAGGTCAAAAAAACAAGCGGTGCTGATTTACGGAAAAACAACAGAAAGCTCCGAAGAACTCGAACCGGCGCGAAGAAGCCCATTAGGTCACAAAAACCTATCGGTGCTGATTTACGCAAAATACACCGTTTCAATTGCCGCGATCTCGGTTGTAGGCCGAGCTGACCGACATTTCAACCGGGTAATTCATGATCGCAGTGGCGTTGCCTGGGACTGCCAGGGGGCACGCTTGAGAAGAAATACCCTAGTGTTACTTGTCAGGAATAGCCCGTGTCTGCTGTGGAGTCGGAGCGCCGGCGGCCGGTTTAGTCCGGTGGCCGCTTGCTGCCGAGTGTGACCATTGCTTTTGCCTCCCCGACCGGGGCTTGACCCAGGCTTTCAAGTAATTGGACATAATCGGCGCCACGCATATTTTCGGAGTCATACGCGCGACCGGATTTCGAAAATCATGCGCTGCCATGCATTGCGCACTGAATTGATTTTTCTCCTGCTTCGCCGGCAGCCGGTTGTACCGGACTGCTGCCGGAATTTCGCTCAAGGGGGTTGGAAGATGAAGATCGTTTGCCGCTTGCCATCGTTCGTTTTTGTCGCCATTTTCGCCTTTTGCGCAATTCCGGCGCAGGCGCAGAACTTCCCGTCCAAGCCGGTACGCTGGATCGTGCCGTTCCCGCCGGGTGGGGCCACCGACGCGCTGGCGCGCCCCATTGCCGACCGGCTCTCCGCCGTCTGGAACGTTCCCGTGGTGATCGAGAACAAGCCGGGCGCTAACACCGCCATCGGCACGGACACGGTCGCCAAGTCCGCTCCCGACGGTCATGTGCTGGGCATGGTGACGCTTTCGCACATCATGAATCCTCTGCTTGGCGCGAGTTTGCCGTACGACACGCTGCGCGACCTGGTCGGCGTGACGCAGATGACCGAACTGCACATGGCTCTCTATGCGCCCAAGGACTTTCCGGCCAACACCCCGGCCGAACTGGTCGCGCTGGCGAAAAAACAGCCTGGAAAGCTGCAGTACGGCTCGGCAACCACCGCCTCGTATCTGGGCATGGAACTGTTGAACATGATGGCGGGAATCAAGATGGAGTACATCCCCTACAAGGGCAGTGCGCCGGCGATTACCGACACCGTAGCCGGCCGCCTGCAACTCATCATCGACCCGGTGCTGAACAGCACCCTGTCCCTGGTCAAGGACGGCCGCCTCAAAATCATCGGCACCATGGGCACGCGGCGCGCCAGTTTGACGCCGGATGCGCCGCTGATCGGAGATGCCATCCCGGGCTTCGTGTTCAGTTCCAACTTCGGGCTGATCGCGCAGGGCGCAACCCCGCCCGATCTGCTGGGGCGCATACACAACGACGTCGTCGCGGCCATCCGCCTTCCCGAAATCAGCGCGCGCATCCGCGAGCTGGGACAGGAGCCCTTCGGCTCATCCCTGGAGGAGTACAACGCCTACATACGCAACGAGATGAAGCGCTGGGAGCCGGTGGTGAAGGCAACCGGCGCGAAGATTGATTGAACCCGCAAATGCATTATCTATGAGCGCCGCGACCAACCTGTGTCGTGGCCTGAAAGCGAAAGAATCACGATGACAACCATGAGCGGCGCCACCATAACCGGCGGACAGGCGCAGAGGCGGGCGCCGGTCGCCCCCCAGCCAACATGATCGGTGTCCTGATCACCCTGCTGTCGGCGACCACCTTCGGCATCAATCACGCAATGATCCGGCGCGGCGTGATCAGCGGCACGGCAACGCAGGCCGTGGTGATCTCGATGCCCCTGGGCCTGGCGTTTTTCGCCGTTGTAGCGTTGCTCATGGGGCAGCTCGGCGTGGTCGCGCAGTTCTCGCCCTTCGCGTTGTGCATGCTCGCAGCGGCGGGCATCGTGCACTTTGTCTTCGGCCGTTACTGCGCCTATCGCGCCATCGCGGCGATGGGCGTGAATCTTGCGACGCCCGCCACGCAATGGTCGATGCTGGTCTCGCTGGTGCTCGCGATGAGCTTCCTCAACGAGAAGCTGGATGCCGTCAAACTCGCGGGCATCGGACTGATCGTGCTCGGACCCGCGCTGCTCGCCGCGCGGCACAGCCGGCGCCGCGCCGTGCTCGCGGCAAGTGCCACCTTCAAGCCGCGCCTGGTCGAGGGTTACACCTTTGCCTTTCTCGCCTGCCTTGGCTGGGGCTCCTCGCCGGTGCTGGTGCGCGCGGGGCTGCAGGGCCCGGGGCAGGCCCTGGCCGGCGGCGTTGTTTCGTATGCAGCCGCGACGCTGGTCATTGCGCTGCTGATGCTGGTTCCCGGCCCGCGCCGCGACCTCGCCTCAATGACCGTCCGCAACCTGCGCTGGTTCTCGGGCACGAGCATCCTGACCGCGGTCTCGCAGATGCTGCTGTACCTCGCCATGGCGATCGCGCCGGTCATCGTGGTGCAGCCGCTGCTGCGCTTCCAGACCCTTGCATCCACGATTGCTGGCTGGTACCTCAACCGCCAGCATGAGTCCTTCGACCGGAGCGTCCTCTGGGCAATCGGGGTATCGATGATCGGTGCGGTGCTGCTCGCGCTGGACAGGCAGATGCTGATGAGCGCCTTCGACCTCCCCGACTGGCTCGCGCCGCTGCTCGCCTGGCGCTGGCCGGGCTAGCTCGACGCCTTGTGATAATGTGCCGGCGTGCCAGATGATTGTCGGCCACATCCGGAAACCAAAACCCGTATCCGCGGCCGGCACCCCGGTCCCAGCGACAAGGAGACACAATGAAACGCAAACTTTTCAGCGTCCGCCGCGCGGGCACCGCACTTTCGCTGCTCACCGTTGCACTAATGTTCGCGCCGCTCTCAGCGGCGCTGGCGCAGGCATTCCCGGTCAAGGCGGTGCGCATCATCGTGCCCGCGGAGCCGGGCGGGGGGCTGGATATCCCCGCGCGCAGTTTGGCACAGGGTCTGGCGCAGCGCTTCGGGCAGCCGGTCTTCGTCGAAAACGTTATCGGGGCGGCGCAGCAGCTGGGCGTGAACGCCCTGGTCAAGGCCGCGCCCGACGGCTACACCGTCTTGTACGGCGGCTCCACCCCCATCACCATCGCCGGGAACTTCGATCCCAAGCCACCCTATGACGCGCGGACCGATCTAATCGGGGTCGCCGTGGTCGCGCGCAATCCGCGGTTGATCGTGGTCTCCCCCGATGTCAAGGCGAACACGCTCGCCGAATTCTTCACACTGGCGCGGCAGCAGCCGGGAAAATTCTTTTACGGATCGCCGGGCATCGGTCACTCCTTCCATCTGCTCACCGAGCTGCTCTCGACGCAGGCAGGCATCAAGATGACCCACGTGCCTTACAAGGGCAGCGCGCCGGCGAATCGGGGAATGCTCGGCGGCGAAGTGCAGTTCCTCATCCAGTCACCGGAGGCGGTTGCGCCGTTCCTGCGCGCCGGGAAGATGCGCGCGCTGGCGACGCTGGATCACACCAGGCTTGAGGCGCTGCCGGAGGTACCGACCCTGTCGCAGGCCGGTGCCAGGAACCTGGATTTCGAGGAGGGCTGGCACGGCCTCTATGCGCCGGTCAAGACCCCTCGCGAGGTGCTCGCCGTGATCGAGCGCGAAGTGATGGGCCTGGTGAAGACACCTGATTTTGCGGCCAAGCTGAAGTCGATGAATTTCGTGCCGGTGGGCTCGGGCATGGCGGATATCGCACGGCGCCTGGAGACCGAGTTTCGCGTCTGGCCCGAGGTGGTGAAGGCGTCCAACATCCAGGTCTCACGCGAGTAGCCAAGGGCGCGGACCGGATCAGTCTGCCGTGATCTTCGCGTCGCGTATCACCTTGCCCCAGCGCGCGCCTTCGATCTTGATCCAGGTCTCGAACTCCTCGGGGGTGCTGGCGACCGGATCGAATCCCAGCTTCGCCAGGCGTTCCCGGACGTCCGGCGCAGCCATCGCCTTGACGATCTCCCGGTAAATGGCATCGACGATCGGCCGCGGCGTTTTCGCGGGCGCAAGGAAGCCGTTGACGATGTCGGCGGGCAGGTCGTGGCCGGTTGCCTCGGCCATGGTTGGAATCCCGGGCAGCGTCGAGGCGCGCTTGCTGCTGAACAGCCCGAGCGCGCGCAAACCGCCGTCGCGGACATAAGCCATGCCGGTGGGCAGTGCGGTCACGGCCATCGACGTGTGTCCGCCCAGTGTAGACATGATCCCCGGACCGCCACCCTTGAATGGGACATGGGTGATGTCGACTCCGAACGCCTGTTTGAACAATTCGCCTGCCAGATGCGCCGGCGTGCCCGGACCAGCCGAGGAATAGCTGTATTTTCCGGGATTGGCCCTGGCCAGTGCGACCAGTTCGTTGACATTTTGGGCGGGAATCGAGGGATGGATCACCAGCAGATGCGGCGAGGAGCACAACAATGAAATCGGGGCAAAGTCCTTGTACGGATCGTAGGCGATCTTGGGGTAAAGGCTGTTATTGATGGCGATGCTGCTGCCGGCGGCAAGAAGGGTATAGCCGTCTGGCACCGCGCGCGCAACCGCCACCGTGCCCATGCTGCCGGCGGCACCGCCCATGTTTTCGATGATAAATGATTGACCGAGGCTTTGCGTGAGCTTGGCCGTCAACAGGCGCGCGGTGGTATCCGTCTGCCCGCCCGGCGCGCTCGCCACGATCATGCGCACCGGCTTGCTCGGATAGGACTGCGCAAACGCATCGCGCAAACCGAACGGCACAAGCGGCACCGCTGCTGCTAACTGCAGGAATTGGCGTCGAGCAAGCATGAGCTGAGACCTCCTATGTCACATTATTGGCGCATGAACTTTACGGCGGCCCCCGAGAGCCACTCAATCCGCGCTGCCCAATATATACGAATCAAGCTCACGCGACTCAGGCAGCCGGGAAGGGACAACCGGGAACATCGGGCTGCTGGTTCCACCAGCCATCAGTGACTGTGGTGGTTTTGCTCGGGAGGGCGGTGCACCCCCGCCGAATTCTCCTGCGGTGCGACCTCAGCCAAGGGTGCCGACTGCAGGTTCGCCCAATAGTGGTAGAAGAATTCCACCAGGGCGAGGCCGATCAGAAAAAGAATCAACAGAACTTTCATACACCCGCTAACCCAGTTGCTGGTATGGTTGAAAACTCATTCAACACGCGCATCACCCGACAAGTCGCCCGGGCCTGTTTGCCGCAGCCCAATCCCCGGCGCAACCCGTTACCCCGGCAGCATGTGCAATTCACGAAAGCGCCCCATCCTTGGCACCCACAAAACGCCTTCACTATGCCTGGATCGTCCTGATCGCCGCGTGCGTCCTCAATATTGTAAGCCGCGCAGACTCAGCATCCTTCGGCGTCTTCATCGACCCATTGGTCGCGCAATTCGGGTGGAAGCGGGGCGACATATCTTTTGCCTACTCGCTGGCTTTTCTGGCGGGTCTTCCGGCCGTGGTGATCATGGGGTGGTTGGGCGACCGCTACGGTGCGCGACCGATGATGGTGGGCGCGGGCTTCCTGATCGGCGGTGGCACGGTGCTTCTGGGCACCATCAAGGAGCTCTGGCAGTTTTACGTGTTTTACGGATTGTTCGTGGGTTCGCTGGGGAATGCTGCATTTACGGTGCTGTTGCCGGTGATCGTGACGCGGTGGTTTCATCGCCATATGGGAATCGCCTCGGGCATTTACTGGGCAGCGCAGGGACTCGGCCCGGTGATCTTTGCCCCGCTGTTTCGCTGGTTGCTGGAAACCCGCGGCTGGGCGGATACTTTTTCGGTGGTCGGCGTTGTCGTGGGCGGCATACTGGTGCTCGGGTCGCTCTTCATTCACAACAGTCCAGCCGACAAGGGGTTGACCCCTTATGGAGCCGAGGACGCCCCCGAAATTCCACCCGTTGCCGGCGCCAAGGTTGCGGCACCGGTGCGCTTGCGCGAGATTCTCCGCCAGCGGATCGTGTGGGTGCTGATGGCCATTCATCATGTTGGTTGCGCCGGACACGCCATCATCCTCGCGCACGTCGTGTCGGTGGCGACGTTCCAGGGCGTGTCCGGCATCGAGGCGGCTGGCGTGCTCGCCACGATTGCCGGCACCTCGGTGATCAGCCGTTTTGGATTCTCCGTTCTTGCGGAGCGGCTCGGCGGCCGGACGGTGCTCGCGATATCACTGCTCGGTCAGGGTCTGCCGGTGATCATCCTGTTTTTTGCGCATGAAGCCTGGACCTTCTACCTGTTCGCCGTCATTTTCGGGCTCTGTTATGGCGGAGAAATGGTGGGTTTTCCGATCATCAACCGCCAGTTTTTTGGCGCGAAAGCTCCTTTAAGCTCAATATTTTCCTTCGAGATGCTGGGCGCCGGTACCGGCATGGCGCTGGGCGGCTGGCTGGGCGGCGCCCTGTTTGACATGTCCGGAGACTATGTCTGGTCGTTGCTGGCGTCGTTTCTGCTGGGATGCATCGGCCTGCCGCTGGCGCTCTCGCTGCCGCGCCATAAAAAGACCAGCTCTTAGCCGATCGAAATGCAGCGCGTCCTTCGCTGGCGGCGGCGCAATGCATTGGAATGCGGCACCAGCGCTGTTACCGGGTCGTCAGCGAACCTGGTTTTTCACCGCAGTGACTGCCGAAACACCCCCTAGATAGCGCAAATGGCTGCCGCAGCCATTGCGGCAATCGGATGCGCCGAAACCCGGCACCAAAACCCTGCCGGCAACCTTCTGGTTCAGCACGCATTCGCTCAGGCTGGAGCGGTGCACCGTCGCGACCCTGACCCCTGGTGCCGCCAACAGCCAGTCTATATGCCAACGCAGCGTTTTCTCCTTGCGCAGATGCCGCGCGATGCGCGCTTCGAGATTGCGCCGGGCACTGCCGGTGTAGACATACCGGCCCGCCGGAAACAAAAAATGCCCGAGGCGACCCACGCGGATGCGCACCGGTCTCCCGACCTCAATCCCGAGTTGGTAACAGATCATTGCCTTCATGGCGCATCCATGCGTTCAAGTTCAAAAGCGAAGTGCAACTTTGTTAAAGATTGAGGATGGTGAGCTGCGTATAAGCCGTTTGGCAGATCAGGGCAAACAAGCTATTTGAACATCACTGATTTGTCCCGTATACCATGCCGGATTGAGATTCCCTTCCCTACCGTTGTACAGAATCCGGAGCCGCGCATATGGATACGCTTTCCCAGGAACAAAAGACAGTGTCGGTCTCCACGAGAATGGTGCGTTGGGCCAGCGCGCTGGATTTTGATCGACTGCCTGCCGAAGTTCGACACGAGTCCCGGCGCGCCCTGGTGGATTCCATCGGTTGCGCCATTGGCGGCTATGGCTGCGATGCGCATCTGATCGCCGCGCGCGTGCTGAAAAAACTCGGGGGCAACGCCGAGGCCACGGTGATCGGTTCGGGTGACAAAGCCAGCGTCATGAACGCCGCGGTGCTCAACGGCATCATGCTGCGCTATCTCGATTACAACGATGTCTACGTGGTGCCGGTGGGAAAGATGGTCGCCGGAGGGCACTTGGGCGAGGTCATCCCCGGCGCGCTCGCCATGGCCGAGCACCGCCATGTCAGCGGGCGGGAGTTCCTGGTGAACGTTGTCGCGGGTTACGAACTCTCGGCGCGCATGCTGCACGCGTGCCGGGAAACCCCCTTCGCCAACCGCGGCTGGAACACCGATTCGCGCGGCGCGGTGGTGATGCCGATCCTCGCCGGCAGGCTGCTCGGGCTCACCGAGGAACAGACGGTCAACGCCGTGGGCATCTCCGCCTCGACCGGAATGATCCTGGGCATTCTCGATACCGACGAGGAAGCAAACACGCTGGCGAAGAATTTCCGCTTTCCTTCGGCGACGCACCGCGCCATTTTTTCGGCGTTTCTTGCGCAGGAAGGTTTTACCGGTCCGGAACGTGTGCTCGAAGGGCAGCGCGGTTTCGTCGAGGCGGTGTTCCAGGGCGACTACCGGCTCGATACGCTGACCGCCGCGGATCAGCCGTTTCATATCCTGGACAACCGCTATAAACCGTTTGCCGCGGAATCCACCGCGCACGGCCACTTGAGCGCCACGCTGCACCTGGTGAAGACGCACGATCTGAAGCCGGCGGATATCGAGTCGGTGACTGTCAGGGCGGGCACGCGCGGCATCGCGCACACCGGCGATGCCGCCAAACGCCATCCGCGCGACAAGGAAACCGCCGATCACAGTTCATGGTATCTGACCGCGGTGGCGATCATGGATCGCGAAGTCAGCCCGCGCCAGTATTCGCGCGAGCGCTACACCGACCCCGCCGTCGAAGCGCTGATGGCGCGCATCACCCTGGAGGTGGCGACCGAATTCGACCAGCAGCCGATGGCCGGCGAAACCGTGATCCGCACCCGTTCCGGGGAAACGTTTGCGCACCGCGTGCTGCATCCCAAGGGCACCAGCGGCAACCGCATGTCCGATGGCGACATCAACGAAAAATTCCGCGATATGGCCAGGGTGCACCTGAACGACGCACGCATTGATCAACTGCTCGATCAGCTCTGGAAGGTGGATCAGCTTGACGATATGGCGAAGCTGCCGCCGCTGCTGGCTTTCTGAGCGCGCAGCCAAAACCGGAATGGGCGTAATCTTGCCGCCGTTTCGCCGCGGGATGCCGTACCTGGGAAAGTCGGTTTTTAGAACGTGGGTACCACAATTCAAAAATGGATAACAACGCATTGACCGAAATACGCGAGGCGGTGTCGCGCCTGTGTGCCACCTTTCCTCCGGAGTACTGGCGCGAAACCGATCGCGAGCGGCGCTATCCGGCCGAGTTTGTGCGCGCCCTCACCGAGGCGGGGTATCTTTCCTGCCTGATCCCCGAGGAGTACGGCGGCTCGGGACTGGGCCTCACCGCGGCGGCGGCGATCCTGGAGGAAATCCAGGCGAGCGGCGCCAACGGGGCTGCCTGCCATGCGCAGATGTACATCATGGGCACGCTGCTGCGCCACGGCAGTCCGGCACAGAAGTTGAAGTACTTGCCCGCCATCGCGGCGGGCAGATTGCGGCTGCAGGCCTTTGGCGTCACCGAACCCACTGCGGGCACCGACACCACCTCGATCCGCACCGTGGCGGTAAGGCGGGGCGACAAATACCTGGTCAACGGCCAGAAAGTCTGGACCTCGCGCGCCGAGCATTCCGACCTGATGCTGCTGCTCGCGCGCACCACGCCGCGCGAGCAGGTGAAAAAAAGAACCGAGGGCATGTCGGTGTTTCTGGTCGACATGAAGGCGGCGCTGGGGCGCGGTCTCAGCATCCGGCCGATCCGCACCATGATCAACCACGCCACCACCGAAGTGTTTCTGGAAGATCTCGAAGTGCCGGCGGAAAACCTCATCGGCGAGGAAGGCAAGGGCTTTCGCTACATTCTCGACGGCATGAATGCCGAGCGCATCCTGATCGGTGCCGAATGCATCGGTGATGCGCGCTGGTTCATCGCCAGGGCAACCCAATACGCCAGGGAACGCAGCGTGTTCGGCCGCCCCATCGGACAGAACCAGGGGGTGCAGTTCCCGATTGCGCGTGCTTACATGGCGAGCGAAGCGGCGGCGCTGATGGTGGCGCGTGCAGCGGCGCTCTATGAGTCGGGCGCGCCGGCCGGCAAGGAAGCCAACATGGCCAAGCAGCTCGCGGCCGAGGCTTCCTGGCAGGCGGCCGACATGTGCCTGCAGACGCACGGCGGCTATGGTTTCGCCGAGGAGTACGACATCGAGCGCAAGTTCCGCGAAACGCGGCTCTACCAGATCGCGCCGATCTCGACCAATCTGGTGCTGTCTTATCTGGCCGAGCATGTGCTCGGACTGCCGCGTTCCTACTGATGCGGGCGGTGATTTTTCAAGGGGCGGCGTTCACCGCAGGGGCAACATCGAAATGAAGCAGCAGGCGGTGGAACCCTAATTGAAGGACCGCCGCGTACTGATCCCCGGCGGCGCGGAGGGCATCGGAGTGTTGGCGCGGACCTTCAGGGCTGCGCCTGGGCGCGCTCGGCGTCGAGCATGCGCTGCATCATGCGCCGCATTTTCGTCGGTGCTTCATCGATCGCGATCCAGGTCTGCTGCACCACGCCGGTGGCATCCTGTTCGCGCTGTATCGCCGACAACACCACGTTATCTTCCTGGAAGGTCGAGTCCTGGGCGCGGATGTAGTCGTCCATCTTGTAGTCGGGGACATCGAAATTGCGCAACTGCAGCCAGAAGAAATGCGTGCGATTGCCGCTCTCCGGGGTGAGAAACTTGTAGCCGGCGGTGCGGATGCCCCGGGCGATGACTTCGTCGGTGTGGGGCTGTCCGGCGGGTATGGTGACCGCATCCACACGCGAGATGGCCGGAGGAAAGTAGTTGTAGGACTGGCGCCGGTCGACGCGTCCGCTGAATTGCGTGATTTTCCGGTCGGAGGGAATCGGTTCGATGTCGTTGTTCCAGCGGTGCGCGCAGACGTGGATGTCGCTCTCCTCCACTTCGACCGGAACCTCGCCCGCGGCGGCCATGCCGATGGTGCGCCCGTGCACGAAAGTCGTATGCGCCGGATCCATCAGGTTGTCGGCGATGTTGATGTAACCGGTCTCGTGATACTGGTAACCGCCGTCGAGTACCTTCCATCCCGGCGCGCCGTAGTGCTCGATCACCATGATCCGGTCCGGATCGGCGAGCGCGGGATCGCCGGTCCAGATCCAGATGGCGTTGTAGCGCTCCACCAGCGGGAAGCTGCGCACCTTGGCCGTCTTCGGGATCTTGGCCTGCCCGGGAACGCGCACGCACTGGCCGCTGCAATCGTATTCCATGCCGTGATAACCGCACTGCACCACATCGTCGATCAGGCGTCCCATCGACAGCGGTACGAGCTTGTGCGCACAGCGGTCCAGCAGCGCCACCGGCGTGCCGTCGTTCTTGCGGTACATCAGCACCGGTTCGTCGAGGATGCGCCGCGACAACAAATGCCTGCCGACATCCTTGGACCATGCGGCCACGTACCAGGCGTTGCGAATGAACTGTGCCATGAATTTTCTCCGTTGGGCTCGCCGGGGCTGACTGCAGGCGTGCCACCGGCGGCCTGGTAGCGCTCCCGGCGTGCCGGATCTGCTTGAATAAAGAGTGATCTTACCGGAGCGGACCCCCCTGCAACCGGCATTCCCCGACAAACGGGCCAGGGCACGGTCGCAGGAGGCCATCGCGGCACCCCCGCGGAGATATTTCCTTTACCTTTTCTTACAAAAAACCGTTACGCGGGGCGGTTGGGCGAAACTATACTGGCCGCAAGGAGACGGCTATGCGGCAATCCATGGCAATGCTGATGTTGACGGTGGTACTTGTCACTGCGGTGAGTTTTCCCGTGTCTGCCCGGGGCCATGCGGGCGGCGCTCGGGGGCACTCTGCATTCGGCGCACGTGCGCCGGTCGCGCATGCCGCCGCGCCCCATCACCATGCCGCTCGCGCCGCGGCTGGCGTTTTTGTCGGCGCGGCGGTGGCAGCGCCCCTGTTCATATCCGCCCCGCGTTACTACTACCCGCCGCCTGTCAGGCATGTCACGCCGGTTGCCAGCCCCGCTTACTGGTACTACTGCCCGCAGTTGGAGGCCTACTACCCGTATGTCCAGGAATGTCCCGGACTGTGGCAGTTGGTGATGCCGCAACCTCCGCACTAGCTGCCGAAGGACTATCGGAGCGCGCTGAAAAACCTTGGAACAAGCCGGTTACACAACGGCAGGGTTGCTAAAACTAGCTACTAGTTCGCGCCAAAAAGACCGCAGACAGTTAAAAGTCCTGAAATAAAGTCAAACATTGAGTCCTCTGCGCAGCGCCAGCGCGCCGCGATCCAGCACCCCCGGTCCTTCGGAGAAGGCCGCTGCCCAGGGAAACAAATGGTGGATTTGCCCCTGCGCGACATTCACTTCCGCGGCAATGCCGGCCCCGCGCAGCTTTTCCGCATACAACAGGCCCTCGTCGACAAAGCCGTCGCACGCCGAGAGCATCAGCGTGGCCGGAGGAAAGCCAGCGAAATCGGACGCGATCAGAGGCGCGTAGCGCACGTCCTCGCGGTCCGCTTCCGAGCTGCGGTAGGCGTCGCGCACCATGCCGGCATAGCTTGTGTCGCTGCCGCCTTCGCCGCGCGCGCGGTTTGAAGGAACCAGCGGGTACACGTTGAACGCGCCCACGTAAATCAGCTGGTGACCCGGAACGGGGCCGCCGCTGTCGCGCGCATGGCGACAAACCCCGGCGGTGAGATTGCCGCCGGCGCTTGCGCCCGAGACAGCAAAGCGCCTGCCGTCGCCGCCGATCGCGCGCGCGTGCGCGGCAATCCAGTCCCACGCGGCGATGGCGTCCTCGTAGGCCGCCGGAAACTTGTTCTCCGGCGCGAGGCGATAGTCCACCGATACCATGATGCAGCCGGACACATCGGCGATGCGCCGGCACTGCGAATCGTCGCTGTCCAGGTTGCCGAACATGAATCCGCCGCAGTGGAAAAACAGGCACACCGGGCGTTCGCCATGTTTCGCGCCGGCGGGCGTATAGACGCGCAGGGCGAGCGGCCCGCCCCGGCCTGCAATCTGGCGATCTTCCACCTTCTGCATTGCGCGCTTCTCGAGTTCCAGCCAGGCGGGGCGCTTCGCGCGGCTGGCGCGCATTTGCGCCGGCGTCATTCCGGTGTTGCTCTGGATGGCGTTTTCCTTCTTCGCGCGTTCAAGCACTGCGCGAACTTCGGCGCTGATCTCCGCCATGGGTGGCTCCTTATTCGGAAAGCTTGATGTTGCGCTCGCGGGCGAGGCGCGTCCATTTGTCGGTGTCGGCGGCCAGCGTGCGCGCCAGTTCCTCGCCGTCCGAGCCCACCGCGTCCAGGTAGTATTTCTGCAGGCTCTCGCGCACCGCCGCATCGGCGAGGGCGCGCCGCGTGTCGGCGGTGATGCGCGCACGCAGCTCGCCGCCCATGCCTGCGGGACCAAACAGCCCCACCCAGCTGCTGTCTTCATAACCGGGCACGCCGGCCTCAGCGAGCGTGGGCAGTTCCGGAAAGCGGGTGGAGCGCTGCGCAGAGGTGATCGCCAGCACGCGGACCTTGTCTGATTTCAAAGCCCCGGCCGCGCTGCCCACACCGATGAAGCTCACCTGTGTTTCGCCGGACATGACGCTGTTCAGCCCCTGTGCGATGCCCTTGTATGGGACTACGACGATGCTGGTCCCGGTCAATGCGTTGAACAACTCCAGTGCAAGCGCGGTGGCCATGCCGCCCGAACCCTGATTGAGCCTGCCGGGATTGGCGCGGGCATGGGTAATCAACTCTTTCACCGAGCGGATGCCCAGTGCCGCATTCACCAGTACCACCAGGGGCTGCGTGGTCAGGATAGACAGCGGTGTGAAGTCGCGCTGCGGGTGGTAAGGCAGCGCTTTGAAAGCCAGCGTGTTCATCACCATGCCGCCGTCGTGAATCGCGAGCAGGGTATAGCCGTCGGCTGAGGATTTCGCCACCGCTTCGGCGCCGATGATCATCGAGGCGCCGGGACGGTTTTCGATGATCACCGCCTGGCCCCAGTAGTCGGGAAGCTTGCCGGCGAGCATCCGCGCAGCCACATCGATGGCGCCGCTGGGCGCGCTGGGCACCACAATGCGCACCGGTTTCGCAGGCCAGGCCTGTGCCTGCGCGATCGGTGGCAATACCAACGCGAGCACCGCGAGTAAGGAGAGGATTTTCATGAGGACTATCCGGGTGTTCAGTACCTGGCTTTTCAATCTTTACAAGTAGGGCTTGACCCCGGCGCGCAGCGCCCAGTATTCCCAGGCACGCTGCACCTGCGGCGAATACGGGTCGATGTTCACACGCACCGCGATTTCACCGGGCGACAGGGGCTTGACCCCGCCACCCATCAGCAGTGTCTCCTTGAGCACGCGCGCGTTCTGCGGCAGATAGACCGCAGCCTTGACCGCGTCGACGATGGTGCGCCCGGTTGAGGTGAATCCGTGCCCGCGCATCAGCACCACCTTGTTCGCACCCAGGCACTTTGCCAGGTCGCGGCCCTGCGCCACATTCGACACCAGCAGGTTGGTGTCGCCGAAGTTGTCGCGGATGTCCCACAGCGGCACTTCCAGGCCCATGTCGCTGGCCACGTGCATCACCGGCTGCAGCTTGATGTTGCCCAGGGTGAACGGCATGACCTCGAGCGCGTGGCTGTGGATCACCGAATGGATGTCGGGCCGCGCTTCATACACCGCGCCATGGATGTAGCGCTCGACGTAGGGCGCGGGCGGATGTTCGCCCAGCGGCGTGCCGTCGAGCATGAACTCCATGATGTCGCCGGCTTCCACCAGCTCCGGGCTGCGCGAGCGCGACAGCAGGTAACGGTCGGCATGCAGCGGATGGCGGACGCTGACATGGCCATAGGCATCGAGCACGCCTTCGTGGGCGAGGATGCGGTTGGCGACGACTACGTCGTGAATGCTTTGCTCTAAGGAAACGACCGGTCGGGACATCGGAACCTCCTTTGTTCAGCTGCGGAGCTTACCAAGGTTGCCGATGGGTGCGAAGTGTCTTTCACCGGGTCTCGCAGGGCGCGCTCTTGTTGAGGATGGGGCCGGCCACCCGCACCGCCGAGGCGGCAAGGAGCAGACTGTAACCTTCCGGGGCAGGGCGGGTTATGTTCTCCGCGCCGATGGCTGGCGGCCGGCCGGGCGAATAATGCGAAGCCCGGGCTCGCTTGCAGTCGGCCAGAAACGACGGTCCGGGACTGCACGGTGATTGGCTTTAGTTACGGCACCGGAGCAAAATGCCGCGCTTGATCGGCAGATTGCTGCCGCCCCGACGTTTAGGTCAATGATTCTGAATTCGCTGCATTGGCGTGACGCATCCGGACGCCCGAATTGACGCTGCATCTCCTGGTTCTGATCGCTGCGCTCAATCAGGCGCTGCATACCGGCGGGCGGGTCGCGGTTGCGCTCACGACCATAAGCCTGAACGCCTCGCCGCTGGTCATCGGGACGATTACGGCGCTGTACGGGTTGCTGCCCATGGCGCTGGCGCTGCCCCTGGGCAAGCTCACCGACCGCATCGGCCCGCGCGTGCCGATGTACGCCGGCACGCTGTTTTTCATCGCCGGCGGCCTGATGCCCTCCTATGCGCCCAGTCTGCCCACGCTCTACCTTGCGGCCGCACTGATCGGCATGGGCAATATGACGTTTCAGCTTTCCATTCAAAATGCGGTAGGCCGCATCGGCGGGCGTGAGGACCTCACCCGCAATTTCAGCAGCCTCGCCATCGGCATGTCCGCAGGGGCCATCATCGGGCCGCTCATCACCGGCTACGCCATCGACTACACCGGTTACGAGTCGGCGTTCATTTTTCTGACATTGCTGCCGTTTGCGGCGCTGGTATTGCTCTCGACGCTGGATCTCGGGCTGACACCGGCCGCAGGCGCCAATGCGCGCGGCAAGACCAGGACGCTCGACCTCCTCGCCAACCGCGGCCTGGTGGCGATTTACATCATCACCTTCATACACGTGCTGAGCTGGGAGCTGTACACCTTCCTGATGCCGCTGCACGGTTCGCAGATCGGTCTGTCGGCTTCGACCATCGGTATTCTCATGGGGGCTTTCTCGGCGGCATCCTTCACCATGCGGGTGTTGCTGCCGCCGCTGGCCAAACGTTTCGATCACTGGCAATTGATCAAGGGGATGCTGATGCTTGCCGGGGTGATATTTGTCGCCCTGCCCCTTACCGGTGACACCTTGTTCCTGGTGCTTCTGTCGGCCCTTATCGGCGGCTGCCTGGGCGCGGCGCAGCCCTTGACCATGACGCTGATTCACGACAATTCGCCCCCTGGCCGAATCGGCGAATCTCTGGGGGTGCGAACCACCGTGGTGTCCTCGTGCCAGTTCGTCTTGCCGCTGGTGTTCGGCGGGCTGGGAACCTTGCTGGGGCTGGTGCCGGTGTTCTGGCTGGCTGCCGCGGCTATCTGCGGCGGCATCGCCGCGGCGCGCACTGGCAAATGAAGCCTGGCAAGACGCCGAATTATCAAAGATTTATTTTGCTGAATAGCCATACAATGTCATTATAATAATGATTTACATCCTATAAATGGTATGCATCCCGGTACTGGCATGTCCGGCATCGGTGCCCTTGAAAAGGGCGCGGCGAAGGTGCCGCGCTGCACAGTTGACGCACAATCGCGGCCACCATATGGCGCAAGGGTCGCCTTGCCTTGGAAATTGCGTTAAATCAAGGCGAATGTATTTAGCAGGGCGTAAAATCATCGTTTGCCGTCGTTTTTGTACCTGCGAAGCCCGCATTTCCTGTGGAGGAGTTACCCGTGGCGAAGAAAAAAACACTGGTATCCGAGCCGAAAATCGTCCGGCCCGATGACATCAACCCCAACCATAACTGGACCCGCCCGATCGGCGCTCCGGGACATACCCAGGTCGATTTCGAGGAGCGCATCAATTTCCGCCGCCTGCACGATTACCGCCTCGCACGCACCCGCGCGGCGCTCAATCAGTCGGGTCTGGGCGCACTGCTGTGCTTCGATCAGCACAACATCCGCTACACCACCAGCACCGTCATCGGCGAATGGGCGCGCGACAAGCTGACGCGCTACTCGCTGCTGACCGGCAACGGCGACCCCTACATCTGGGATTTCGGCTCGGCCGCCAAACACCACCGTCTGCACGCGCCCTGGCTGTGCCATGACCATTGCCGTGCCGGCCTGCTGGGCATGCGCGGCGCGGTGGGGTCGGATATCACGCTGTTTCGCGAGGCCGCCAAGGAGATCAAGGCGATTCTCGTCGAGGAGGGTGTTGCCGACATGCCGCTGGGCCTGGATGTGTGCGAACCGCCGATGCTGTTCGAATTGCAGAAGCTGGGTATCGAGGTGCGCGACGGGCAGCAGGCGATGCTGCAGGCGCGCGAAGTCAAGAACATCGACGAGTTGACGCTGCTCAACATGGCCGCGGCCATGGTGGACGGGGTCTACCAGGACATCGCCGAGGCGCTCAAGCCCGGCGTCAAGGAATCCGAGATCGTGGCCCTGGCCACCGCAAGGCTCTACGAAATGGGCTCCGATTGCGTCGAGGCGATCAATTCGATCTCCGGGGAGCGCTGCTCGCCGCATCCGCACAATTTCACCGACCGGCTGATCCGCCCGGGCGACCAGGCGTTCTTCGACATCATCCAGTCGTTCATGGGCTACCGCACCTGCTATTACCGCACTTTCAACGTGGGACGCGCCACCGCCTCGCAGCGCACCGCCTACGGCAAGGCGCGGGAGTGGATGGACAAGGCGATCGATCTGTTGAAACCCGGCATGTCCAGCGACAAGGTGGCGCGGGTGCTGCCCAAGGCCCAGGACATCGGCTTCAGCAGCGAGATGGATGCCTTTGGCTTGAATTTCTGCCACGGTCTGGGTCTGGGCCTGCACGAGAGGCCGCTGATCTCGCGGCTCAACTCGTTCAAGGAACCGATCGAGCTGAAAGCGGGCATGGTGTTCGCGGTGGAGACTTACTGCCCGGCAAGTGACGGCATCTCCGCGGCACGCATCGAGGAGGAAATCATTCTCACCGACAAGGGCGCGCAGATCATCACCCTGTATCCCGCGGAAGTGCTGCCGATCGCGAACCCCTACGCCAGACCGCATATAAACTGACGGTGGGGCCCCGGTTTTCGCCGGGGCCGACATCTTCAGGCAGCCACACGGTTATCATTCACCAATTCTCCGGCATCCAAGAGGTAGCCCAGCATGAGCAGCATTGCCCCGCCGCCCTCCGCGGCAAATATCCCCGAGGCGACACGCCTCGAGTTGTACCGGCAGATGATAGAAATCCGCTATTGCGAGAAGCGTGCCCACGACATGTTCCTGCAGAACCTGGTCAAAGGCACCAGCCATCTTGCTCTTGGCCATGAGGCGGTCGCCGCAGGGTTCGGTGTGGCCATGAACAAGGATGACTACACTTTCTGCACCTATCGGGGTCATCACCACACCATGGCGCGCGGCGCTTCGATGCTGTCGGTGCTGGGCGAACTGATGGGCCGGCAGTGCGGCCTGATGAAGGGCAAAGGCGGATCGATGCACCTGACCAGCGCCGAGAATGGCGTGATGGGCTCCTATGCCATCGTCGGCGCACACCTTCCGATTGCCGCGGGTGCGGCCTGGTCGGCGCAGTACCGGGGCACCAAGCAGGTGGCGGCGGCCTTCTTCGGCGATGGCGCCACCAATATCGGCGCTTTTCACGAAGCGCTTAACCTCGCCTGCGTGTGGAAACTGCCGGTGGTGTTCGTGTGCGAGAACAACGGCTACATGGAGTACACCCCGATCGGCGCTGTCACAGCGGTGGCTAATCCGGCCGCCGATCGCGCCAGCGCGTATGACCTGCCGCGTCAGTTGATCGACGGCAACGATGCCGAAGTGGTCTACCAGGCGGCCTGCGATGCCTATGCAAAAGCCCGCGCCGGCGGTGGCCCTTCGCTGATCGAATGCCTCACCTATCGCCACGGCGGCCATTCGCGCGCCGATCCCGGCAAATACCGGCCCAAGGACGAGGTTGAAGAATGGATGAAGAAGGATCCGGTGGTGCTGTATCGCATCAGGCTGCTTCAGGCCGGGATTGCCGAAGCGACGCTGGATGAAATTGACGCAACTGCGATGGCCAAACTCGAGGCTGCAACGGAGGCTGCCAAGGCTTCGCCGCCACCCGAGCTTGCCAGCGCCTATACCGATGTTTATGCAGATGGAGGCGCAGCATGGCGCAACTGACTTATAGGGATGCGGTGTCCGCGGCCATCGCCCAGGAGATGTTGCGCGATTCACGCGTGGTGCTGCTCGGCGAAGATGCCGCGGCGGCCGGCGGCGTGTTCAAGACCACCGTGGGATTGTTCGAGCAATTCGGTCCGACGCGGGTGCGCGATACGCCGATTTCGGAACTGGCCATCATGGGCGCGGCAATGGGCGCGGCGATGACGGGGCTGCGGCCGATTGCCGAGATCATGTTCTCGGACTTTCTCGCCTGCTGCTGGGATTACGTGGCCAACCAGTTCCCCAAAACCCGCTACATGAGCGATGGACAGCTGGGGGTGCCGCTGGTGATCCGCACCGCCAACGGCGCCGGCGCGCGTTTCGGCGCGCAGCATTCGCAAAGCGTGGAGAACTGGGCGATGGCCATTCCCGGGCTGAAAGTGGTGGCGCCTTCCAACGCCGCCGACGCCAAGGGACTGCTGGCCGCCTCGATCCGCGATCCGGACCCGGTGATTTTCTTCGAACACAAGAATCTGCTGGGCAACAAATGCGAAGTTCCCGATGGCGAGTATGTGTTGCCGCTGGGACAGGCTGCGGTGCTGCGCGAAGGCAAGGACGCCACCATCATTGCCCTGGCCGCGATGGTGCCGCGCGCGCTGAAGGCCGCGGAAACGCTTGCCGCCGAGCACGGCATTTCGGCCACGGTCATCGATCTGCGCTGCCTGGTGCCGCTCGATACCAAGACCATACTGGAGCATTCGGCGCGCACCGGTCGGGTGTTTACCGTGGAAGAGAACCCGCGGCTTTGCGGCTGGGGTGCCGAAATCGTCTCGATTATTCAGGAAGAGGCGTTCAGTTCGATCAAGGGGCCGATGGTGCGCATCACCACACCGCATATTCCATTGCCTGCTGCGGACCGGCTCGAAGACGAAGTCATCCCGTCGGTGGCGCGCATCATCAACGAGGTGCGCAAAGCGCTGGGCAAGTGAGCAACACCGGCAATTGACCGGGCTGCGCGAGGCGCGCCCCGGCCCCCCGGACGAGTTCGACTTTCCGACACCAACAACATCAGGATGTGCAGCGCGCATCCCGACCCATGATGGAGCGAAGCGTGGATATAGTGATGCCGCAATTGGGCGAGACGGTGCAGGAGGGCACGGTTCTCAGCTGGTACAAAAAGGTGGGCGACAGCATCAAGGCCGACGAAGCCCTGTTTGATGTCGAAACCGAAAAGGTGACCACCGAAATTCCTTCGCCCATGGCCGGCGTGGTAAAGGAAATCCTGGTTGAGGCCGGGACCACCGTGCCGGTCGGCACCAAGATCGCGGTGATCGAAGTCGGGGACGCGAAACCTGCGGCGAAACCCGCTGCTGCGGTGCCAGCGCAACCGGCGGCTGCCAAGGTGGCGCCGGCCGCGGTGACCGGTCAGGGCGACGACGAGATCATTCCGCACAGCAAACTGCGCAAACAGACGGCGGCGCATATGGTGAAATCGGTGGCCACCAGCCCCCATGTATTGCAGGCGGTGGAGGTCGATTTCGAGCGCGTGGACCTGGCCCGGAAGGCCCGTGGTGAGGCCTGGAAAGCGCGCGAAGGGTTTGCACTCACTTACCTGCCGTTCATCGCCAGCGCTGTATGCGAGGCCATCGCCGAGTTTCCCAAGGTGAATGCGAGCTACACCGAGGAGGCACTGGTGGTGCACCGGCGCGTGCATCTGGGCGTGGCCGTGGATCTGCAGTTCGAGGGGTTGATGGTGCCGGTGGTGCGCGATGCGCAGAAGCTCGATGTCGCGGCTCTGGCCCGCGAGATCAGCCGTCTTGCGGCCGCGGCCCGTGCGGGAACGCTGGTGCCTGACGAGGTCACGGGCGGCACTTACACACTTTCCAATTCGGGGCCGTTCGGTACTTTGATCACCGCGGCCATCATCAGCCAGCCGCAGGTGGCCATTTTGTCCACCGACGGCGTGCGCAAGAAGCCGGTGGTGGTGGAAAGTGCGGGCGGCGATGTGGTTGCCATTCGCCCGGTGGGGGTGCTGGCACAGTCCTTCGATCATCGCGCCTTCGACGGCGCATACTCGGCGGCGTTTCTGCGCAAAGTGAAGCAGGTTCTGGAATCCCGCGACTGGTCGGCATTGATCTGACCGGTCCTATTCAATCAGGAGAGTGGCATTGAGCGACGCAAAAAAACCGACGATCGGTTGGCTGGGCACGGGTCGTATGGGCTACGACATGGCGAAATGCCTGGCCAAGGCCGGATACGACATTACCGTCTGGAACCGCACCCGCGCGAAAGCGGAGCCGCTGATGAAGGAGGGGGCGAAGGTTGCCGACAATCCCTCGGACCTGGCCTCCTGCGACGTGATCTTCAGTATGCTGGCCACCGCCGACGACGTCAACGCGATCATCCTCGGACCCAAAGGGCTGCTCTCCAAAGCCAAGCCCGGCCAGGCGGGGCTGCCCAAGATGCTGGTGGAGAGCACCTCCATTTCCACCGAGGCCTCGGCCGAACTGCGCGCGGCGCTGGAAAAATTCGGCATCCAGATGCTCGCAGCGCCGGTGAGCGGCAATGCCAAGGTGGTGAAGGCGGGCAAGCTTTCCTTCGTGGTGTCGGGGCCGAAGGCAGCCTTCGATATTGCCGCACCGATGCTCGCGGAAATCGGCCAGGAGGCGACCTGGGTGGGCGAGGGCGATCTCGCGCGCGTGGTCAAAATCTGCCACAACGTATTTCTTGGCGTGGTCATCCAGTCGCTTGCGGAAATCACCGTTCTCGCGGAAAAATCCGGCGTGCCGCGCCATGCCTTCCTCGATTTCCTCAACAAGAGCGTGATGGGTTCGATGTTCTCGCGCTACAAGACCCCGGCCCTGGTGAATCTGGATTTCAAGGTGACCTTTACCCCGTATCTGCTGAGGAAGGATCTTGACCTCGGCCTGGCCTCCGCACGCAGCCTGGATGTGCCGATGCCGCTTGCTTCGATCGCCCGCGACATCGTGCAGGCGATGATGGGCAATGGTTACGCGGATGAGGACTTTGCCGCCCTGCTGGTGCAGCAGGCGCGCGCTTCAGGCATCGAATTGAAGTCCGAGAACGTACCGGTGAGCGACGGGTTGAGCTGAAAAAGCAGGCTGGAGGATCTGTCCGGGTCCCTTTCTGCCATGCTCGTCACCCCGGCTGCAAAAGCGATTACCTGGCGCCGGACGATGTCCTCCGGTAGCGCGTGCATGCGGTTTTTCCGAACCGGTTCGGGGGGTAACAATAACGCCCGTCAAAGGGCGAAATCATGCGGGTTTGATCTACCAAGGAGATTGAGATGAAACAGAACAAAATGCTTTGCACCATGGCGTTGGCCGGTGTCGCGCTGTTTAACGCCGCCGCGGCATCCGCACAGGCCTTTCCGGCCGGACCTATCAAGATCATCGTTCCCTTCACCCCGGGCAGCGCCACCGACATTCTGGCCCGTGTCACCGGCGAACGGCTCTCCCCGGTATTCGGCCAGCCGGTCATTGTCGAGAACCGCGCCGGTGCCGGCGGCACCATCGGCATAACCCTGGTGGCCAAGGCGGCGCCGGACGGATTGACGCTCGGTGTGGTATCCACCGGCCATGTGGTCAACCCGGTGCTCTATTCCAACCTGCAATACGACACCATCAAGGATTTTGCAGGCGTGGCGCCGCTGGCCAACCTCCCCAGCGTACTGATCGTTCCCCAGTCCCTGGGAGTAAAGGCGGTGAAGGATCTGGTGGTCATGGCCAAGGCCAAGCCGGACGCGCTCAATTTCGGCACGGCGGGCGTCGGCAGTGCCGCGCATATCAATTCCGAGAAGTTCAACATGGCGGCCGAGATCAAGGCGATGCATGTCCCGTTCAAGGGCACCCCGGAAATCCTCAACGACACCATGGCCGGGCGCGTGCAGATGGCCTGGGTGCCGCTGGTATCGAGCGTCGGAGCGCTCAAGGATGGCCGCGTATTCGCGCTGGCCGTTAGCACCCGGACACGTTCGGCCGCGCTGCCCGAGGTACCGACCATCGCGGAAGCCGGCTTCCCCGCTGCACAGTTCGATTTCTGGGTGGGCATGCTGGCACCGGCCAAGACCCCGCGCGATGTGGTGGGTCGCATCAATGCCGAGATCAACCGCTCGCAGCAGACTCCGGAAGTCAAGCAGCGGCTGGCGAACCTCGGCGCTGAGGCCATGCCGATGACGCCCGACCAGTTCGACGCCTACATCCAGGACGAGGCCACGACGCTGCAGAAAATCATGCGTGCGGCGGGCGCCAAGCCCAACTGAACGTCATTGACGCCTTGGCGCCCGAAGTGCCCGTCTCACCAAACTCCAGGAAGAATCCATGAAGAAATCATTGTTTCAGGCTTCGCTTGTTGCCGTCGCCCTGTACTGCTCCCAACTCGCCGCGCAGCAGCCCATAGTGCTCAAGCTCTCGTCACCCGCACCGCCTCAGTCCTACCTGCATCCGGACGCGTTCACGCCGTTTGCCGCGGCGGTCACCCAGGCCTCGGGCGGCACGCTCAGGATCGACACCTTTTACGGCGGCACGCTGGGTAACTTCGGCTTGACTTACGACCGCGTGGTCGACGGCGTGGCGGACATCGGTTTCATCCTCGCCGCCAATGCGGCCGGCAAGTTCAAGAAAATGGACGTGGTCGGCCTGCCATTCGAGGCGAAGACCGGCGTGGCGGCTTCGGTCGCCCTTTGGAAGATGTACGAGAAAGGCCTGTTCGCCGATTCCTTCGATGCGGTCAAGCCACTGGCCTTGTGGACCTTTCCGAATTCCGCGCTGCACATGAAATCGGTCATCAAGACGCTGGATGACGTGAAAGGCAAGAAGATCGCCGCCTCCAGCGCGGTATCGGGCAAGGTGGTTGTAGCGCTGGGCGGCGCACAGATGACCTTCCGTCCCGATGAGACCTATCAGGCCATCAGCCGCGGCATTGCCGACGGTACCCTGATGCCCTTTACCGGCATGGCTACCTTCAGAATTCTTGAAGTGGCCAAGAGTCACCTTGATGCAGCCTTGGGATCGGATGCTGCGCTGCTTTTCATGAGCAAAAAGAAATACGATTCCCTGCCGCCCAAGGCCAAGGAGGCGATTGACCGTTATTCCTACGCCAGTTTCTCCGAGAAGCTCGGCCGGCTGACCGACGAGCAATGGGCCGAGAAACGCGCCCTGGTCAAGGAGGGCACGACCACCCTGTCGTCGCAGGAAGAGGCGCGCTGGCGCAAGGCCGTGGCACCGGTGGCCGCCGACTGGGCCAAGGAAACCCCGGATGGCCAGAAAGTGCTGCAGGCGTTTCGCGGCGAAGTCGCGCTCATCGAAAAAGCGCAGGCCGGCAAGAAATAGATGTCGATTATTGCCAGCTTTTAAATACAGATCTCCTTATTACGCGCCGCATTGCGGCGCGTTTCAATTCCGGAGTTAATCTAATAAGGGCAGCGCGATGGAATCGGCCGCAGGGGGATTTCTAGAAGCACTCGACCGGCGCTGCGCGATCGTGACGCAGCGCGTCGCCTTCATCGGGGTGCTGGCTATGCTGTTCGTTGCCTTCACCACCATCGCCGACGTGCTGATGCGCTGGTTTTTCAATTCCCCGATCGACGGCCTGAGCGAGATCGAAGGCATGGCGCTCGCAGTCGCGGTTGCCGGATGCTTCCCGGCGGGCGCTGCATTGCGGGTCAATCTGACCATCGACCTGATCGGCAACCGCGTGAGCCCGCGCGTCCTCGCCTGGCTCAAGGCGCTCGGAGGGCTTGCGCTGCTGGTGTTCTATGCGTTCGTTGCCTGGCGCATCGGTGAATACGCCCTGAAACTGGGCGCCCGCGGCGCCGAGACGGTCTATGTGCGCCTGCCGATCGCGCCTTTCATGTGGGCGGTGGCGGGCTTCCTTGCCATCAGCGCGCTGGTGCAGTTGATCAATCTTTTCGTGAGCGTGAAATATGCGCTCGCGGGGATACCCGACCCGAGCGGCTGGGCCATTGAGAACGGCGAGAAGCCGGTGGAAGCCAAGCCGGTGGTGCAGGTCAATGGCGCCGTACTGGTAGCCACGGTGATTCTGCTGCTGGCGGCAACCGGCGCCGCGCTGTGGGGGCTCTACGCGAACATGGGGCTGCTGTCGCAACTGGCGCGCGACAATCCCGGAACGCTCGCTCTGGGCGTGGTGTTCATGGTGTGGGTGCTGCTGGTGCTGTTCATCCCGCTGGCGGTTGCACTGGGTTTGCTCGGAATTTTGTGCGCGGCACTGATGATAGGTCTCGACCCGGCGTTGAACGTGCTGGGCAACGAGTCGGCGCAATTTATCTCCAACTCCCAGGTCGCGGTGGTGCCGATGTTCCTGATGATGGGCAGCTTCGCCGTTGTCGCCGGCATGTCCGAGGATATCTACGACATGGCCCAGGCGCTGTTTTCGCATCTGCGCGGCGGTCTTGCGCTCGCCACCATCGGCGGTTGCGGCGGCTTCGGGGCGCTGACCGGTTCCTCGCTGGCGACGGTGGCCACCATCGGGCGCGTCGCCCTGCCCGAGATGCGCGCGCGCGGCTATTCGGCCGGGCTTGCCAGCGGCTGCGTCGCCGCGGGAGGCACGTTGGGCGCGCTGGTGCCGCCGTCGATTCCGCTGATCTTCTACGCGTTTCTCACCGAAACCTCCATCGGGCAGTTGTTTGTCGCGGCCATGATCCCGGCGGCGCTTGCGATCGGCCTGTACATGCTCGCCATCGTCGTGCAGGTCAGGCTGATACCTTCATCCGCGCCGGCGACCAACGCCCGCCCGAGCCTGGCCGAGATTGGCCGTGCCATGAAGAAAGCCTGGGCGGCCCTGGTGCTGTTTGGCATTGTGCTCGGCGGCATCTACGGCGGCATTTTTACCGAGACCGAGGCCGCGGCGGTTGGCGCGGTCGGGGCTTTCATCGCCGCGGTGCTGCGCGGGCGCATGAGCCGTGAAAGCGTGCTGCGTGTCATGGGCGAGACCACCGCGACCACCGCACTGCTCTACCTCATCATCTTCGGTGTGCTGACTTTCTCGTTCTCCATGGGTGTCACCGGCCTGCCGCAGCGCATGACCAGTTTTTTCCAGGATCTCAACTGGGCGCCGATTGCGGTGATCGGGATGCTGCTGGTGATGTACCTGATCCTGGGTTGCATCATGGATTCGAACACCATCATGTTCGTCACCGTGCCGATTGTCGCGCCGCTGGTCGCCGGCATGCATTACGATCTCATCTGGTGGGGAATCATCAATCTGGTGGTGCTGGAGACCGGCCTGATCACGCCGCCATTCGGCATCCATCTTTTCGTACTGAAAAGCATTGTCGGTTCAGACGCCCCGCTGGGGGTGGTCTACCGGGGGGTGATCCCGTTCGTGATCGCCGACATCGTAAAACTCGTACTGCTGGTGGCATTCCCGGTGCTCACGCTCTGGCTGCCCTCGACCATGCTGGGACAATAGGAGGCGAAGTTCAATGAAACACGCAATGAAACACGGCGTACACATCGTCGGTAGCGTGCCAATGAAAAGCGCCGCGGAGGTTTTCAAGCAACTGAGCGCGGCGGTGGGACCTTATCTGCGCTATCTGCCCGACGGCGAGACCGGTCCGCGACTGGACTGGCTGCCATGGCTCGAGCCGATCTTCGCATCTCATCCGGATTTCGAAAAATCGCCGGAGGAATACCGCGTCCACACCGGCGCGACCGCGTTCCGGCGCTGGCAGCTGAAGGAGGGCGTGGATCCGCAGACGGTACGGTTTTCGAGGTTGCCGCACAGCGGTTTCGCGCTGGATTCCTGGCGCGTTTTTGAGCGCCTCAAGGAGGCCGGAAAGATTCCGGCCCAGGTCCGTTATCAGTGCGATATCGCCTCGATACCCTCGCTGCTCGCGGCATTCGTGGTGGAGCCCCTGCATGCGGCGCTGGAGCCGGCGCTGGAGCAGGCGGTGATCGAGGAAATCGGCATCATCTGCGCGGCAATACCGCATGAGGAACTTGCCATCCAGTTCGACGTGGCCTCTTCCATCTTTTTCTATCTTGAAACCGGCACGCCGTGCAAATTCGGCGCGACGGTTGCGCAGATGATGGAAAGCTTCGTTCCCTTGCATGTGCGTCTTGGCAATGCGGTGCCGCCACAGGTGCACCTCATCTATCATTTCTGCTATGGCGACAACAAGCACAAACATTCGGTGGAGCCGCGCGACAGCGCGCACCTGGTGAACTTTGCCAATGCGCTTTCTGCCGGGATCGGGCGCAGCATAGAATTGATCCACATGCCGGTGCCGCGAGAGCGCAGCGACGATGCCTACTTCGCGCCGATGAAGGCGATGACATTGCGGCCCGAGACCACCCTGGCCCTGGGCCTGGTGCATCACACCGACGGACTGGAGGGTACGCGCCGACGCATCGCCGCCGCGGAAAAGGTGGTCAAGGGATTCATGATCGGCACCGAGTGCGGCTTTGGGCGCCGCGATCCCTCGACCGTCCCGAAACTTCTGGAAATTCATGCGCAGGCGGCGGCCGGCTGAGGCGTTCGCCGGCAGCGGTTGATCAAGGGCAGCAAGCGGCGCAGCATCAACGCGGGCAACGCGGAATAATCGCATTCAGGCAGGTATCTGGAAAAGGAGAGGGAAATGCTCAAAGTCGTCGTCGTAGGTACGGGCTGGTGGGGTATGGAACTGGGCAAAGCCGCTGCGGCGCGCCCGGACAAAGTGGAGCTGGGCGGTTGCTGCTCGCTCTCGGCGGCCGAGTGCGCCAGGTTCGTCGCGGCCTACGGCGGCAAGTCCTGGAGCACTTATGAAGAGGTGCTCGCCGACCAGAGCGTCGGCGCGGTGATGCTGGCCACGCCGCACTCGCTGCACTGGACGCAGATCATCCAGGCGGCCGCGGCGGGAAAGCACGTGTTCTGCGAAAAACCCTTCACTCTGTCGGTGGCCACGGCATCCAAGGCGATGCGCGCCTGTGAAAAAGCGGGCGTCGTGCTGGCTGTCGGCCACAACCGGCGCTTTCTGCCCGGCCCGCGCAGGATGAAGGCGATGATCGAAGCCGGGGAACTGGGCACCATCATCCACGTCGACGCCCATTATTCGGGCAACGTCGAAGGCCGCTATCCGAAGGACCACTGGCGCGTGCAGCAGAGCGAAATTCCCGCCGGGTCGACAACGCCGATGGGTCTGCACGTGGTGGACACGCTCACCTGGCTGCTCGGTCCGGTGGCGCGCCTGACGGCGATCACCAAGCACCAGGCGCTCTCCTATCCCCTGGACGACACCTGCGCGGCCCTGTTCGAACTGAACAGCGGGGTCACCGGCCAATATGGCGCACACCTTGCCGTGGCGATGAGCTCGATGTTGAAAATATACGGCACCAAGGCCAACATCGAGTCGCGCAATGCCTTCTCCGAGCTGACCATCGAGCCCGCCGATCCCACCAAGCCGCGCGAGCTTCTGCGTTACACGCACGACGACAGCCTGCAGCAGGAAGTGGCGGCTCTCGCCGATGCGACCGGCGGCGGCGCCGCGTACCCGATCAAGCCGGTCGAGGCGCTGCGCAATATCGCGGTGCTCGAGGCGATCATGAAATCGGCTGCCTCGGGCAATGCCTGGGTGCCGGTGGCGCAGGGCCCCAGCGAGTAGCGTTGACGCAGATGGAATTGCGCGCGCTGCCCCGCATAGATTCCGGTGATGCTTGCCTGCAATGCGGCGGTTGCAGGCATGGCGCGAGCTTTCCGAGTGGGACTGCATTATCGCAGCCGACCCCGCTTTGGCGGTATGCTTCGCGCCACCATGCCCTACGGAGTGACCGATGAATATCAGTGCTGAACAGCTGGCCGAACTGCTCGCCGGCGTCGCCAAGGCCCAGAACGCAATCATCGATGCGGTGGAACGCGCCAATGGCGGCTGGCGCAACACCCACATGAGTCCGATTCTTTCGGTGGCCGCGAATATGCGCAGTGCAGAGCCGCGCCTGGTGGATCTGCCGGCGCGGATCCTGTTGCGCTACCAGGGCCGCCCGGCGGTAGATATCGCCTTGATCGCCGCGGAACTGGAGCATTTGATAGCCGGGACCCCGCTGGTGGCCTCGGCCGCGGACGCGTCCGCCGCCATGGCAAGGCCGGCAGCGACCATTCCTCTGGCTGCTGCCAGAACTGTGGCGACGGCAGCCGCGGTTGCTCCCAAAGCGGCGCCGGCGCCTGCAGCGGCGGCGGCACCAGCACCAGCACCAGCACCAGCCGCACCAGTCCCGGCAGTCCCGGCAGTGGTCGATGACAATCTGGATTTCATCAAAGGCGTTTGAGGGATCGGCGGCAGGCCGGCAGGTTTCACCGCAGCTGCGCGCCGATTGCCCGGTTCGACGGGCGGCAGGACGACGCGGCTAAACGGCCTGGGAGGGGCGTTCCGCCGGGGTCACTTTGATCCCGTAGCGAATCCGGTAGACCATCCTGCGCCAGATGCTGGCGCGGAACGCGCCAGGCTGTGCGAGACGCGGGGCGGCGCCGGGAAACGCGCACTCCACACCGAGCGGCGCGTCGCCGTAGCCGGAGGTGGATTGCATTTTCATTTTGCTTCCTGGGTCACAGCGGTCTCATCTTCCAACGCCGGCTCGTCCAGTGCGGTCGACTGCGCCAGCAGAATTACTGCGCCGCCGAGCACTGCCGAGGTGGCCACCCCGATCAGAAAAGCCTTGACGGTATAGGTAAGGAAATCGGCAGCGATCAGCCGGCCTTTAGAGTTATTTTTGTTTGGCATGTCGGATTTCATTCCTGCGGTTTATATCGAGCGACCTTTCCCCACACCTGCATTGAAACAGGCCAATCTGGCAAACCACCGAAACATTGTGGCAAAAAGATGGCAATGGTCGCGGCCTGCGTACGGCTTCGGGTATATTCGTGCAAGCTTCTTTTCGATGTTGCCATGCCCCGACGCATTGCCCTGGTGGAAGACGATCCGGCGATACGCGCCAATTACGCCGACGCGCTGAGAAAGCACGGCCACGAGGTGCAGGCCTACGGTTCGCGCGGTGAAGCCATGGTGGCCTTCCGTGTCAGGCTGCCTGACCTGGCCATCCTCGACATCGGGCTGGGCGACGACCATGACGGCGGTTTTGCCTTGTGTCGCGACCTGCGCGCGCTCTCGGCCGGATTGCCGATCATCTTTCTGACCGCGCGCGACAGCGATTTCGACGTCGTCTCAGGTCTGCGCATGGGGGCAGATGACTACCTCACCAAGGATGTCAGCCTGCCCCACCTTCTGGCGCGTGTGGCCGCGCTGTTTCGCCGCATCGACGTGCAGCGCGAACCCAAGCTTGCCGAGGATCTGCTGGAGCGCGGGTCGCTCGCACTGGACATGAAGCGCTTCTCCGCAACCTGGGCCGGCGCACGCGTGGAGCTCACGCTGACCGAATTCTGGATGGTGCATGCCCTGGCGCGTTTTCCGGGGCATGTGAAGAACCGCGAACAGCTCATGCGCGAAGCGAATCTGGTGGTGGATGACGATACCGTGACCTCGCACATGAAGCGCATACGCAGAAAATTCCAGGCGATTGCGCCTGCGTTTGACGAAATCGAAACCGTCTACGGCATGGGCTACCGGTGGAAAGGCTGAAGCGCCAGGCCGTCCCGGGGGCGTGGGCGGGCGGGCGGGCTTGAAGGTATTCCGGGTATTTTCCCTCGGCTTGCGCGGCAAGCTTGCCTTTGCCGCCCTGGTGCTGCTCGCTCTGCCCTGGGTGGGTTGGCGCTATGTGCAGGAGATGGAGGGTTTTTTGCTCGAGGCACAGGAGCAGACCTTGATGGGTGCGGCGCGGGCGGTGGCCACCGCCCTGCATGAGCGGCCCAGATTGCTGCAGCTGCGCCCGCTGCCCCCCCGCACAGCAGAGACGACACCGCAGGAGGATTTGCCCGCCGACCCGCCCGTGGCTGAAGCGGAGCGCCGCAGCGGTCCGCTGGCCAACGAATCCACCGGCATCGACCACGAAGGCGAGGTCGCCGCCATCCTCAAGGGCATCGAGCGCAGCACCTCGAGAATCTGGGTGGTCAATCGTGAATTCCGGGTGATCGCGCTGGCCGGCAGCTTGAAGCGCACGACCCCTCCGCTGAACGGGGCGGGCTGGATGGAACACCTCATGCAGCTCGCGGTGGCGGCGATCATTCAGCGCCCCTCGGAGGACTTCGACGAGGCCACGCCTGCCGACGTGCTCTCCTCGGGGCGCGAGGTGATCGCCGCCTTGCAGGGCGCACCACGCACCCGCATCCGCCAGACCGCGGACGGCAAGGCGGCCATCGTCTCGGCGGCGCACCCGATCTGGTCGGCCGACGAGGTGGTGGGCGCGGTGGTGGTGGAGGAGAGCACCAACTCCATTCTGTCGGTGCGCAACCGGGCGCTGGAGCGGTTGTTGTTTGCAACGCTGGCGGCGTTCGTGCTTGCCGGTGCCGTCTTGCTTGCCCTGGCGACGCGGATTTCCTGGCGCATCCGCCGGTTGCGCGACGAAGCCGAGGGGGCCATCGACGCACAGGGGCGTTTCACCCGGGTTTTCTCCGGATCGAATGCCGGTGACGAAATCGGCGACCTGTCGCGAAGCTTCTCCTCGGTGCTGGAACGGCTGGCCGAGCACCACAGTTATCTCGAAACCATGGCGAGCCGGCTCTCTCATGAACTGCGCACGCCGGTGGCGGTGGTGCGTTCATCGCTGGAGAACCTCAAGCTCGAGCCTTCGCCGTCCGAGGCCCGCGTCTATGTGCAGCGTGCCGAGCAGGGCCTGGCGCGCCTGTCCACCATACTCACGCGCATGAGCGAGGCGACACGCCTGGAGCAGGGCTTGCAGACGACTGAGCGCGAACGCTTCGATCTGGCGCACGTCACCGCCGGATGTGTCGAAGGCTATCGCAGCGCATTTCACAATCGCGATTTCGAATTGTCGATCCCGGATGTGCCGGTTTTCGTGGAAGGTTCGCCCGAGCTGATTGCGCAGATGCTGGACAAGCTGGTGGATAACGCCAATGACTTCGGCTCACCGGGCAGTCCCATCAGGGTGCGGCTGGAGCGCGTCGGCGCCGAGCCCGACCTGGGCGAACCGGGCAGCGCGATCCTGAGCGTGAGCAATCACGGCGACCCGCTGCCCGAGGGCACGCGCGAGCGCCTGTTTGCTTCGATGGTGTCGGTGCGGCGCGACGCGGGCGGGGAAAAGCCACACCTGGGCCTGGGCCTCTATGTGGCGCGTTTGATCGCCGAGTTTCACCGCGGCACGATACAGGCGGATAACCTGCCGGACGGGCAGGGAGTTGCGGTGACGGTAACGTTCAAGGCGCTGGGCTAGCCATCCAGCTCTGGATATCTCCGGAAGATGCCCTTTTCATTGAACGCGATGCGGCGGCCCGATGCCAGGTAGGTCGCAAGGCGCGGCCGCCGGGCGACGCGGTCGTGCAGTGCAATCAGCTTCGGCACCGCAGCTTCGGTTCGGGACATGGCTTTCGGAAAGGCGTAGCGCATGCCCGCGACAATCTGGAACATGGAGGTGTCCACATAGGTTGCCGCGCTGCCGACCATGAATTCCGCGCCCGCAGCGTTGCGCTCCAGAACGCGCTCGAAGTAGCCCAGGTACTTGGGCAGCCGCAGTTCCAGGAAATTCTGCGCATAGCGCAGGGATTCGGGCTTCTGCTCCTCGTAATACAGGCTGCTTCCCAGGGGGTGATGCGTGTCGTGCGCTTCCTTGATGAAATCGGTGACCAGCAGCTGCAACTGATGCGCCCAGAGACGGCCGGCTTCAGCGGCGGGCGCGAGCCCGATTTTCGGACCGAGATACTGGAGAATATTCGCGGTCTGCGAAATGACCAGCGTGCCGTCTTTCAGGAAGGGCGGCGCGTAGGGCGGGTGCTCCAGTGCCGGGTCCTGCATGAGCCGCATCAGCGCCGGCACACCGCCGCCATCGGCCTCTGACAGGCGTGCCACATCCACATACGCCGCGCCCGCATCCTCCAGCGCCAGCCGCACGAACTCGCCGCGGCCCTGTATGGAGGGCCAGTAGTAAAGCTCGTAGGCCATGCGGGTTCCTAGGAGACCGGGGTGAACAGCTCTTCCAGTTTGGGCACGCGATCGATATAACCCTGATCGTGCGCGTAGCGAACAAAGGTTTCGATCACGTTGCGGTTCTTGGCATCGAGCCCCTGCGACCAGGCATTCGCGCCATAAATCGCGCGCTCCTCCTCGAGGAAGAACACCGCCTCGGACAGGCCCAGGCGCTTGGAATCGTTGTCGTAGAACTCGTCGTTGAGGCGCTGCGCCTCGCAAAACGCGTTGTAGATAGATTTCGCCAGCCAGGGCTCGCGATCATAAAGGCTTTGCTTCATCACGATCGTGTGGGTGATGGGCAGTATGCCGGTACGTGCCACCAGGCTGCGCATCTCGGCGCGTGCATCGCGGAACAGTCGCCGGATGCCCGGTTGACCTTTGAGCACGGAAGCCGGGGTGGTGGGTACCATGATGGCGTCCACTTTGCCCTCGCGCAGCAGCTGCTCGGGCTTGGCCCCGGGGATCATCTCGACCTTGATGTTCCCGGGAACGACGAATCCGGCGCCCTCGGGCGCCCCGGTCACCCAGGTCAGTTGCTCCGGAGACAGGCCGTAGTGATCCTTCATGATGCCGCGCGACCACAGGTTGACGGTGTAGCGGTAGCCGGGCGCGCCGATGCGCTTGCCGATCAGATCGCGCGGGCAGGTAATCGGCGAATCATCGCGCACGAACAGATACGCGAGTACCGGCATGCGCAGCGGAAACAGCGGCATCGCGATGACCGGCTCGCCGCGCATGCGCGCCGCGACATACCAGGACAGCGAAAACTCGGCCACGTCGTATTTTTCGTAGACCGGCTGCTCGCAGAAGTCGCCGATCCACTTGGGGTCGACCGTGAGGTCGACGCCCTCGGCCTTGACGCGCCCGTCGATCAGCGGCCTGGTGCGGTCGTAATCGGCCAGGGCCAGATGGATGGGCAGGAGGCGCTTGCCCTGCGCGGTTTCACGTTCGGTGACCGGTTGACCCTTGTCGCGTGCATTCATTGGAGTCCTCCTTGGTGGGCGGGGGCGTTTGGCCCGGAACCTGAGTCCGGGATGATCCCACAAGCCCGGCGGTGTTGCATGAGGCCTGCGCTCAGGCGCAGATGGCGCTGCGCGCTGTTATACATGGCCGCTGCCACCAAGACTCGGGCGATCAAGCGCCTTGCGCCTCGCGGCCGGCCAAGGCGCCCGCAGCATTCGTTGCCAGACGCGCGACGCGCGTAACCATTTGAACGCTGCCGGCGACACCCCAAAAAAAACGGCCCTCGCGGGCCGTTTTCCTAGAATCTTGAATCGAGGCTTAGGCGGCCTTGAGATTCGCCGCGGCCTGCTTGCCGCGCTCGGTCACCACGTCAAAGCTGACGCGCTGGCCTTCAGCCAGAGAGCCCATGCCGGATTTTTCCACGGCGCTGATGTGGACGAAAACGTCCTTGGAACTGCCTTCCGGTTGAATGAAACCAAAACCCTTGGTCGGGTTAAACCACTTTACTGTACCGATTGTCATAGAGAACTCCTGTAGGTAGGCGATCACCCGCGTATTTTATTTGACGGAGATGCCCGATCCGCGCACAACTCGGGCGCGGTAGCGAACAACCTTAGCGTGGTGGGTGACTTGGTCTCGATCGCCCGGGACCGGGCGGGTAACTGAAGGCAGGCCATAACGTAGATTGCCGGCGAAATGTATACACAAGCATCTGGAAAGTCAATGAAAATAGGCGCTATCTGTGCCTGATCTGTGCCTGATTGTCCGCGACCGCCGGCCCACGTACAATGGGCCCACGCACAATGGCATTCCGATGACCCTTTCCCCGGTCAACCTGACCAACCACTTCCTGATCGCCATGCCCGGCATGGTTGATCCGAACTTCTCTCGCTCCCTGACCTATGTCTGCGAGCACAACGACAAGGGCGCGTTGGGGCTGGTGGTGAACCGGCCCAGCGACATGACGCTGTCCTCCCTGTTCAAGAGCCTGGATCTGCCGCTGGCCGGCCGCCGTCTGGGTCGCATCGCGGTGCTCAACGGCGGGCCGGTGCAGCCGGACCGCGGCTTCGTGCTACACCTGCCGGTGGGCGAATGGAAATCGACCCTGGCGGTCGAGGAGCGGGTCGGGCTCACCACGTCCCTGGACATCCTCGAGGCCCTGGGCAAGGGCGCCGGACCCGAGAAGCTGCTGGTCACGCTGGGTTATTCCGGGTGGGCCGCCGGACAGCTCGAGAACGAAATCCTGCAAAACGCCTGGCTGACGGTGGAGGCCCAGGACCAGATTCTCTTCGACATGCCGGCCGACCAGCGCCTGCCGGCGGCGATGGCCCTGCTGGGCGTGGATTACGCGCGCCTGTCCGAGGTGGCGGGACACGCATGAGCACAGCCCTGCGCGGCCAGACGCTGCTGGCATTTGATTTTGGCACGCGCTTTGTCGGCATCGCGGTGGGCGACACCGAGACGCGCACCGCGCATCCGTTGGACATGATCGACGCCGAGGCCAATGCGGTGCGCTTCGCGCGCATCCAGGCGCTGTTCGATGAATGGCGCCCGGCGCGGCTGGTGGTCGGCCTGCCGCTGTCGCTGGAGGGCGCCGAGGGCGACATGACGCGGCGCGCGCGGCGCTTTGCGCGGCAATTGCAGGCGCGCTTCGCAGTGCCGGTGGAAATGGTCGACGAGCGGCTGTCTTCGGCCAGCGCGGAAGCGATGCTCGCCGCCGCGGGACGCGGCGGGCGGGCCCGCAAACAGGACAGCCACGCGCTCGCCGCGCAAATCATTCTTCAGGATTATTTGAACCCGGGGGCGGCGCCTGCTTGTCAATCCCGCGAATTGGCGGGAATTGAATGATGGCGTTGCAGCGTATTATTTTCCGTATATCGGCTCCCCCGGAGATGCATTGATGAACACGCCGTTGCCTGAATACCCCGACGCCCTGCCCGAGGCGGAGGCGCTTTTTGAGGAACTGCTGCGGCAGTTGAAACCGCGCGTTTCGCATGCGGCGGGCATGGTCGGCATAGTCACAGGAGGGGCCTGGCTGGCCGAACGCCTGCACGCGGCGCTGGGCCTGCGCGCGCCCCTCGGGGTGCTCGATGCTTCCTTCTATCGCGACGATTTCGTCGAGAAAGGCATCAAGCCGCATACCAGCCCGTCGCAGGTGCCGTTCGAGGTGCAGGGTCGCGAAATCCTGCTGGTCGACGATATCCTCTACACCGGGCGCACGGTGCGCGCGGCCATGAACGAACTGTTTGACTATGGACGCCCGGCGCGCATCGATCTGGTGGTGCTTGCCGATCGCGGCGGACGCGAATTGCCGATCGAACCCGTCTATTGCGGCGGCAAGGTCAATGTACCCAAAGGAGCAATATTGATGCTGGAGCGCGACCCCTCCAATGCGTTTTCGCTGCGCTTCTCGGCCGCTCGCCGCGAACGCAAGGCGCAAGCGTGAGTGCCCGCCACCCCGGGAGAGCGCATGAATAATCCCCAGCTCAACGACCGCGGCGGCCTGCGCCACCTGTTGACCATCGAAGGACTGCCGCGCGAGATCCTGGTAAACATCCTCGATACCGCGCGCTCGTTCGTGAGCCTCTCCGGCCGCGAAGTGAAAAAGGTGCCGCTGTTGCGCGGCAAGAGCGTGTTCAACCTGTTCTTCGAGCCCTCCACCCGCACCCGCACCACCTTCGAGATCGCCGCCAAGCGCCTCTCGGCCGATGTCATCAACCTCAATGTCCAGTCCTCCTCCCAGACCAAGGGCGAGACGCTGCTCGACACCATCGACAATCTGGCGGCGATGCACGCTGACATGTTCGTGGTGCGCCATTCGCAATCGGGCGCGCCGCACCTGATCGCGCGCCACCTGACGCGCCAGAACGTGGTCAACGCCGGCGACGGCCGCCACGCGCACCCGACGCAGGGCCTGCTCGATGCCTACACCATCCGCCATCACAAGAAGGATTTCTCGAAACTCTCGGTGGCGATCGTCGGCGACGTGCTGCATTCGCGCGTGGCGCGCTCGTTGATCCACGTGCTCAACATCCTGGGCACGCCGGATGTGCGCGCCGTGGGGCCGCGCACGCTGCTGCCCACGGAGATCGAGCGCCTGGGCGTGCGCGTCTACACCGACATGGCCGCGGGCATCCGCGATTGCGACGTGGTGGTGACGCTGCGGCTGCAGAACGAGCGCATGCAGGGTCCGCTGTTGCCTTCGCCGCAGGAATATTTCAAATCCTACGGGCTCACGCCCGAGCGTCTGGCGCTGGCGAAAAAGGACGCCATCGTCATGCATCCGGGACCCCTGAATCGCGGCGTCGAGATCGATTCGGCGGTGGCCGACGGGCCGCAGTCGGTGATCCTGCAGCAGGTGACCTTCGGCATCGCGGTGCGCATGGCGGTGATGGCGATTCTCGCCGGCCAGGGCAAGGCGGGTGCCGCATGAGCGCAAGCGAAAATGGGTATTCACCCGCAAGGACGGCACAGGCGTATAGACCATGAACATCACAATCAAAAACGGCCGCCTCGTCGACCCGCGCAATCATGTTGACGCCACCACCGACATATTCATCGCCGCGGGCAGGATCGCCGCCCTGGGCAAGGCGCCAGCGGGATTCCGCCCCGAACACAGCATTGACGCCAAGGGGCTGGTGGTGTGTCCGGGCCTGGTGGACCTGTCGGCGCGGCTGCGCGAACCGGGTTTCGAATACAAGGCCACGCTCGAATCCGAAATGCATGCCGCGGTGGCCGGCGGGGTCACCAGCCTGGTATGTCCGCCTGACACCGACCCGCCACTGGATGAACCGGGCCTGGTCGAGATGCTCAAGCGGCGCGCCGAAAGCCTGAACCTCGCGCATGTCTATCCGCTGGGCGCGCTCACCGCAGGGCTCAAGGGCACGCACCTCACCGAAATGGCGGAACTCGTCGATTCCGGCTGTGTTGCTTTCTCGCAAGCCGATACACCGCTCATCGATACGCAGATGCTGTGGCGCGCCATGCAATATGCCACCACCTATTCGTATCAGGTGTGGCTGCGCCCGCAGGACAGCTTCCTCGCCCGCGACGGCATTGCGCATGACGGCGAAGTGGCCACGCGCCTGGGGCTCTCGGGCATTCCCGCTTTCGCCGAGACGATTGCGCTGGCTACCATCCTCACGCTGGTGCGCGAGACCGGCACCCGCGTGCATCTGTGCCGCCTCTCCAGCGCCGCGGGCGTGGACATGGTGCGCCGGGCCAAGGCCGAGGGCCTGCCGGTCAGCTGCGATGTCTCGGCGCATCACGCGCACCTGGCCGACACCGATATCGGTTACTTCGATTCCCATTGCCACGTGGTGCCGCCGTTTCGTTCGCAGCGCGATCGCGACGCCCTGCGCCAGGGCCTGGCCGACGGCACCATCGATGCCATGTGCTCGGATCACGCGCCGGTGGATGAGGATGCCAAGCAGCTGCCGTTTGGCGAATCCGAGGTCGGCGTCACCGGTCTGGAACTGCTGCTGGCGCTGGCGATAAAGTGGGCCGACGAAATGAAACTGCCGCTGTCGGCGGCGATACAGTGCGTGAGCGCGCGACCGGCCGCGATTCTGGGCCTTGACGCGGGCCACCTGGCGGTGGGCGCGGCGGCCGACCTTTGCGTGTTCGATGCCAAGGCACACGTGCGCATCACCGCGGCGCACCTGCGCAGCCAGGGCAAGAACACCCCGTACATCGGATACGAGCTGCCCGGCCGCGTGCGCCACACGCTGGTCGGGGGGCGCGTGGTGTTTGAGGCTTGATACCCGGATTATCCTTTTTCAGGTATTAAAACGTCAGTCTAATGCCCGTCGAATGAGCATTCTATAAATTAAAAGTGTTTAATTTATAATTGTTGGTCGGCACCAGGGCTTCCCCCGGCGGCGGCGGGCGCCGCGATGCCGCGGGCGAGGCGCCGCGCCATTCCGGCTAATATCCGCACGAATGCCCAATCGAGTCTCCGCCCAGATCCTCAAATCGCGCTGGTTGCAGCTGCTGCTGCTGCCGCTCGCGGGTGTCGCGCTGACCGCTTTCCTTGCGCAAACGGTGCTCTACCAGCGGGTCGCCTACTGGGCGCACGACGCCACCCAGCAGTGGCTGGGCCGCCCGGCCGATCTGTCCGGGGTGATGGTGTTCGACGTCGATGAAGAGTCGATGACGCGCTTGCAGCCGCAGCTCGGACCCTGGCCCTATGAGCGCGACATCTACGCCCTGGTGACCCGTTACCTGCTGGCCAGCCGCGCGCGCTCCGTGGTGTTCGATGTGCTGTTCTCCGAGGCGCGCCGCGGCGACGCCGATTTCGCGCGCGAGCTCTCGCCGCGCGTGGTGATCGCGGGCGCCGCGCTGCCGTTTCCGTTCGAGCGCTCGGCGGCCTACCGGCAGCAGCTCAAAGAGGTCTCGCTGCCCGAGTCGTCGCTGCTGCCCAGCCGCCTGTGGAGCGACCTGACGCTGCCACTGGAGATGCTCACCAAAAGCGGCGCGCGCGTGGGCGTGATCAGCGTGCAACCCGATGCGGACGGCGTGTTGCGGCGCATAGCGCTCTTGCACCGCGCCTACGAGCGGCGCCTGCCGGCCCTGGCTTTCGCCGGGCTGCTCGCGGCCGAACCACAGGCGGTGCTCGCGGGCGAAGACGGTCGCATCAGCCTTGGCGAGCGGCACTGGCCGGTCAACGACAAGGGCGAAACCGCGGTCCGCTTTCCTTCCAACGCACGGCAACTGCAGGTGCAGCCGTTCTACAAGCTGGCGCTGGCCGCGGCGGGGGCCCCGGGTTACGAGGCGCTGCGCGAGGCGGTCAATGACAAGGTGGTGTTCGTCGGCAGTTCGAGCGCGGTGCTGGGGGATTTCGCGTACACGCCGCTGGGGCGCATGCCCGGCCTGTACCTCAATGCCTATGTCCATGCGGCGCTCGACCGGGGCGCGGTGATCCGCCCCGGGGGCGCGCCGCTCGATGTGCTGTTGTTCGTGCTGTTCCTGCTGCCCGCGCTGGTGCTGCGGGCGCGCCTTGCGCGCATACGGCCGCGGCAGTTCGCCGCCGGCGCGTCGCTGCTCGCCTTGATGGCGGCAGCCAGCGGCGCCGCGCTGGGACTGGCCGGCATCGAGTCGGCATGGCTTGCGGCACTGCTCGCCGGTGCGCTGACGCTGCTGCTGACCTCGTTCGAATGGCTGGCGCGCCTGTACCGTGAGCGCCAGCGCCTGGAACTCTCGCGGCGCGCGGCGCTCGAGGCGGCGCGGCTGAAGACCGAGTTCCTCAACACCATGACGCATGAGCTGCGCACCCCGATCGCCTCGATCAAGGGCTTCAATCGCGTCAACCAGGACAACATCGGTGCCGATGCGCGCAGGAAGAACGCGGCCATCATCGCGCGCGCCTGCGACCATCTGCTCGCCCTGGTAAGCAACAACCTCGACATCGCCAAGATGGAGGCCGGGCAGATGGTGATCGATGCCCGCGCCGAGGACATGCGCGAGTTTGCCGGCGAAGTGCTCGCCACACTGCAGCCGCAGGCGCACGACAAGGCGCTCGCCCTGGAGCTGGAATTGGGTGATTCGGTGCCGCCGGTTCTGGCCATCGACGCGTTCCGCTTGAAGCAGATCCTCCTCAACCTGATCAGCAACGCCATCAAGTACACGCCGGCGGGCAAAGTGACACTGGGCGTGTCCTGGCAGCAGGGTTGGCTTGCCTTGGCCGTGCGCGACACCGGTCCGGGGATGGATGCGGCGACGCTCAAGCGGATCTTCGAGCCGTTCCGCCAGGACGGCAGCACCGCCTCTTCACGCAGCGGCACCGGCCTCGGACTGGCGATCACGCGCCGCCTCGCGCACCTGATGGGCGGTGAGATCGAGGCGAGCGCGACACCCGGTGAGGGCTCGTGCTTTACCGTGCGCATCCGGGCGGCGCTGGCCGCACTGGCGCCGCCCGAAGCGGAATTGAAAGAGTTGCCCGCGGCAGCGCCGGTGAAACTCTCCGGCCAGGTGTTGCTGGCCGACGACGACGAGGATCTGCGCAGCCTGCTCGAGATGCACCTGGCGGCAATGGGTCTGGAGGTCACCGCCGTGGTCAATGGCCACGACGCGGTCGAGGCGGTTCTGGCGCGGCCCTACAGTTGTATCATCATGGACATGCAGATGCCGGTCCTCGATGGTTACAGTGCCGCTGCGGCCATGCGCGCCGGCGGCTACGGCGGCGGCATTCTCGGCCTGACCGCCCATGACGCGCCGGAAATACTCGCGCGCGCGCGCGCGGCCGGCTGCAGCGAGGTGCTCACCAAGCCTTTGACGCGCACACAGTTGCGCGCCGCGCTGCTGCCGCTGCTGGCCATGGCGCCGTCCGGAGCGGCGACTGTCAAGGAGGTTGTTGCAGATGAGTGATCTGAGTCCCATCGTGGTTCGGGTTGATGCGGAGCTGCAACCGATCGTGCCGAAATATCTGGCCAACCGTGCCGGCGATTGCGACACTATCCGCGAACAGGCCGCCAATGGCGCCTTCGACGATTCCCGGCGCCTGGGACACAACATGAAAGGCACCGGCGGCGGGTACGGGTTCAGCGAAATCTCCCGGTTTGGAGCCGCCATAGAGGCCGCCGCCGTTGCCGGCGAAGCCGTCCGGCTGCGGGCGCTGGCCGATGAACTGTCTGGCTACCTGGCGCGTCTCAAACCGGTCTACGATTAGTGTAACGCCGTCGCGTAGAGGTTTTGGCCGCGGGATCTTGGAGCCCTCGATCCTGCCCGGCTAACAGCCGCGCGTGCCCGGCCGTTCAGAGAGATAATGACACTCGCCGTGATCGACTGCTATCGAGGCTTCGCATGAGAATTGCTCTGTTGGAAGACGACCGTGACCAGATCCTGCTGCTGCGCGGCTGGCTGGAAGGTGCCGGGCACAGCCTGCATGCCTACGAGCGCGGCGGGGACTTTCTGCGCGAAGTGACGCGCGAATCCTTCGATGTTTTCCTGCTCGACTGGATGATTCCCGACAAAAGCGGCATGGAGGTGCTTGCCTGGGTTCGCGCCAATATCAAGGAGCGCGTGCCGGTGCTGTTCGTGACGGCGCGCGATGCCGAGGAGGACATCGTTTCGGTGCTGCAGGCGGGCGCCGACGACTACATGGTCAAGCCGCTGCGCAAGGCCGAATTGCTGGCGCGCATCAACGCGGTGGCGCGGCGCGCGCGTGGGGCCGACACGCCCGAACCGTTCGTCGATTACGGCGAGTACCGCATCGACAGCGTGCGCCGCCGCATCTCCCGGCTTGGCCAGGACGTCGAGCTCACGCAGAAGGATTTCGACCTGGCCGTGTTCCTGTTTCACAACCTGGGCAGGCTTTTGTCCCGCGGCCACATTTTCGAGGCGGTCTGGGGGCAGAGCGCTGAAATCAACACGCGCACCATCGACACCCATGTCAGCCGTTTGCGCACCCGGCTCGGACTCAATCCCGAGAATGGCTGGCGCCTTGGCGCGGTCTACCAGCATGGCTACAGGCTGGAGCGGCTGCAGCATTAGGCTCGCCGTTAGCGGGCCGCGGGGCGCAAAACATGGCAAGAATCCTGATCGTCGACGACGACGTGGGCATGACCGATCTGCTCAAGATCCACCTGCGCCGCGATGGATTGGAGATCGAGACCGCCGCCGACGCGGTGATCGCCCTGCGATCGATCATGGACCATCTGCCGGATCTGATACTGCTCGATGTCGAGATGCCCTACATGGGCGGACTGGAAGTCCTCAAGGTGCTCAAATCCGATCCCCTGACCAGCCACAGGCCGGTCATCGTGCTCACCTCGCGCACCGACGAGGATTGCTACGCCGAGGCGAAGCGGCTGGGCGCGGATGCCTTCCTCACCAAGCCGGTCAGCAAGGAGCATCTGCTGCGCGAGGTGGCATTCCGCCTCGCGCAAAGCCTCGCCTCGCCGCGCTGACGCGGTCCACGCCGCTGTTTGCAGCAGGCGATAGGCCGAATCGATGGCGCGGGAATGGCGGTTTTTCCCTCAGTGAGGCCCCTTCATCTCGCCGCCTTTGGCCGACGCATTCAATGGCCGCGCCGCCGCTTTCACCTCGATACTCTGGCGCTTCTTGTCCTTGCCCTCGAACACCAGCGTCAGCGGCACGCTGTCGCCCTCGCGGACCTGGCCTTTGAGCGCCAGCAGCATGACGTGATAGCCGCCGGATTTGAGTTCAACGGTCTTGCCTGCTGGCAGATCGATGCCGGGCACGGCGCGCATTTTCATGACATTGTCGACCATCGCCATTTCGTGTATCTCGACCGTCCCGGCCGCGCTCGAGCTCGCACCCACCAGGCGCGTGCCCTCGGTCGAGGTGAGCTGCATGAATGCGCCGGTGGCTTTTTGTGCCGGCACCGTGGCCCGCACCCAGGCATCCTTGACGGTGACCGGCGCCGTGTTTTGCGCCTGCGCCGCGGTGGTCGCAAGCAGCATCAGCCCCGCAATCAGTAAACGATTCATTGACATCTCCATGGCGAAAGTTGAATCAGGTGTCGGCCTTCGGTTTGAGCAGCTGCCGCAGATCCTGCGTGACCTGTTCCGCCGTCAGGTTGTGCGGCTCGCCCAGCCTCAGGTTTCCGTCGGCGTCAAAAACATAAGTCAGCGCGGTGTGGTCCACGGTATAGGAATCCCCGGTGGGCACCTTCTGGTAGTAAACGCGGAATTCATCGGCGGTTTTTCGCGTCGCCGCTTCATCCCCGCGCAATGCGACAAGCTCGGGATCGAACACCGCCGCATAGTCGCGCAGCAGGTCCGGGGTATCGCGCTCCGGATCGACGGTGATCAGGATGATCTGCAGGCCCTTGCCATCCGCGCCCAGTTGCTTTTTGACCTCCGCCGCGCGCAGCAGCGAGGTGGGGCAGACTTCGGCGCACTGCACGAAGCCGAAAAACAACATCACCGGCCTGCCGCGAAATTCGGCCAGCGTGCGCTCGCGCCCGCTGGTGTCCTGAAGGCGGAATTCCCTGCCCCAGGAAACGCCGCTCATGTTGACGCCGTTCCAGTGCGGCCGGTCGCATCCGGCCAGAATCAGGCCGAGGCAAAGCAGCAGCAGATTGCGAAGCATCGTCATGGCAGCGCCCCTTGTTGTTGCGCGGGATCCATCCATTGTAGGGCGCCATCGGCCTGAAAGCACCAGGGCATAGAAGCCGGATCGGGCGCGCGGTAGCGCTCCGGCAGCGCTGCCACGCTGGCAACAATATTGAACAGGGTCATGAGCTTGAATCCGGCGGGCATGGCGTGTTCCTCAAAAAGTTTGCATTCCAATCACTTCAGTGCTTTTCCGGCTCGGTCACAAAACCGATGCGCACCAGGCCGGCGCGCGCCGCATCCGATAACACCTCGGCAATGCGTTGATACTGGGTCGTACGATCGGCGCGGATGTGCAGTTCCGGCTGCGGCGCCAGGGAGGCGCTGGCGGCGAGGCGGCGGCCCAGCTCCGCGCGGTCCACCGCCTCGCCGTTCCAGAAAATGGTATTGGCGCCGTCGATGGCCAGCTGCACGTTGTCGATGCGCGTGATGTTGGGATGGCTGCTCGCTTTGGGGAGGTCGATCTTCACCGAATGGGTAAGCAGCGGCGCGGTGATGATGAAGATCACCAGCAGCACCAGCATCACGTCGATCAGCGGGATCATGTTGATTTGCGCGATCGGCCGGTCGCCGGCCTCGTCCTCGAAGCTGCCGAAGGCCATCTCAGCGCGCTCCGTTCTTCAACGAAGCGCCGGTGGTCAGCAGCGCGAACAGGTCGTGTGCGAAGGCATCCAGACGCGCGCTCATCAACTGATTGCCGCGCATGAAGCCGTTATAGGCGAGCACCGCGGGGATTGCCACCACCAGGCCGAGCGCCGTCATGATCAGCGCTTCGCCCACCGGCCCCGCGACCTTGTCGAGCGTTCCCTGCCCGGTCATGCCGATGTTGACCAGGGCGTGGTAGACCCCCCATACCGTGCCGAACAGACCGACAAAGGGCGCGGTGGCACCCACCGAAGCGAGTATCGACAGGCCCGATTCGGCGCGCAGCTTGTGCTCGGCGATGGCGCTGCGGATCGCACGCGTGAGGAATTCATGCGCACTGCCGGCCTCATCGAGCCGCCTGGCGCCGTGTTCGCTGTAATGATCGGCCGCGCGCAGCGCGCTGGCGGCGATCGAGGAGAACGGATCGGTCGGATCGCCCTCACCCACCCGAGCCGCGCCGGCTTCAAGCGTCGGCGCGGCCCAGAACTCGGCCAGAAAGCGTCCGCTGCGGCGCCCCGCCGCCAGCGCCTGAATCATCTTGCTGATGATCAAATACCAGCTTGCCAGCGACATCAACAGCAGCACCAGCAATGCGCTCCTGCCGATGCCGTCGCTTTGCGCGAGTAACGCGGCGAAACCATAAGTCTGCGAAGAATCCATTGATCATCCCTCCAAAGTAAAAAGTATCGGTACCAGTACCCAGGCGGCGACTGCCTGCTCGCCCTGCTTCGCCGGCACGAAG
>CAIOLO010000025.1 GCA_903859155.1 uncultured beta proteobacterium
CGTAAGCGGTCCTTTAACCCCGTCCCTTACATCAGCCGCGCGATTGTGATGGACGCGGCACGCCAGCGTCGCCAAGGTCAAGGTGCCGGCAACGCAATCCGCCAGGGCAGCAACACCTCGTAATCGTCAGCAGTCTTTGCCAATGGCAGCGCCGTGAACAAAGCCGCAAGATACCGGTAGGGCTCAATTCGGTTCACCTTGCAGGTCTGCAGGAGCGAGTACAGATTCGCGCTCGCATTGGCCCCGGCGACGGTATCGGCGAACAACCAGTTGCGCCGCCCGACCACGAACGGGCGGATCGCGTTCTCGCACGGATTGTTATCGATCGGATAGGTGCCGTCGTTCACGAAGCGCGAGAGCTTCGGCCACTGCGCGCTCATGTAGTGCAAAGCCTTGCCCAGAAGGCTGCCGGGCACTACCGCATGCAGATGCGTCAGCAGCAATGCCTGGATGCGCTCGAGCACCGCCACGCTACTGCGTTGGCGCTCTGCGAAGCGCGCCTGTGGGTCCATCTTGCGGTCCTGCGCATGCGACTCCACCGCGTACAGTTGCCCGATCAGCTCGATGAACTGCACCGCCGGCTGCTCGGGCGTGCGCGCGCCTTTGGGCAAGGCATCGACCGCCTCGATGAAATACCTCCGGCAATGCGCCCAGCATCCAAGATGAACCAACTGGTGCGTCTGTGCGATCTGGTTGTAGACCTCATAGCCGTCGCTCATCAGCACGCTACCCACGCGCATGCCCGCGTACAACCCCTGCGCTGCGGCCGCGCCGCGCGAGGGCGCATAACCAAACAACCGGATCGGCGGCCCGGTTCCTGCCGGGCCAGAGCCGTCGGTCATCTGTGCCCACATGAAGCTCTGCGCCTGTGCGGCCCGTCCCGGCTCCTTGAGCACCTGCACCCGGGTCTCGTCGCCGAACGTGATCGGCGCATCCAGCAAATGGTCGCGCAACAGGTTGATGATCGGCTGCACTGCCTGGCCCACCCGTACCACGCTGGCGGCCATGGTGTTGCGCGACAGGTCGGTGCCGCCGAAGCGCCCGAGCAGCGCCGCCTGCCGATACAGCGGCAAGCCATCTTCGTATTTGGCAGTGATCACCCAGGCCAGGGCGCTGGCGGTAAACAAGCCCTTGGGGATGATCTGCGCGGGCTTGGGGGCCAGACGTAGAGTGCCGTCGCAGCATGGACAGGCGTATTTGACCCGCTCGTGGCGAATCACGCGCACCTGCTGGGGAATGACTTCGATCTGCTCGCTGACCTCGACGCCGATTTCCGTGAGCGTGGCGCCGTCATGCGGGCAGATGCGTTCGGATTCCGGCAGTTCGTGACGTTCGACCTGGCGCGGCAGCGCCGGGTCCAGCGGCTTGCGACCGCGCTTGCGCTTGTGGCCGGCCACATCGGTGGTGTCTGCATCGGGGACTTGAGCGGCTTCGCTTTCTTCCTGCGCGGGCGCAGCCTGCGTAGCCGCGGCCTGCGCCTCGGCTTCGTTGAAGAACATGTCCTTCTGTTCGGTGCCGCGCGCTTCGCTCTTGGCGGCGAACATCTTGTGGATCATCTTGGCAAGCCGCTCTTTGAGCAGGTCGCGTTCAACACGCAGGACGCGGTTCTCACCGACCAATGATGCGTGCGCAGATTGCAGCGATTCCATTGCCTCGCGCAAGGCGTTGAATTCTTCGACGGTGGGTTGCTTGGTCATCGCCTGATTCGATCGCGGGCGATGATTCCAAGTTCCCTCAAGCGACGCGTTTGTAGTGAATTATTTTGTGGCCGCGCATGGCCGCCAGATCGATACCCTCGAGCAGCCAGTGCAACTGTTGCACGGTGAGCTCGATCACTTGTGCGTTCTCGCGTGGCCACACGAAGCGTTCGCTTTCGAGTCGTTTGTGCAGCAGCCAGAAGCCGTTGCGGTTCCAGCCCAATATCTTGATGCGGTCGCGCCGGCGGTTGCCAAAGACGTAGGCCGCTGCGGCGAACGGATCGCGCCCGAGTTCGTGTTCGACGATCGCCGCCAGGCCGTTGATGCTCTTGCGGAAGTCAATCGCGTCGCGATGCAGGTACACCGCAAGCTTCGCGCTCAGGCGGAACATGGCAGCGCCGCCAAGGTGTGCATCAAGTCCGCCAGCACCGACGCGTTGCTTGCATCGTGCGTCCAGATCAGGATCACGCCATTGCCGAGCCGTGCCTGCATCGCCAACGTGGCCACAGCGCGCGATTGATGCGCGTCGGCTTCGAGCTTAACCGGAGCTCCAGGCTTCAACTTGATGCGCGCGAAGGCCGATGCTTTGCGCGCCTGCGCTGCTTGCACTCTCGCACGTGCGTGCCGCGCTTCATACAAACGGCGCACGTTGATACCTCGCCGGGCGGCATACTCTACCAAGCTCAATCCCGATGCCTGCGCCGCCTTCAGATGCGCTTGCCACTTCCCTTGCTTGATACCCATCGCATTCTCCTGAGCAAATGCGTGGGTATAAACTGGCTAGACCCTCATGGGAAGAACGTGGTCAAAAGACCGCTTAC
>CAIOLO010000026.1 GCA_903859155.1 uncultured beta proteobacterium
GCGCGGAAAGTGAGGGGCCGCAAAACATCACCCTGCACGGCCAATCGGTGGCGGTGGTGGTCTCCCGTTCCATGTTCGAACGCCTGACAGGCAACGAGCATTCCCTGGTCGACTTTATGCGCCGGTCTCCGCTGTATGAGGCGGATGACATCACGCTCGAGCGCAACACCAGTTTGACCCGCGAGGTGTCGCTTTGAGCTATTTGCTCGATACGAATGTCTTGTCTGAGCTTCGCCGCAAGACGCCAGATGCCGGTGTGGTCGAGTGGTTTTCTCGACGACCCGCATCCACACTGTTTTTGAGTGTGCTGACGCTCGGCGAATTGCGTAAAGGCATCGAAGGGGTGACAGATGCCGAACGGCGCATGGCCCTGACGGATTGGCTCGGAACAGATTTGCCGGGGTTTTTTGCTGGACGCATTCTGGCAGTTGACGCTCAAGTGGCAGACCGTTGGGGCAGATTGGTGGCCGCCGCAGGCCGCCCATTGCCAGCCATTGACAGTCTTTTGGGTGCAACCGCTGCGCAGCATGGCTTGAGTATGGTCACGCGCAATGATCGGGATTTTGCAGATCTGGGTTTGGACGTGATCAACCCTTGGACCAACTGAGACCCGGGGATGACAGTGGCAGCCATCGACTGCCTGGTTCACCATTCAACCATCTTCGAATTAAACAAAGTTGAGAGCTATCGGGGCAAGGCAGCCGCTCGCCAACATAAGTTTCAGTGCGATAACGACACGGCGCAGCGCCGGCGTCAATCCTCTATCGACTGAGCCAACCAGCTTGCCGCTACACCACTGCTCGATGTGGTCACGGTGCTTCGAACAGTGTTGGAACCGGCGCTGGATCAGACTGCGACGTTCGCGACCACGGCAGGTCCGGTAGAAGTCGACAAGCAGGATTCTTCGTAGGACTCAATGTCGACGAGTCGATACAAAACGCGCCCCTGCAATTTCAGAGACTTCGGGCCAATGCCTTCGCAGCGCCAGCGTACGAGGCTCAGGTAGGCAGTCTGGCCGGGCTTTGTCGCAAAGTCTGTTCTTGCGCGTTCGCGTCCACTGGTGGCTCGATGCATATGCCAGTTAGCTCGGCAGGTCGCCGGAGGGTCCAGTTCATCACATACCGCACATTGAAACGCAGGGTTGCATTGATATGCAAATAGGGAATACCGGCTGCCTCGCGGACCGTCTTGTTGCTGAAGATATAAACCGCCAGACCAGTCGCGATAGCAATTTCCTTGACGGTCATGAGGCTCGAGTCGGGTGACGCCATGACCTTACTGGCTTGCGCTCTATCAGACGTCGATGGGTTACAGGACGCTTGCCAGCGCGCGGCAAGTTACCGCCAAAGCGGAGTCCAGACTTCTAGACAGAAATATCGATCTGGTTGCCAAGGTTGGGTGGGTTGTTGCTGATAACTTGAGTTGCAGCCTGAACCAGCTGCATCGCACCTGCAGCCTCGATGTCCATTGCCCTCTTCAGCACCGCCAATTGAACGGCATCCACAATTTTGGCTTGGGACATTTCAGTCGCAGCAGCCGCAAGTCCGGAAACTTCCATAAATTATTGCCTCCAATATACGATTTACGGCAGCGGCGTCCGATTCTTGAATGTGCGACTAACCTGCCGCGCTTTTCCCGTGTGAGGCCAGGTTGGCTACTGTATGCAAAGGAGCCGCCTAGACTTCCTACTTTTTGAGTTTAGAGTCTATGGCAAAACTGGGCCGCCCTGGCTCATCCGACCATCAGGCGCCACGGGAATGACGTGACACGTACTTACAAAGGACCCCAGCCGCACAGTTTGAAATCGGCAGTAAAACATGCAGCAAAGAATCGATTGATATAGCAAGGAAAATTCCTTGCTAACGGGTCTACTCGAAAGAGAGCGCCGCCATGTCAGCCATTCACGAAGTCGCCACCATCACCGCCAAAGGGCAAATCACCCTGTCCAAACCCATCCGCCAAGCATTGAGGGTGGACTACGGTGGCAAGGTCGCCTTCGACCTGCTCGGCTCACAAGTCGTAACGACGCTTGCGGAGGACGAACACGCAGACCCGCCGATTGGGAGTTTATTGGCGCTGTGATCCAGCGTCATGGGTGGAATCCGAATTAGCAGTGGCTCGAAATCTGTACTTTGCGGATAGGTCAAGTGGGATTAGCTCGTCAGTGCGAATAACCGCCGTCCAAATACGCGATAAAAGAGGGCGGGTTATTATCAAGATTACGCAATAGGGTTTAATTTCCTACAAACTAGGGAGCATCATGAGAAGACGTTTGATCAGCGTACGGACCCTGTTACTTGCGGTCTACCTATTTGCTTTTTGCTTTACGCAATCAGCCAATGCGGCGGAGATGAATACGGCGTTGAGGCGACTCGCTGCGGCAGCCGATAAGGAAGGCAACCTAAATTTAAGCTGGAGCCAATCCACGTTCAGTGGTTCACAGGGCGCGGCGCTTTTTCAAGCGGCAATGAACAAGAAATACGGCACCAAGATTCGCATCAATTTTGTTCCTGGAGCAGATCAACCGCGTATTGGAACTCAACTCGCAACCGAATTCTCGGCAGGGCAGAAAGCTCACACGGATATTTATCTGGGAGCGGCATTGTCGATCACGCCGTTGATAGACCTGGATATTTTTCAACAGGTCAATGTTAAAGAGTTTATGCCGGAACGCAGTGGGGTTGCAGTTTCCGAGTTGGATAATCGATTTTTCAGAATTATCACTGGAATGTCCGGCGTTACATACAACTCGCAGTTGGCGCCCATCAAGCCGACTCGGCTTGATGATTTTCTTCGCCCGGAATGGAAAGGGAAAATTGCGTCGACCCCCTATGCAGCCGGATTCGACGTCTTGCTCGCGAATGATGTCTGGGGTAAGGACAAGACGATTGAATTCGTCAAAAAGCTTTCGACACAAATTTCCGGTGTGATGCGTTGCGGCGAATCCGAGCGCATTGCTACTGGAGAATTCATGGCCCTGGTCATGGACTGTACCGGTCAGGATGCCATTACCTGGCAGGAGAAGGGCGCGCCACTGGAGCAGATGATTGCCCGCGATGCGGCGCAAAAACGGTATTTTTATATGAGTGTTCCCAAGCACGCGCAGAACCCCAATACGGCCAAGCTGTTTGTTACCTTCATGCTTTCTGACGAGGGGCAGGAGCTTTCTTATAAGACCTGGAAGGCAGACCTTCATCTACTCCCGAAGTCCAAAATGGGCCAAAGCATTACCGCACTGGAAAAGCAAGGGGTGAAGTTTGCCGAAGTGACGCTTTCGTGGTGGCGGCAACATCCCGAAATTGACGCAAACAGGCGGGAGCTAGTCAAGATTCTGACGACAAAGAACTAGCTTAAATTTCTTCGCGTCTTCCGTGGCAATCCTTTAGTGGCTAGAAACAGCCTGATTCGCTTTGGCGTCGCTGAACCACTACCTGTGGCGATGTTCGCCACAGTCGTTGTAGTCAGCGTCGTAATACTTGCGCACCTTGGCATTGTTTTTTGGCTCAGCGTGACCGATGGGTCTCCAGGCATTTCCAGTCTCACCTACACATGGAACAATTTCCTCGAGGTATTCGGTGACCGGCGAACTTTCAGCGTCCTGCTGAATACCTTCGGGTTCGCGGCGTTGTCGCTTGTTGTGGCGATCGCATTCGGGATTCCCGCGGCCTGGTTGGTCGAGCGGACCGATTTTCCCGGCAAGACAATCCTTTTCACGTTGATGACAATCGGTCTCCTGATTCCCGGGTTCGCCGCGGCTATGGGTTGGCTGTTTCTGCTGCATCCACGCATTGGCCTTGCAAATATTTGGCTGATGAAGTGGTTTGGTCTCCACGAAGCTCCACTAAATATCATGACCATAGCCGGCATGGGTTGGGTGCAGGGCTTAAATCTCGCGCCATTGGCATTCATAATGACCGCCGCGGTATTCAGATCAATGGACCCGTCTCTCGAGGAGGCTGCGCATACCAGCCGGGCCGATTTCTGGTCAACCATGCGACGCGTAACCCTGCCACTTGCATGGCCTGGAATACTTGCAGCATCTATCTACATATTTACTATCGGATTTGCTGCTTTTGACGTGCCGGCAATTATTGGCTGGGGAAGCCGCATTTTTACTTTTAGTACCTATTTGTATTTATTGGCTAGTCCCCAGGATTCGCTTCCACGCTATGGTCTGGTAGCGGCACTCAGCACCGTTATCGTTGCTTTGGCAGCGTTACTGAGTTGGTGGTACGGGGCCATGCAGCAGAGGGCCCGACAGTACGCGGTGGTTACCGGAAAAGCATACAGGCCAAGGATATTAAAACTAAAAAAAGCACTGATTCCTGCGTGGGGGTTTATCGGACTTTACTTTGTCCTTAGCAAGCTGCTGCCCATAAGCCTGCTTGCGTGGAGTTCCCTGCTCCCATTCTTCCAGATTCCATCGGCGCGCGCCTTTTCAGTCATGTCGATTGCTCACTATGTAGCGCTTCCTTGGGACCTTGTCCTGACGGGTGCGACGAACACTGCGGTTTTGATGTTCTTGACACCCACCGCAACGTTAATTGTGAGCCTTGCGTTTTCCTGGGTTGTTCTGCGATCAAGGGTTCCGGGGAGACAAGCATTTGACCTCATTGCTTTTCTTCCGCACGCCGTTCCCAATATCGTTTTCGGAGTTGGAGCGCTGCTGATAACCCTGTTCGTTTTGCAGAAAGCAATACCCATATACGGAACCATCTGGTTGCTTCTGGCCGTATTCACGATTGCAAGGCTCAGCTACGGCACGCGAATGACCAACAGCGCGCTCATACAAATTCATTCTGAGCTGGAAGAATCCGCGCAGATCAGTGGGGCAAGCAATTGGGAGGTATTTGGACGCGTCCTGTTGCCATTGCTTACGCCAACCCTTCTTTATGCATGGCTGTGGATAGCCTTGCTGACCCTTCGGGAGTTGACGCTTGCGGTTTTCTTGTCGACCGGCAACAACATTACCTTGCCAGTAGTGATTTGGGGGCTGTGGCTCGGTGGTGGCTTAGGGCAAGCATCTGCGCTGGCAATGGTTATGTTGGCGTTCATGATTCCGGCAATCGTGGTGTACTGGATTTTCGCTCGCCGTATGGGGCTGATAGCTACCTAACTTAGAGGGGAAGAAAGGCCGTGTCAGGATGATTAAAGTGGACAACCTGTGGTTGACATACCATTCGGGCAAAGAGCGAGTGCCAGCGGCGCGCGGTGTGACTCTCGATGTAAAGCAGGGTCAATTCGTTACGTTGTTGGGACCAAGTGGCTGTGGGAAAACGACGACCTTGCGGTGCATCGCCGGATTGGAACAACCCGATGAGGGCGCGATAACAATCGGTGACGAGCTTGTCTTCTCAGCGGCCAGCGGGGCATGGGTTCCCCCTTTTCGAAGAAATATTGGAATGGTGTTTCAGTCCTACGCGATATGGCCACACATGAGCGTGTTCGATAATGTGGCTTTTCCTCTGCTACATCTGAAACCACGTCCGAAAAAAGCACAAATTCAGGAGCGGGTGCTCAGGGTTCTGGATCTCGTACAGCTTGGAAACTATGCCAACAGGCCGGCGCCCCATCTTAGTGGAGGGCAACAGCAAAGGCTTGCACTCGCGCGGGCGCTCGTCGCCGAGCCGCGTGTACTGCTTCTTGACGAGCCGCTCAGCAATCTTGATGCCAAACTTCGCGACGAAATGCGCATCGAAATACGGGACCTGGCGAAGCGATTGAATGTGACGACCTTGCTTGTCACTCATGAGCAAATCGAAGCTTTGACTATGTCAGATGTCGTAGCTGTTATGAAGGATGGCCTGATAGTGCAGGCGGGCACGCCAACGGAAATTTATTCGAGGCCCAAAGACTTGTATGTGGCACAGTTTGTCGGTCGCACTAATTTGATACAAGCCCGGCGTACAAGCCTGGAAAGTGCTGACAAGATTCGCGTCTCGGTAGAAACAGACCTGGGAGCCGTAATTTGCACGGCCTCGGCTTCGTACGATATTCGCTTGCCGACGACGGTTGCAATTCGACCTGAAGATATAGAAATGCTTGATTCGGGTGAGGATGGATCTTCGGATAATGTATTTGAGGGCCGTGTTGAGAAAGTTGTATTTCTTGGCGAATCGGTGGATTGCTTCTTTCAGGTGCAGAACATTCCCTTGGTACTCAAAGTGCATCCGGCGAGGGCACCTGCCTCGGGTGTGAACATTCGGGTGAGATTTCCGGTTGCGCGCTGTTTAGCCATGCCGGTCTAGATAGCGCTTGTCGATGCAAAGCTCGTTGAAGCAAATAATGAATTGGGGTTAAAAATGTCTTATGCAGTAGCTGTAGATATAGGCGGCACCTTCACCGATCTTGTTGCCTATGATCACGCGACACACAGAGTCATCTACTCAAAAAGCCCCACAACCTACAGCAACCTTTCTGAGGGGATCCTTGATTGCTTCGCAAAAGCAAGAGTCACGCCTGATGAAGTTACTTTCCTCAGTCACGGTACGACGCTTGTGATCAATGCGTTTATTCAACGCAACGGAGCCAGGGCGGCGCTCCTGACGAGCGCTGGGTTTCGGGATCTTCTTGAGATTGCGCGCGGAAACCGCCCCGATCCTTTTGATCTTCAATATCAGCGGGACGAACCTCTAATCCCCAGAGAACTGCGCTTTGAAGTGCCGGAACGGCTGGATGCCAACGGCGAAGTTGTCACTCCGCTTGATATAAACGCACTGGAGCACCTTTCAGAAAAGCTCAAAGAATTGCAAGTGGAATCTGTTGCCGTCTTTTTTATGAATTCATTTCTGAATTCTGCCCACGAAGAGGCGGCAACGGCTGGTCTTAAGAGGCTTATGCCTGGGGTGTATATCACTCATAGCACGGAACTGACTCGTGAACGGTACGAATACGAAAGATGCTCGACAGTGGCAGCCAACGCGTATGTCGGGCCACAGGTAAATAGATATGTTCGGCAACTCGAAGGGGACTTGAAAGGCCAGGGGTTTGAAGGAGCGCTTTTCATGATGGGATCAAATGGCGGTCTTCTTTCGGTAGATAGAACCTGTCGGCAGCCGATCGGCCTGGTGGAATCCGGACCGATCGGGGGATGCATTGGCGCAAGCGCCTATGCGGAATACCTGGGATTCAAAAATGTCGTTGCTTTTGACATGGGTGGAACCACTGCAAAATGCGCATTGATCGATAACGGGCAGTTTTCGGTTGAATCTACTTATTATGCCAATGGGTATGTGCGTGGTTTTCCGATCAAGTCACCCGTTATCAATATCGTTGAGGTCGGCTCAGGTGGTGGCTCGATCGCATGGCTTGACAGGCAGAAGCGCTTGCATATCGGGCCGCGCAGTGCAGGTTCGATGCCCGGGCCGGTTTCATATGGCCGCGGAGGTACCGAGCCTACCGTAACGGACGCGCATCTGGTGCTCGGCCGACTCAATGCGAACCGGTTTTTAGGCGGCGAGATGAAGCTTGATGTTGAGTCTGCAAAATGCGCCATCCTGAAAAGCATCGCTGATCCGCTAGGTTATCAAGGAGCAGACGGGATAGTCAAAATGGCCGACGGTATCCTTTCGATTGCAACCGTGGTCATGGCGGGAGCAATTCGTCAGGTATCGATAGAGCATGGATTGGATCCGCGAGATTTTGTCCTGATCACTTACGGTGGATGCGGGCCATTGCATGCGAGCGCCTTGGCGCACGAGCTTTCAATTCCGATGGTAGTCATACCCCCAGCGCCAGGTAATTTTTCGGCCATCGGCATGCTCCTTGCTGACGCCCGCCTTGATGAATCCAAGACATTTATAGGTACCCTGGATGAAATGACCGCACGTTCGGTAACGCAGGTATATGAAGAGATGGAAACAGCGGCGCGCTCTGCCCTTGAAAAGGAATTCGGCGCAAAAGAGGTGCTATTTGAACATCACGTCGAGATGCGTTATCGGGGTCAAAGACACAACATCAAGGTGCCGATAGGAAAGAACAGCGATCATCTCGCAATACGTCAAGCTTTCGAACGCGACTACAAGCGTAGATATGGTCATGTCGACAATAAGGCGGTTGCCGAATTCCAGGCCATTCATCTGTCCGCATTCGCCAGGCAGCGGCGACCTGATCTTGCATATCTACCGCAAACAATCGGAACCCCGGTCGCGCCTTACGTTCGGCCTGTTTATTTCGGCAATAGGGGCAAGGTAGTTGAAACTCAGTGCTTCGATCGATATTCCTTACCCCCCGGCTTCGCAGGTGAAGGCCCTGCGATTCTGGAGGAATATGGATCAACCACCGTGGTGCCACCGGGGGATCGGTATGAGATCGGCGCGATGCATGAAATCCGGATTCACTGTTAGTCGAGGAAAGGCAATATCCAATGAATGCTGTCCAGCCCGATCGAGTTGAGGTTGATCCCGTAACGCTAGAGGTAGTCCGCCATGGTTTGATATCAATTACGAACCAGATCGACGCGAACATCACCAGAACAGCCTTTAGCCCATACATCTACGAATACAAGGATTTCGCCGTGGGAATCGTGGGCGCGGATGGTCAACTCATCGCCCAATGTACAGGAGGCATACCGGTGTTTGTGGCCGACTCGGTTGGCCAGGCGGTACGGGATGGATTGGCAATCCATGGGGCGGAGAAGCTCCATTACGGCGATGTGCTCCTCTGCAATCACGCAGGTGTTCAGGGGCAGCACCTGAACAACACCGTCATGTACACACCGATTTACGCGGGCGAAAACCGGTCAAAACTCATTGGTTTTTTTGCAATTAATGTTCACTGGATAGACATTGGAGGGGCGGCGGTTGGATCAATATCCTTTAGCTCTACGGATATTTTCATGGAGGGATTGCAACTGCGCTCTGTAAAGCTCTGGTCCAAAGGTGAACGAGTAGATGATATGTACAGTGTCATTGAAAATAACACGCGGTTCCCACATGAACTGATGGGTGATATTGCGGCGCAGCTCGCGGGATGCTTTCTGGGGCGCGACTTGACTGCGGCGTTGGCCGACAAATATGGCAGTGCGACATTTATGAGCGCTGTCGAGAAGATTCTCGATCAGTGCGAAGCGGCTACCAGGGAAAAGATACGCGCCATTCCGGATGGTACTTATAAGGCGGAGGCGTTTCTAGACAATGACGGGCTTTCCGACGTAAGAGTCCCGATCAAGCTCGCGGTTATTGTCAGCGGAGACGAGGTAACAGTCGATTTTTCAGATATGTCGGAGCAGGTTGACGGTTGCATCAATTCCGGCTATTTCGGTGGAGGGCGGACAACAGCGCGTGTCGCTTTCAAATATCTTATCGCGACGGATGAGCCGGCAAACGATGGCACGTTTCGCCCCTTAAAGGTGATTTTGCCGGAAGGAAAGCTATTGAGTGCATCATCGACAGCTGCGATGGGCTTGTATTCCATACCGTTTCCGACCGTTATTGACACCTTTATCAAAGCGCTGGAAAAAGCATTACCTGAAAGTGTGACTGGCGGACATTTCGGAACGTTTTCGTCCATCCGTTTCTGGGGCAAACGTCCAGGCAGTGGTGCTCCATTCAATGGCAATGATAGTGGTCACGGAGGGTGGGGGGCATGTGCGACCCATGATGGTGCTGGTCCGTTTAGGACCATGGCCCACGGCGATACCCGTATGATTCCGATCGAATTGCAGGAATCAATATACCCTTACCGCATAGAGGAGTTTTCGCTCCGGGAGGACTCAGGTGGGGCGGGCCGGTTTCGTGGCGGACTGGGTTTCCGCAAGAGATATCGCATCCTTTCACCCTGCAAACTCTGGGCAAATTTTGACCGTGTGCAATGCCCACCTTGGGGCGTATTTGGCGGGTCTCCCGGGAAGCCTGGAAAAGTGACTATCGTGAAGAATGTGACCGGTAAAACAGATGTTTTATACAAGACAGATGATTACCCGCTCGACAATGGAGATATCGTCATTGTTGAAAGTGGGGGCGGTGGGGGGTACGGCCCCCCGGATGAACGCCCTCCGGAATTGTTGAAACGGGATTTGTTGCGTGGCTATATCACACGGGAAGCTGCTGAGGCAGATTACGGATCGAGAATGTTGGCATGATGTAACCGTCATTCAACACAGAAGCTCTGGCGATTCGTTCGGAAGGCTATTAGAAAAGCGTTTTTCAGACTGTGTTTGTCGATGATAGTCGGCAAAGATCGATGTTGAATGGCAGCCCAATAGAAACCGTGGCTGATTTCAGGCAACACAAAATCAGGATATTTTTATGAAAATAGTTGTATTCGGACCCGAACGCCGTGTAGGAGTACTGGTGGGAACGCGTGTGATCGATCTCAATCGAGCAAATGGAGAAATTCCCCCGCAGCTGGAGAAATTTATAGCCGCCGGCAAAGCGGCCCTTTTCAAGGCAAAAGAGGCGGTTGCCAAAGCGAGTATCGACGCATCGAGCAACATCGACAGCGTAACGCTTCACGCGCCGTGGTGCGGCAAACGGATCGCAATGGTTGGCGGAAATTACGCCGATCACCTTGCCGGAATGGTGGCGAATCAACACGGTGAGACTTCAACCGGAGATTTGATAAGGCAGGCGTACGAGATGGCGAGAAATAAAGGCCATTGGGGTTTTTGGAAGGTGCTGAACGAAGTCGCAGGCAATGGCGACGAGATCTCTTATCCGAAGAAGACGAAATATCTCGATTATGAAGGCGAGGTGGCGATCGTCATCGGAAAGCATGGGAAGGACATCTCCGCTTCCGAGATTTCCGATTATGTATGGGGTGTCACACTGGTTAACGATTGGAGTTGCCGAGACAACCGTGGAGAGCCGAGGAGCCAAAGCTACAACTACTCCAAGAATTTTGACCGTTCCTGCACCGTCGGACCTTGCATTGTCGTGGACGAAGTGGATTGTCAAAATGTTGACGTTGAAACCCGAGTAAACGGTGAGGTTCGCCAGCGATTTAACAGCAAGGATATGATCTTCAATTTTGGTGAGGTACTCGAATACCTGTCTTGTGACTTCACGTTTGTGCCGGGAGACATGATCGGCGGCGGGACCGCTGCGGGGACGGCAGCAGATAAGACAAAACGACTAGCTGATGGCTCGCGTTCACGCGAGTTGTTCCTTAAATCGGGAGACGTCGTCGAGGTTTCTTCCCCGCAGGTGGGTTCGATTCGAAACAAGATTATTTAGCGTGTATGTCTGCCAAATCGCAAAATCGTGGCCGATATACGTCAGCAAGCAAAGCACACTGGAAATAGAACACCAGAATTGCTTCGTAGCGGCCCCAAGGCATCGTGGGCGCCGTTCATGGGCCGACAGCCCCGGACAGCAAGCTCGGGCCTCATATTTCGCGGCAGCCCCAAGATTTCCGCCCGCATACGGGATTTCCGCAGGGCTTGTTCACATTCCTTTCTGCCACCACTTATCAAAGCCAACTGCCCTCAGTCGGTTTTTCCATTTCCGGCCTATCTCCGCACCACGCCGGGCTCCCGCAGGATTTGCGTGTGCCAAATGCTCCACGTTGCTGGTATCCACCTCGCCCTAACTCCGTCATTTCGATTCTGTGGTGCTCTGGTTCTCAAAGCATTCCGTAGAACCACGCCCAGCGGGCACACCAAAAACCGCGCATTGGTTGTTTGCAAACCTTCGAGTGCCGTGATGCAATGTGGGCATCCCCTATGAGCGCTACACCCCCTCCGTTGCAATCAGGTATCGGCCAGCCAGTCCGGCGCGTGGAAGACGCCCGTTTTCTCACCGGGCGCGGGCGTTTCGTCGACGACATGGTGCTGCCGCGCCAGGCGTTTGGGGCGGTGTTGATGTCGCCCCATGCCCACGCCAGGATCCTGCGTATTGATACCGATGCGGCGAAACAGGCCCCTGGCGTTTTGTGCGTACTCGCCGGTCAGGACGCCGAAAATGAGGGCATCGGCAGGCTACCGCCTCTGAACCTGCCCGAGGAGATGGGCGGACCGAAGGGCTATATGGCGTCGCGGCCGGTGTTGTGTCTGGATCGGGTGCGTTGCGTCGGCGACAGAGTGGCTTTTGTCGTGGCCGAGACACCGGGACAGGCGAGAGATGCCATCGAGCTGATAGAAGTGGATTACGAACCATTGCCCGCAGTGATTCAGGCCGAAGAGGCGCTCAAGCCGGGCGCGGCACCGGTCTGGGAGGGGTGCTCTGACAATGTGTCTTTCAAGATCGCTTTTGGCGATCCGGATTCCTGCGAAGCGGCCTTCCTGCGGTCCGCGCATGTGGTGAAATCACGTCTAGTAAACAATCGCATTTCCGCAAATTCGATTGAACCCCGCTGCTGTCTTGGCAGCCATGAGGCAGCGGACGATACCTTCACGATATACACCAGCACCCAGGTCCCGCATGTTGTGCGTACGGTGCTGGCGCAATCGGTTTTCAAGGTGCCCGAGACGCGTGTCCGGGTGGTTTCACCTGATGTGGGTGGCGGTTTTGGCATGAAGCGCACCGCCTATAACGAGGATGTACTGGTGCTGTGGGCTGCGCGTCGCTGCGCACGCCCCGTGAAGTGGACAGGAACCCGTTCCGAGGCCCTGCTGGGGGACACCCACGCGCGCGACCAGGTCGTCGAAGGGGAGATTGCGCTGGATGGGGATGGCAGGATCCTCGCCATTCGCGCGCGTTCCACGCAGGCGCTGGGCGCATACACCTGTTCCACCATGACGCCGACCATCTTTTCCGCGTTGCGATTCATTCCGAATGTCTATGACGTCGGCGTGATAGACGTTTCTTCGCAGGCAGTGTTTACCCATACCAACCCGGTTGCCGGATATCGTGGCGCCGGCAAGCCCGAGTCGATATATTTCATCGAGCGCATGATCGACCGGGCGGCGCAGCAAATGGGAATGGATCCGGTAGAGATCAGACGGCGCAATTATCTGTCGCCACAATCGATGCCCCACCGGACACCGACAGGGGCAGTGTATGACACGGGGGAGTTCGAGTCGGTCACGGTCAGGGCGCTTGCGCTCGCCGATACCGCGGGATTCGACGCCAGACGGGCCCAATCTCTGCAAAGAGGACTGCTGCGCGGGCGAGGTCTTTCCTATTACATAGAGAGCGCGGGTGTCGTCAACGACCGTATGGAATTGCGCTTCGATCCGGGCGGCACCGTCAGCATCGTATCCGGCCTGCATTCGCACGGGCAGGGGCATGCGACGGCGTTTGCCCAGCTGGTCAGCGAATGGCTGGGGCTGCCGTTTTCCGGCATCCGTTTCATTCAAGGCGACACCGACCAGGTCGCCTTCGGGCGCGGCACCTACGCCGCGCGAAGCTCCCTGCTCGGTGGATGTGCGCTCAGGGTCGCGGCCGATGCCATTATTGAAAAGGCGAAGCCCATGGCCGCGAAGTTGCTCGAAACAGCTGCTGCCGATATCGAATTTGTCAAAGGCGCATACCGCGTCATCGGTACTGACCGCAAGATACCCATGAGCGATGTCGCTCGCACGTTCTATAAACCCGGGGGGCTGAAAGGATTCAGTGTTGGCCTTGAAGCCAGCGGTTCATACGCGGCGGAGCCGCCGGGATATCCCAATGGTTGCAGCATTTGCGAAGTGGCGATCGATCCGGATACAGGCCTCGTAACCCTGGAGCATTATGCCGTCGTCGATGATATCGGACGCGCAATCAATCCCATGATTTGCCACGGGCAGGTCCATGGTGGGGTGGCGCAAGGAGTTGGCCAGGCTCTGTTGGAACAGGTGGTGCATGACGCGGGAGGTCAGTTGCTGTCGGGAAGTTTTCTCGACTACGCCATGCCGCGTGCCGCTGATTTACCGGACATCGACACTGATTTTCACGATGTCCCCTGCGCAACAAATCCCATGGGTGTCAAGGGTGTCGGCGAAGGGGGGACCATAGGCGCCCCCCCTGCGGTGATCGGGGCGGTTCTCGACGCGCTGAGGCCCCTTGGCATTCATCACATTGACATGCCGGCGACACCGGAGGCGGTGTGGCGCGCCATTGAAAAGGCGCGTGTCCGGCAAGGCATCGCGTAGCGGCGCCTCGCAAGATGCTGCGCATCACACCGTTCTTCGACTACCCAGCGGAAATCCGAAAAGTCATCTACACCACCAACGCCATAGAATCGACTAACACGGGCCTGCGCAAAGTCATCAAGACGCGCAATCCATTCCCTGCTGATGAGGCTGTCACCAAGCTGTTTTACCTGGCGCTCAACCGATACATTCAGTTGCCACCGACGTGATTGCACGGCCATTCACCACGGCGCTCTTCCCCTCTATATTTCCCTTTAGGCCAAATATGTCACGGCCATCTGCGCATCCCCGCCCAGATACATATTGAATCGGCGTGGCAAGTTGTTTGCTGAAAACGACGTCGACAATCGAATTCCAGCAACTCACGCCGCCTTCTTCAACTCATTCCCTGACACCAGTTTTGATTATCGTTTCAGACAAGCAAGTAATAGTTGTGTCATAATCTTAGATCTGCTCAACGATGCAGAGATGGGCGCAGGGTGGAAAAGTCTGGTGGCTCGTTGGGTTCATAACCCGAGGGTCATCGATTCAAATCCACCCCGCAACCAAACGCTCTTTAACAATTGAACAGCCGATAGGTGTGGGCGCTGGGTGAAGCAGGTGGTACGCAAGTGCCATCATACAAAAGCTTTTGACCCAAAGCTCACATTTAAGTCAAGCAAGTAAGACCTTGCAATGACTTTGAGTGAGAGTGTTCAGTGCGGCGCGAGCTGTGCTGGATGCAACAATCGTTTTACGATTGAGATGGATTGAACTGAAGAGTTTGATCCTGGCTCAGATTGAACGCTGGCGGCATGCCTTACACATGCAAGTCGAACGCGAAAGTAGGGGCAACCCTGCGAGTAGAGTGGCGAACGGGTGAGTAACACATCGGAACGTACCCAGGAGTGGGGGACAACCTCGAGAAATCGAGGCTAATACCGCATACGTCCTGAGGGAGAAAGCGGGGGATCCGTAAGGACCTCGCGCTCATGGAGCGGCCGATGTCGGATTAGCTAGTTGGCGGGGTAAAAGCCCACCAAGGCTACGATCCGTAGCTGGTTTGAGAGAACGACCAGCCACACTGGGACTGAGACACGGCCCAGACTCCTACGGGAGGCAGCAGTGGGGAATTTTGGACAATGGGCGCAAGCCTGATCCAGCAATGCCGCGTGAGTGAAGAAGGCCTTCGGGTTGTAAAGCTCTTTCGGCCGGGA
>CAIOLO010000027.1 GCA_903859155.1 uncultured beta proteobacterium
CGAATCGCGTTCAGCAGCTCCTCGGCTTCGGCCAGCCGCAGGCGCAACTGCGCCAGTTCCGCGCTTGCGTCGGCGCCTGATGCGGTGCCCGGGGAGTCCTGCGTCATGAGGTGAGCGCTCAGGTCATGGTTTGGGCTTCAGGTTCAATCCGAGCAGCACCTGGTCCCGGTCCGACAGGTCACCGATGATGCGGCGCAGGGGCAGCGGCAGTTTCTTCACCAGCGTGGGCACGGCGAGGATCTGCGCGTCCTTGGCCAACTGTGGCTGCTGGTAGACATCGATCACGCTCAGGTCATACTGTCCCTGCAGATGCGTCTCGCAAATCTTTTTGGCGTTGGCGATGGCGCGGGCGGAGCGCGGCGTCATGCCGGTGACGTATAACTGCAGCACATAGACCTGCTTCTGCGGCGTGGCCAGAGATTGTTCGAACGCCGCGGTCGCATTCTTGGCTTTCTTCGCTTCCTTCGCTTCCTTCGCTTCCTTCGCTTTCATCGTGGCCTCTCGAGCAATAAGTCGGTCATGCGCCGGTCTTGGCGGCGGAGATCAGGTTCAGCCCCACCAGGACGCGCTCGGTGTTGGAGAGGTCGCCGATGATCTTGCGCACCGGCTCCGGCAGCTTGCGCACCAGCGTCGGGATCGCCAGGATCTGGTCGTCCTTCGCCAGTTGCGGCGTCTCTAGCAGGTCGATCACCTCGATCCGGTATTGCCTTTCCAGGTGATCCTCGCAGATGCGCTTGAGGTTGGCGAACGCCTGCAGCGACTTCGGCGTCTGTCCCGCCACGTAGAGCCGCAACCTCCATGTTTCTACCGGCGCCGCTTGGTCGGCGGCGTTCTTGCGCCTGGCGTTCATCGCTTAGCTCCTTGCCTTTGTTTGGGTGTTTTCCCCGCGCGCCCGCCCGCAGCCTCGCGCCGGCGCGCCATGTCGGTGCGATTGCCGGCGAGGAGCGTGTTGCGCATCCGGTCCTGCTCCATGAGTTTCGCCGCCCCCGCACGCTCGACTTCGTACTCCGCGCGCAGCACCGCGATCTGCGCCTCCATCGCTTCGCGCTTGCGCTCGAGCTCGCGCTCTTTGCCCGCGCTCTCCTGCTCGCGCACCAGGGCCTGCGCCTGCTCCTCCAGCTCCAGCGTCACCCTCGCGGTGCCGGTCAGCAAGGCCCCCGACGGCCCGACATACACGTCCTGCAATTCCACCCCGCGATCGGTCAGCAGGAACTCGCGCACCTGGTTCGAGTGGGCCATGCCGCGGGACTTGAGCAGATACAGGGCCCGGTTGCGTTCGGCGCCGATTTGCAGGTCGCGCAGCAAGAGCCAGGTGTCGGTCAGCGACGATACGGCGTTATCGGGGGACTCGGCGGAGTCGCCGCCGCTGTTGAGGCTGATGAACACGGCGGTGATCTGCTGCATCTTGAAGTAGTCGATCAGGCGCGTCAGCATCGCCTTCACGTCCTCGTCGCTGCCGATGGCGGAGAAGTTGGTGATCGGGTCGATGATCACGATCCGCGGTTTGAACTGGCGCACCAGCTTGTGGATGGTGACGAGGTGCATCTCCAGGCCGCAGATCGTCGGCCGCACCGCGTGAAACGCCAGCGTACCGCGGCGCACCGCCGGTTCCAGGTCGATGCCGACGGAGCGCATGTTGCGCATGATCTGGCTCGAGGATTCCTCGAACGCGAACCACAGGCAGCGCTCGCCGCGCGCGGCCGCCGCATGGGCGAATTGCGCCGCGACGCTGGTCTTGCCCGAGCCGGCCGTGCCCGATATCAGCACGGTGCTGCCCCGATAGTAGCCTTTGCCCCCCATCATCGCGTCCAGGCGCGCGATGCCGGAGGACACGCGCTCGGTGCTCGCTTCGTGCTTGAGCGCAATCGAGGTGATCGGCAGGATGGAGATGCCGCCCGCGTCGATCAGGAACGGATACTCGTTGGTGCCGTGGGTCGAGCCGCGGTACTTGACGATGCGCAGCCGCCGCGTGGACATCTGCCCCTCGATGCGGTTGTCGAGCAGGATCACGCAGTCGGCCACGTATTCTTCCAGGCCGTAACGGGTCAGGCTCTGTTCGCCGCGCTCGCCGGTGATGATGGCGGTGACGCCCTTGTCCTTCAGCCAGCGAAACAGGCGGCGCAACTCGGCGCGCAGGATGATGGTGTTGGACAGGCCGGAGAACAGCGTCTCGACGGTGTCGAGCACCACGCGCCTGGCGCCGATGGCGTCGATCGCCTGCCCGAGGCGGATGAACAGGCCTTCGAGGTCGTACTCGCCGGTCTCTTCGATTTCGCTGCGCTCGACGTGGATGGATTCGAGCGACAGATGTTTCTTCGCCACCAGCTCCTTGAGATCGTGCCCGAGCGAGGCAAAGTTCTTCTCCAGGTCGGCGATGCCTTCCTCGAAGGCCACGAACACGCCGGGCTCGCCATATTCCACCGCGCCGCGCACCAGAAATTCCATCGCCAGCAGCGTCTTGCCGCAGCCGGCGGCGCCGCACAGCAGGGTCGGCCGGCCCTTGGGCAAGCCGCCGGCGGTGAGATCGTCCAGACCCTGGATGCCGGTCGGCACTTTTGCCAGGGCGGGCGGTAGTTTGTCGTTTGGCTTTTTCAAGGTTGCTGCTCCTTCCGAAGATAGGGGCTATGGACCAGCCAGGAACGCGCCGGCACCACGTCGGCGGCGCCGCAGGCTTGACGGAACATAAGGGGGGCAACAGGCGATGGGCACAGGAGTCTGCGCGCCGGCAATGTTATTGCGGGGGGGGGCTGCAGGAGGTCACTCAGCTGCATGGCTTCGTCCTTCCCAGGAACGGCTCACCTCTGGAGAGACAGTATTCCTATTTGGCTGACCATGCTTGATTTTCGTCAAGCGCGGCGCGGCAATGTCGGGAACGGTTCGTATTGGCAGTACGAGACCGCTATTATTTTTGATACTTACATACGTACTCGACGGCGTCTGTGCGCTACCGAACATATAGATAATGAGCCAATGACAGGTTGGCAGGCTCGAACCGGCCACCCAAAGGACAGATTGGCTCCTTGCTTGGGCGTCTGCACCTGGCCGATCATTGGATCGTGCTCGCGAAATATCCCGAACCAGGAACTTGCGGAGTGGACGCCGGAAAACTCCCGAGCGGGGGAAGTCGAACCGCTCAGTAAAGCCAATCCACCTCAGCCGCGGCCGATGAACGGCATCTTGGTGGCCATGACGGTCATGCTCTGCACATTCGACGACAGCGGCAGGCTGGCCATGTAGACCACGGCCCTGGCGACGTCTTCCACATCCATCATCGGTTCGGGAGCGACCGTCCCGTTGGCCTGGGGCACGCCCTTGGCCATCTTGGCCGCCAGTTCGGTGGCCGCGTTGCCCACGTCGATCTGGCCGCAGGCGATGTCATATTTGCGCCCATCCAGCGATGCGCACTTGGTCAGCCCGGTGACCGCGTGCTTGGTAGCGGTGTAAGGCGAGGAATTCGGCCGCGGCGTGTGCGCCGAGATCGAGCCGTTGTTGATGATGCGGCCGCCGCGCGGATCCTGCGCCTTCATGATGCGAAACGCCTCCTGCAGGCAGAGGAATACGCCGTTCAGGTTGACATCGACGACCGCCTGCCATTTCTCGAAGGAAAAATCCTCCAGCGGCACGGCCGGCGAGCTGACCCCGGCGTTATTGAACAGCAGATCGAGCCGCCCGAAACGCTCCTTGGTTTTCGCGAACAACGCGCTCACCGATCGGGGATCGGCGACATTGGTGGGTACTGCCAGCGCCCTGTTGCCGTGGCTGCCGGCTTCCTTGACGGCCTGCTCGAGCAGTTCGCCGCGCCGGCCCGCCAGCACCACGCTCCAGCCGTCGTTCAACAGGGCGAGCGCGGAGGCCTTGCCGATGCCGGAGCCTGCGCCGGTCACGATTGCGATTTTGCTGCGAGTTTCCATAATATTCCCGTGTGTGTCTGCTCAGGATTTGCCGAACCCGCTTCTGCGTTTGCGGCGCGCTTTGGTTTGCATGGGCTTTGGCGCAAAGAAAAACGCCGGTTCGGTCCGCTTGAATGCGGAACTTTATCAGCGTTTGGCCCTGATTTCCGCGCCAGTCTTCCGGTTGAAAACGCGGGAACAGTTCGATCAGGTCCCGGGTCGAGCCGTCCGCATTGATAAATCGACAACCCGGACGCACCGCGCGGATGCCTTCCATCGGCGGCGCGCCCGGCGCGGTTTCGCTCAGGCCGTTGCCGGATCCGCGACGTAGCGTTCCAGAAAATCGGTGGTAATCGGCCAGACGCGCTGCGCAACGTCCGCATGGTGGTTCTCGCCTTCCATCGAAAAAAAGCCGTGCGCGGCATCGTGATAGAAGTGATATTCCAGCGGCTGGCCATTGGCGATCAGCCCGCTCAGGACGCGCTGCTGCATGGCCGGTGGGATGACCGTGTCGCGGCCGCCGCAGATGAGCAGCGTCGCGCACTTGAGTTCGCGGACGGTGTCGTAGCCCGCGCGCGGCTTGAATTCACTGGGGGGTTCGTCGCGGATCGAGGGGTAGTTGAGCACGATGGCGCGCACCTCCGGCGTGTCCGCCGCAAACGGAATCGCAAGGCGCCCGCCCATGCAATAGCCGATGACTGCGGTGCGCTTGCGATCGACCCCGGGTTGTGCGACCAGGAAATTCCAGCCGTCGGTGATTGCCTTGAGGAACGCGGCATCCTTGTGAATTTTCTGCATTTCAACGCCCATACCCATGAGACCCTCGCCCTTGGCGCCCAGTGCGTGGAACATGTTGACCGCGAAGGCGCCATAACCCAAGCGCGCAAGGCGCTCGGCCGATTCCCGGATTTCGGAGGTGACGCCGTTGGCGTGATGGATGAAAAGCACGCCCGGCCTGGGTGCGGCACCGGGCGGCGCGGCATAAAAACCCGAAACCTTGTCGCGTTCGAGGGAGGCAATTCTGGTGATGATGCGCATGCGTTCTCCAAAGAAGAGGGGAGCCGAGGGAGGGGAAAAGACCAAATTGTTGCAGAAAAAGGGGCTGGATCGAAGACAAAAATCCGGAGATCCGCGACGATCGCCTGCCGATCCGATGCTTTTCCTGAGGATTCTGAGTCAGGCGCGGAGTCGATGCCACCGGGTTGCCATCCGGAAAGTACAATGCGACATGCCCGCTGCAGCCAATGCTCCGCGCGACGCGCGCTTTCGCCGGGCCCGTGCCGCCATCTATGTGATCCTTCTTGCGGGTTACGTGCTCTCGTTCGTTCATCGTATTGCGCCGGCGGCCATCGCCGGCGAGCTGACCCAGGCCTTCGCCATCAACAGCGCATTGCTGGGCACACTCGCCGCGACCTATTTTTTCGTCTATACGCTGCTGCAGATTCCCACCGGCGTGCTCGCCGATACCCTTGGCCCGCGCCTCATCGTCACCGTGGGCGCCCTGGTCGCAGGCGCCGGTTCGCTGCTGTTTGGCCTGGCCCCGGTTTGGGAAGTAGCCGCCCTCGGACGCACGCTGGTCGGTGTCGGTGTCGCCGTATTCTTTGTCGCATTGCTGAAGATCTGCGCGAGTTGGTTCCCGGCGGACCGCTTCGCCACGCTGAACGGCATCACCATGCTGGCCGGTAATCTGGGCGCGGTCGCCGCCGGCGCGCCCCTGGCCTGGCTGATCACGGTTGCCTCGTGGCGCTCGGTGTTCGTCGGACTGGGGCTGGTGTCTCTGGTCATTGGCGCGCTCACCTGGATCATCGTCCGCGATCGGCCCGAACAGCGCGGCTACGAACCGCTGGCAAGCGGGACTGCCACGCCTGCAGGGGTGCCGTGGATGCGGGCCCTCGCGCAGGTTCTGCGCAATCGCGCCACCTGGCCGGGCCTGTTCATCAATATCGGCGTCGGCGGCAGTTACCTTGCGTTCGGCGGCCTCTGGGCCGTGCCCTATCTGCGCGACGTCTACGGGCTCTCGCAAACCGTCGCCGCGCAGCACGCCAGCCTGCTGCTGCTGGGGGTGGCCTTCGGCGCGTTGATCGTCGGCCTTGCCTCGGACCGCCTGCGCAACCGCCGCGGTGTCATGCGCGCCTACACCTGCTTGTTTGCGCTGTCCTGGCTGCCGTGGATTTTTCATGCGACGCCGCCGCTCTGGGCAAGCTATGCGTGGTTTTTTCTAATGGGCTCGCTGATCCCGGGATTCATGTTGACCTGGACCATCGTCAAGGAAGTCAATCCGCCCGAGCAGGCAGGAATGGCGATTTCGGTGGTGAACGTCGGCATATTCCTCGGCACGGCTTTGCTGCAGCCGCTGGTGGGTGCCGTGCTCGATGCGGGGCGCGCCCGCGGCGACCTCGCAGGCGGGTGGGACCAGGCCATCTGGCTGCTTGCCGGCAGCGCCGCGTTCGGGGCATTCTGCACCCTGTTTATTCGCGAGACCGGCAAGGGCCGCTGAACGCCGCGCCCGGCGTCATGCCGGACAGCGGCCGGGCCTGCGGATGGGCCCGGCCATTCATCCGGCGGGTGCCGGACGCACCACAAAGGCGATCAGCAGGCTTACCGCGGCGAACAGCGCCATCGCGGAGAGCGCCAGCGACCAGTGGATGCCGATGATGCTGCCGACGATGCCGATGGTGACCCCGCTGAAGGCGCGCATGCCGCCCGCGGCCATCGAGTAGAGGCCGATGACCCTTCCACGCATATCGGCCGGTGCGTTCATCTGCACCAGGGTCTGTGCCATGGCGAAGAACGTCAACTCGACAAAGCCGGCCACGAACAGCAGCAGCAGCGCGAGCGGATACCAGGTGGTCGCGGCAAAGGATGCCATCGCCAGACACCAGATGAGCGCCAGCAGGCAGGCGGTGCGCGGTTGCGCCCGCAGCCAGCCGCGGCTCTCCAGCGCCAGGCCCGCCACCAGCGCGCCGGCGCCGTCGGCTGCGAGCAGCATGCTGTAGGAAAAGTCGGCTTCGGTATGCCCCAGGTCGTGCGCAAACTCGGGCATCTGCGCGTGATAGCCGCCGGCAACGAACAGCGCCGCACCGCCCGCCAGCAGCGTCATCGAAACGATGGCCGGCCTGCCGGCGATTTCGCGGATGGTGGCGACGATATCGGCGAGGCCGCGCATCGCGCGCGGCGCGGACGGTGTGCCCTTGCGGAACTTCGGGCCGTAGGGGGCCTTCCACAGCCACAGGATCATCGGCAGGTAAATGAGTGCATTGAACAGGATTCCCCAGGCCGGTCCCATCGCCAGCAACAACAGGCCGCCCACCGCGGGACCGGCGACGACACCCAGGGTGCGCGAAGTCGATCCCAGCCGCACCGCGCTGTGCAGTTGCTGCGGTCCGACGATGTCGTGGATCAGCAGTTGCGCGCTCGGACCCCACAGCACGCCCGCAAAGCCGTGCAGGGTCAGCAGCACCATGGCGTGCCACACCTGCAGGGAATCGGTGGCGAACAGCAGGCCCCAGCCGATCGATACCAGCATGAAAATCGACATGCCGATCTGGATCAGGCGGCGCGGGTCGAAGCGGTCGGCGAGCGCCCCGGAATAAACCGAGAAGAACAGAAATGGCAGCCAGTGCGACAGCGCCGCGAACCCGCCCAGGGCGGGCGACTCGAATTTCTCGAACAGAATCCAGTAACTGATCGCGTGCTCGATGCTGTCGGCCATCATCGCCAGCGCCGAAGTGAGGAAATAGACGCGAAAGCCCGGAAGGCGCAGCGCGGCGAAAGCTTTGGGTGAATCGTTGCTCAAGACTATGCTCGAAGTGTGGATAAGGCGCGCGAAAAGTCAGCGCACGCCGCATTAAAAGGGCCGAATGATAACGTATGGTTTCATCCCTGCCTCGGCTAGAATGCCAGCCTTTTCCACATTCACCGGATCACTGCTGCGTTTATGCCGAAAAGTTCGACTGTGTTCACCTGGCCCGAGCAAGGGGTCACCCGCGTTCCTTACCGCGTCTACGACGATCCGGCAATCTTTGAGCGCGAGCAATCGCTGCTGTTTCGCGGCCCCACCTGGAACTACCTGGGCCTGGATTGCGAGATCCCCGGGGCCGGGGATTACAAACTCAATTTTGTCGGCGCGACGCCGGTGATCCTGTGCCGCGATGAAAACGGCGAGGTGCACGCCATGGTCAATCGCTGCGCCCACCGCGGATCGCTGCTGTGCATAGAAAAGCAGGGCAATCGCGAGCAGTTCTCCTGCGTCTATCACAACTGGTCCTACAACCTGCGCGGCGACCTCACCAGCGTGGCTTTCAAACGCGGCGTGCGCGGCAAGGGCGGCATGCCGGCTGATTTCGACAATGCCAAGCACGGCCTGGAGCGCCTGCGCGTGGCCAGCTTCAACGGCATTCACTTCGGCACCTTCTCGGCGGCCACGCCGCCCATCGAGCAGTACCTGGGGCCGGTGATGAGCGCCTATCTCAAGCGCGCCTACAACCGTCCGATGAAGGTGATCGGCGCGCACAGCCAGTATCTGAAGAACAACTGGAAGCTGGTGATGGAGAACGTGCGCGATCCCTACCACGCCTCGATCCTGCATCTTTTTTTCGGGTCGTTTGGCCTGTCGCGCCAGACCATGAAAGGCGAGGCGCTGCTCGACGACTCGGGCTGGCACCACATCGTCTATACCAAGCGCGGCACCGACGACATCCGCGGTTCCGAGTACGAGGGCAACAAACTGCCCAACATGAAGTCGCACCTGAAGTTGAACGATCCGAAGATACTGGAGGAGTGGCCGGAGTTTCCCGACGGCATCACCAACATGGTGCAGACGGTGTTTCCCGCGGTGACCTTCCAGCAGATCTCCAATTGCCTGGGTGTGCGCCACATCGTGCCGCGCGGACCGCACGAGTGCGAATGGTTCTGGACGCTGCTCGGCTACGAAGACGACGAACCCTGGCAGACAAAAATCCGCGCGCGCCAGGCCAACCTGATCGGGCCGGCCGGCTTCATCTCGCTGGAGGACGGCGCGGTGACCAATTTCGTGCAGCGGGGTATTCAGGGGGGCAAACCCGACGCGATGGCGGTTGTGGAACTGGGCGGCAGCTCGATTGCCTCGGGCGAAGACCGGGTCACCGAGGCGCCGATCAGAGGATTCTGGAAGGGATACCGCGAGGTGATGGGTATTTAACCCTGGAAAGCTTCAGAACAGGGAGAGAGGGAGAACCCGAATTTCCGTAACTGCGTCCCCGTTACCCCTCTCGCCCCACGACGAACTGACCAATCTGATCTTGAATTAGTGAAGGAAAGGTAAGCCAATTTGAGCACCGACAAAACTGAAGCCCGGCTGCGCGTGGAGGACCTGCTGCGCGAGTATGCCGCGTGCATCGACGACGGGCGCTACGAAGAGTGGCCGGCGATGTTCACCGAGGAATGCCGCTATCTCATCATTCCGAAGGAGAGCCACGAGCGCGGCTATGTTTCAGGTTTTTACCTGTGTGAGAGCCGCGGCATGCTCTCAGACCGGATTCTGTGCCTGCGCGAGACCGCGATCTACGAATCGCAGCAGTACCGGCACATCGTCGGCGGCACGCGCGTGCTGGAGCATACGGATAGCGGTTGTCGCGCCGAGACGCCCTTTGCCGTGATTCGCACCACGCAGGACGGCGCCATGGCATTGTTCGCCGCGGGCAAGTATGTCGATGAGGTGATCTTCGAGGGCGAGCGTGCACTGTTCCGCGAAAAGCTGGTGCTGACCGATTCGACCCGCATCGATATTCTCATCGCCGCGCCCCTGTAGTGCTCGCCAGGCGCCACTGCAGCGCCAGCGCCAGCAGCGCCCCGCCGAAGAAGATCACGCAAACCGCTGTCCATCCCGAATAGGCCAGCGCCATGCTGGCAAGGAACGCACCGGTGGTGTTGCCGCCCCAGTTGTGCGCGCCGAAGATGGTGTTGCTGCGGTTGCGCGCGCCGGCGTCGACGCCGGCGACCAGCGTCTGGTTGGCGACAATGGCGCCGCGCAGTCCGCAGTCCATCACCGCGGCGCCGACGATCACGGCGCCTATCCACCAGGCGGAAAACCCCAGTATCGCCAGGGATGCGATGAAGACGAATATCGAGGTCACCACCACCGGAAGCGCGCCGCTGCGGTCCATCCAGCGGCCCGCCGGCCGGGAGATGAAGACGCCGGCAGCCCCGGGGATCGCCATCATCCCGGCTTCGGCCGGGCCCATGCCGTGCAATAACAGCAGCATCGGCGCCAGCGTCGCCCAGAATCCGCCGTAACCGATGGCAAGAAAGAACTGCGTCGCCGAGGTCAGGCGCAGGCCGCGGTTGGCGCGATACAGGGTCCACACCGACCGCAGCAGCGAGCCGTAGCCGATCCGGGTGGTGGGCGCGACGCTGGGCAGGCGCAGCAACAGCGCCAGCGCGAGCGGCGTGAGCATCAGCACCCCAAAGACAAAGCTCCAGCGCCAGCCGAAATAGGCCCCGATCAGTCCGCTGGCCAGCCGGTTGAACAGGAAGCCCAGGAACATCGCCATCAGCACCGTTCCTACCACCTTGCCGCGCTCGTCCGGATGCGATGCACCCACGGCGATCGGCACCAGGTTCTGGGTGAGGCAGACGCAGGCGCCGAGAACGAAACTGCCCGCCATCATCACCCCCAGGGAAGAGGCGGTGGCAAGCACCACATTGGCGACAATCAGCATGCCCAGTTGCGCGAGCATCAAGCGGCGCTTGTCGACGCGGTCGCCTATGGGAACGATGAAGATCAGCCCGGTGAAGTAACCGGCATAGGTGAGCGTCGCCACCCAGCCGATGACCGAAGGGCCCACGCCAAACTCCTGCGCCATCGCGCCGAGCACCGGCGAATGCACATGCATCACCCCGCCGGCGCAAAAACCGGTGCTGGCGAGCAGCAGCATCAGGCCGCGCGAAAGGCCGCCGGTTGCTGCGTGGGGAATTGGCGCGTTTTTTGAGCTCATGTTTGCCCGTCGATGATAGCTGCTTTGGTCCACGGCGCTGCGCTCTTGGGCGATAATCCGCACAACCAAGCGGGGTGACCCGCAGGGCTCGCCAGGCCGCGCCGCAAAGGTGCGTCAAGCGGCGGGCTGCCGACTTTTACCAACAGGTGCAAGGAACCGCCATGAAACTGATTGCCATCGAAGAACACTTCACCACGCAGATGTACAAAGAGAATGTCCCGGCCAACGAGTTCCGCAATTTCTACCTCACCTCGCGCAGCAAGCAGATCGGCCACGACATCTCCGAGCAGAACGCCGATATCGGCGCGATGCGCATCCGCCACATGGATGCGGTGGGCGTGGATGTGCAGGTGCTGTCTTTCGGTTCGCCGGGAGCGCAGGGTTTCGAGGCCGCCGTCGCGATCCCGATGGCGCGCGACGCCAACGACAAGCTCTACCAGGCCATGCAGAAATATCCCGGCCGCTTCGAAGGCTTCGCGGCGCTGCCCACCGCCGACCCCGATGCCGCGGCGCGCGAACTGGAGCGTTGCGTGAAACAACTGGGGTTCAAGGGCACCATGATCCACGGCCACACCCAGGGCAGCTTCCTCGACGACAAGAAATTCTGGGGCATTTTCGAAGTCGCGGAGAAGCTCGCAGTGCCCATCTACCTGCACCCGACCTATCCGCATCCTGACGCCATCCATGCCTATTTCGCCGGCTACGAGGACCTGGCGCGGGCCGCCTGGGGGTTTGCCGTCGATACCAGCTGCCATTTCCTGCGCATCGTGTTCTCGGGCGCATTCGATGCCTACCCGAAGCTGCAGTTCATCCTCGGACACCTGGGAGAGGGGCTGCCCTTTGCCATGCACCGCCTCAACGACCACACCTATCAGGCGGCCGCCAAGCGCGGACTGAAAAAGACGCCGCTCGAATATCTGCGCGACAACATGCTGGTCACCACCAGCGGCAACTGGTACGAGCCGGCGTTTGTCTGCACCGTGTTGGCGCTGGGCGTGGAAAAGATCCTGTTCGCCATCGACTGGCCCTATGAACCCAACACCGCCGGCGTCGAATTCCTGAAGAAAATTTCCATCAGCGACGCCGATCGCGAAAAGATCGCGCATGGCAACGCAGAGCGGATTTTGCGGATGTAGAAAAACCCGGGGAAGCGGCAGCGCTTCTCCAGGCAGGACCGCACGACCCTGCGGAGGGGATGGTCAGGACCCGGATCTATTTTGATCCGGGCGTTTTTTCGCGGCTGCCGAGCAGTTCATCCGATCCGAAAAACTTGCCCGCGTGAAACAGCAGCGGGCTCGAGGTCGTGTAGGTGAAACTGAGCACCTCGCCCAGGAACACAATGTGGTCGCCGGCCGGAACCCGTCCCACCGTGCGGCATTTGAACGTGGCCACGGCGCCGTGCAGTATCGGGCTGTGCGACTCGGACAGCTGCCATTTGTCGGGATGGAAATTGCGCGGCGCGGACACGGCGAAAATTTGTCCTTCCTGAAGATGTTCCTCGGCGAGGAGGTTGACCACGAACTCATCCACCTCGCGAAACACATGCATCACGCTCGAGGCATTGCGCAGCGACCACAGGATCAGCGGCGGATCGAGCGAGGCGGAGGAAAACGAGTTGACCGTCAGCCCGTGCAGATTGCCCTGGGCGTCGCGCGCGGTGATGATCGCCACGCCGGTGGGAAAGCGGCCCAGGGCGTTGCGGAAGCCGCGCGAATCGAATTCGGCCGGTTTGCCTGCTTCAGATGCGGAATTGCTCATGCGCCATGTGCCCTGTTTGCGTCCTGTTCAGACTGCCCGTCGATATTTCCGAGATATCCCATTCGCGGTATCGTGAAGCGATGGAAAATCTCTTCGGGCACCAGGTCCGGTGCGGTAAGCTCGGCACCTTCGATGGGAATTTTTCCGCTGACAATGTCGCGGCTGTGGTCAGCGTTGCTCACCGCCAATGTCAGTGATGTTTTTTTCATGAGTGTCTGCGTCATCCCGGCTGTGCCCGGGGTCTCCTCGTGGGACCCCGCCTGGCGAAGCCGGATTCTAATGGAGGAGTCAAAACAATGAATACCCCGTCAAATTCCGCCGCGGCGAGCGGTCCCTTCCGCGCCGAAGTGGTGGGCAGCCTGCTGCGGCCGGCGCGGCTGGTAGAGGCGCGCACCCGGGCCGCGAGCGGCGCGCTCGACGCGGCGGGCCTGCGCGCGGTCGAGGACGAGTGCATCCGCGAGGCGGTGGCCAGGCAGGAGGATGTCGGCCTGAAAGTGGTGACCGACGGCGAATTCCGCCGCACCTGGTGGAACCACGATTTCATGGGCAAGCTGGGCGGGGTGGAAGTGCGCGAGGATCCGGGTGCAATGACTTTTGTCGGCTCCACCGACGTGCGCCTGACCTCGCGCGTCGTCGGGCGCGTGCACCACGCGCGCCCGATCATGGTCGCCGACTTCAGCTTTCTTCGTTCCGTCGCCAGGGTTACCCCGAAGAACTGCCTGCCGGCGCCTGCCATGCTCTATTACCGGGGCGGGCGTGCCGCCATCAGCAAGCAAGCCTATCCCGATCTGGATCAGTTGTGGATCGACGTCGGCCGCGCCTACGCCGAGGAAATCCGGCAATTGCACGCCGCCGGCTGCAATTACCTGCAGATCGACGACACCAGCCACGCGTTCCTGTGCGATGAGCGCTTTCGCGCCTCGGTGCGCGAGCGCGGCGACAATCCGGACACCATGCTGGGTTTGCTTGCCGATGCACTGAACCTTGCCATTGCCGAGCGCCCGCCCGGCATGACCATCGCCATGCACACCTGCCGCGGCAACTGGAAGAGCACCTGGATGGCCGAGGGCGGCTACGAGCCGGTGGCCGAGGTGGTCTTCAACCGGACCAAAGTGGACGCCTATTTCCTGGAGTACGACAGCGAGCGCGCCGGCGGATTCGAGCCGCTGCGTTTCGTTCCCAAGGGCAAGAAGGTGGTGCTGGGGCTGGTTTCAACCAAGACGCCGCAACTGGAGAACAAGGATGTTCTCAAGCGGCGCATAGACGAGGCTTCGAAATACGTGCCCCTCGAGAATCTTTCCATCAGCGGCCAGTGCGGCTTTGCCAGCAGCGTGCACGGCAACTCGCTCACCGAGGAGGAGCAGTGGCGCAAGCTTGCGCTGGTGGTGGAAGTCGCGCGCGAAGTGTGGGGTTAGCGTTCCGGCGCAAAAAGTGCCGTCGCCACGGCGACGCGGGAGCCATATTGGGGAACGCGACGGGGTGCTTAAACCCTGGCGTCGTACCTTTCCAGCTTGTGATGCCAGCCAAGCAGTTTTTCGTCGGCCGTCAACAGTGCTGCGCCATTCAGAATCGCGGTGGCGGCGATAAACCTGTCGGCAGGATCGTCGGGCAAACCTTCCAGGTCCAACGCGCGAACCGCGATCGCGCCATCCAGCGGGATTTCGCGCACACCCGCCGCTAGCACTTCGTCGCGCCAGTTTTTCGCGGGCGAGGGAAGTTTCAGGCGGCGACGCGAGTGCAGCATGCCCGCCTCCCAGAACAAGATCGCCGATACCGTCACTTCGCCCGCGGCCCAGTTGCGTTCGATCAAGGCGCGCGACTTGCGCCCCAGCTTGCGATCGTCGTTGAGCGCCCACACCAGGACGTGAGTGTCGAGGAGGATCACTTCTTCATAGCATCCCAGAGGCCCGCGTCCAGGGGCGAGACGATGTCGCCTTTGATGGCGATACGGTCCTTTTGCAGACCGATAATCGATTTTGCCCGCGGCGGCCGGTGCGGTTGAAGCTCGGCAATGGGCCGGCCATTCTTGGTGACGACAATGGTCCGCCCGGTGCGCGCCACCTCGTCCATCAATGCGAGGCATTTGGCCTTGAATTCGGAGGCTTGTATGGTGAACATGGGGTTTCCTAAGATATGACCATTATTATGACCATGGACCGAAAATTGGTCAACAACAGGCCTCCCCCGGCCCTGGCCGTCCCGTGCCGATCAGAGCATTGGCCGTAGAAGAATTTTCCGCGCGAATCATCGGGACCCGGGAGTTCTCAGGCATCCGGAAATTGCATTTTGAACTGTTCCGGCCCGGATACGCGGGCCGTTGCCGAGTTCCAACCGCACCGCTGCAGCGGGCGGTGCCGATGCTCTCGTTCACTACTCGAACCCGTCCGGCAGGCCCAGCCCCATGCGGATCTTCAATCCCTTGATCACTTCCTTGGTGGTGCCGGCAAGCGGCATGGACAGGCGCACCATGTCGGCTTCGCGCAAGAGGATGTTCATGTCTTTTTCCGCCCAGGGCATGCCGCTGTCCTCGGCGCGAAAGTCCATGGCCCAGTTCTGCGCGCTGGAGTGATGCAGGGCGGCGCGCAACTTTTCCGGGTCCACGCCCAGCGCCTGCCCCAGGCGCAGGCCTTCGTCGTTGGCCGAGGTGCAGGCCCAGAGGATGAGGTTGTTGACCATCTTGCCCACCTGGCCGGCGCCGGCGGGGCCGAGATGGAAAATGTCCGAAGCGAATGCCGAGAACGCCGGCTTGCAGGCTTCGAAGGCGGCTTCATCGCCCGCCCCCAGGATGAGCAGCCTGCCTTCCACTGCGGCGCGTTCGCCGCGGGTAAGCGGAATGTCGAGCAGTGTGATGCTGCGCGTCGCCAGGCGCGCGGCAAGGGTTCGGGTGTACTGCGGCGCGGCCGTGGAGCCCAGCGCCACGATCAAGCCGGCCTTTGCCCCTTCGACAATGCCGTCCTTGCCGTAGACCACCGCTTCGACCTGGTTGTCGAAGCCCACCACCACAATGGCCAGTTCGCAGGCGCTTGCCACTTCGCGCGCGGTGGCCAACACGCGCACGCCTTCGGCTGCCGCCTGCGCGCAAGCCGCGGGCACCGGGTCGTAGCCGAGCACGCTGAAGCCTTTGGCGATCAGGTGCTTTGCCATCGGCCCGCCCATTTTTCCCAGGCCCAGGATTCCCACTGTCTTGATGCTTTGCATTGCGTTATTTCCTCCCGGGCGCGAATATACCCCAGGGGTTCAAATTCGATACTGGGGGAATTCAATTGAAATTCGGCATCAACTTTTTTCCGGCATTCCGCGAGGCGGACAGCAGCACGCCGGATTTTTACGAGCAGTGCCTGCAACTGGCCGAGCGTGCCGACGCGCTGGGCTACCATTCGATCAAGACGGTCGAGCACTCGTTCTACGATTATGGCGGGCGCTCCCCCAACCCTTGCGTGTTCCTGTCGGCGGTGGCGATGCGCACGCGGCGTGCGCGCCTCATCACCGGCGCGGTGATCCCGGCGTTTCATCATCCGGCGCATCTGGGCGGGGACCTGGCGATGCTGGATAACCTCTCGCGCGGGCGCCTCGATGCCGGCTTCGGCCGCGCCTTTCTTCCCAAGGAGTTCGAGGTCTATGGCGTGTCGATGGATGACAGCCGGCCGAGGATGGAGGAGGCGATCGGCGTCATCAAGCGTCTGTGGACCGAGGACAGCGTCACGCACCAGGGCAGGTTCTGGCAGTTTTCCGACGTGCGCCTGATGCCGCGCGTGGTGCAAAAGCCGCATCCGCCGATCTGGATAGCAGCCATCTCCACCGAAGAGTCCTTCGTCTACGCGGCCAAGAACGGCTTCAACATCATGATCGTCCCCTACGCCGGCAAGCCCGGGACTTTGCAGGAACTGGTGAAGACCTACCGTCGCGTCTGGCGCGAATCGGGACATCCGCCGGGTGAGGAAAAGGTGCAGGTGTCGATGTTCTGCTGCATGGATGAGACGCGCGAGGCGGCGCGCAAAACCTTCAGCCGCATCATGAACCGCTACATCGAGACCTTCGCCGAGGCGGTGCTCGCCTGGCGCAATAGCTCGTCGCCGCACTACGCCGGCTACGCGAAGATGGTGGAGAGCATCATTGCGACCCGACCCGATGACGTCATCGAAAAAGGCGGCGCCTATGTCGGTACGCCCGATGAAGTCATCGCCCAGCTGCGTGCCGGCGCGGAGCGGTTCGGCGAGGTGGAACCGTCGTTGCAGATCAACATGGGCGGCGCCACCGACGCGGAGTCGATGCGCACGCTGGAACTGTTCGGCACTCGCGTGATGCCGGCGTTTCCGGACTGATGCCGTAAATTACGCAAAATAACAAATCTTCATGACGTGTGGCGTGCCTTTACGGCCTATTTGTATTGCGCAGTGAAATAAATAAATCTACGGTGACGCCGGTTTCCTTGTTCATCCGCGCCCACATCAGCATCTCGGATTTGACGTAATCGGCGATCACCGGGGGCGTCCAGGGCGTGATCTCCATGCCCAGTTCCACCAGCGCCGGCGCGGTTGTCCAACACAAAGACCTGACCCAGGCGCTGCCCGAGTTTGTCGGACACCAGGCGCGAGGTGCGATCGACATAGCCGCCCGGTGTCGAGGCGACAATCATCCGCACCGGCTTGAGCGGGTACTGCTGCGCAACCGCTGAAAAACCCAAGCCAGCGGCGCCTACGGAGGTTACGGCACAGCGTAAGGCAATGTCTTTCATAGGTTCCCTCACTCCGGTTGTATCCCCGCCCCCTTGACGATTTTTTCCACCAGCGCCAGACCGCTCTTGACGCTCTCGGCAAGTTCTTCGGGCGTTCCGGTCCCCTGGAAATAACCCAGTTCCTCGGCCTTGCTGCGTGCTTCGGCGGAAGTGGCGGCCTTCAGATATTCGCCGTACAGGCGCTGCACCATCGGCCGCGGCAGGCCGGCCGGTCCGAAATAGCCGGTCCAGCTGGGCGGCGCGGTGTAGCCGGGCAATTGCTCGGCCACCGTGGGCACGTTGGGAAACAGAGGATAGCGCTGGCCGTTGTTGATGGCGATCAAGCGGATCCTGCCCGTATTCATGATGGGCGTGATGGTGGAGAGGGTGCCAAAACCCACCTGGATGCGCCCGGCGATGAGATCGGTGACCACGGGGGGCGCCCCTTTGTAGGGAACGTGCACCCAATCGATGCCGCTCAACATGGCGATCGATTCACCGGCAAGATGGTGCGAGGTGCCCATGCCCGAGGTGCCATAGGAGAGCTTGCCGGGATTTTTCTTCGCATACTCGAGCAGCTCCCGCATGTTGCCCACCGGCAGCGAAGGGTTGACCATGATGTGCAGCACGGTTTCGTTCAACCGGATGATGGGCGTGAAATCGCGGCTGGCGTCATAGCGCGTGCTCTTGGCCACGAACGGCCGGATGACCAGCACACTCGCGCCGGTGTACATGATGGTGTAGCCGTCGGGCGCGGCGCGCATCACCGTATCCGCGCCGACCGAACCGCCCGCGCCGGGCAGCGGCTCGATCACCAGCGGCTGGCCGAGCGCCTCGCCGACCTTGTTGGCCATGAGGCGCACCGTCACTTCGGCGCCGCCCTGCACGGTCATGATCAGGCGGATGGGTTTGCTCGGGTAGGCCTGTGCCTGCGCGAGCAGCGGAACGGCGAACGCCGCGAAAATTGCCCAGAGGCGGGTGCCCGGATGCATCATCATTTTCCTTTCTCTGCTTCAGTCGTGAGCCCAGACCACGCGCGGCGGTTTCGCTTCGATACGCCTTCGCGGGACGGCGCGTAGACTACAACAATACTGCGCAACTTGACGCCGATTGCCACCGCGGCGGTCCCGGCGGGCGCAGTGACGGCGCGTGCGGATCCGGGCGCCGGCAATTTCAGGGAACCGCTGGATCTTGCGCGGCGCGATCGGGGCAGGCTCTCCTACGGCAGCGGACATTCATGAACGAGCATGCAATGGCGTTTGATGCGATCCACTGACGCAATTATTGACCAAACTGCTCTTTAAGCTGATTTGCGGCGATTACCATGTTGCCCATTTTGGCCTCTGCCACCGCAGCTGATGTTACTGGGTTATCTGCGAAGGTGGCGAAACCGCAATCGGGGGTGATCAGCACACGATGGGGGCCGAATATCGAGACGGCCTTCTGGAGCTGTGCGGTGATCTCCCCTGCGCTTTCCACTCGCCCGAGTTTCTGATTGACGACACCGACTCCGATCCGCCGGTCCTCGGGCAGCGTTTTGAGCACCGCCAGTTCGCCAGCCCGCGGTGTGCATAGCTCCAAAAAAAACGTGCCTACATTGAGTGCTTTAAGGGTTGGCAGCAAGGAAGCGTAGCTCCCGGACAAACAGGCGGATTCGTCCGTGGTCCAGTTGCCGCGACAAACATGCACGGCGGTCCGGTTCATCGGGAAACCTTCGACAACGGCATTGAGCAGGTCGCGGGCGAAAGCAAGTTCGTCCTGCGGGTTGCCCTTTTCCGACAAGGCGCCGCACATGAAAGAGCGCTGTGTGGACGCCCCGGTGAAGACGACTTCGGTCAGGACCGGCTCGTCAAACTGAACCAGCGCCGCACCGGCTGCAAGGAGATAAGCGAGTTCTTCACGCAACACGCGCACCACATCGACGGCGAGATCCTCGCGGGTTGCGTAGGCGCGGTCGGAGATGCATTCCATCCACATGGTGCGGGTGAGCAGGTACGGTCCCGGCAAGGCGATCTTTGCCGGCTTGCGGGTGATTTTCTTGAGGAACTCCAGCTCATGCACTGCGAGCGGCTTTGCCCTGCCTAGCGGCCCGAATACGGCGGGATGACGGATTTCTCCCGCCGGCACATCCAGTGCCCGGAGTTCCCGCTCAAACTCCTCGGGGTCCTCAACCAGGGGAAGCAGATCGGTGAGCGGTATCAATTGGCAATTGTCGAGGATGCCGGCCACGAAGCTGGAATAGCTGTCACGGCGTTGCTCGCCATCGGTCACAACATCGACACCCGCGCGCAACTGCGCCTCTACCGCCAGGCGCACCGCGTCGTCCGCCGTGGCCTGGAATTCGGCGCCCGGGAGCCGCCCTTCCATGTGTTCGTGCATTGCACTGAGCATCCAGCGTGGCCGTGGCCAGCTGCCGATACCCATGACGGAAAATGGTGCGATCTCTTGCGCTGGCGCAGGTGGCGGAAGCCGCGCGGGAATGACAACTTTGCTGATGATCTGAATCTGCGAAGCGGGGGGCTGTCTGGTGTCGATGGCGGGCTTGCGCTCGGCCAGCCCGCCTTTGCACACAAGGTAGCTGCGCTGCCTTCCCTGCACGACCATCGATACAAGTTCGTTTTTGGTCATCCGGCACCAGGCCGGGAGGTCCTCCTTGACCGAGCTGTCGGTGGAGAGGATTTCCAGCAACCCGCCGCGTGCGAGTGGGTCGATGTGTTTGCGGATGAGCAGCAACAAACCATTGCCGCAATCCAGGTCGCCGCCGTCGAATCTGACGTCTGCATCATAGGGATGGCTTGTCACGGGTTCCATTTGCGTCCTCAAATTGAAATTGGCCTGGCGATGCATCCGTCACTAGGCATCCGAAGCCATTGCCGCCATATCGGTGCGCGTTCATCGGACCAAAACCAACCGGTCCGAATCATGCGTGTAGTCATCGGCTCTTCCGGCGAATTGCTTTCGCCCGGCAACTGACGCTCGCGCAGCCCTCGCGCATGAACGATCCTCGAGTGACAGCGGAATGGAAAAGGTGGCCCGGCCCAGCCGCGCATAGACGAGCGCGGCGGCGAGGAACACAACCGCCATGAGGCGATACGGGATCATGAGAAGATCAACTGGTGTGCTCAGTAACTGACGCTCGCGCAGCCGTCGCTCATGAATTCGACCAGCTTGGCCCCTCCGACCACCGCCGCGCCCGCGATGAGCTTGCCCTCATCGAGCTTGCGCTTCTTGAAGCACGGCGAGCAGACATAGATATTGCCGCCTGCCTTGACGAAGTTCTCGATCAGATCCTTCAGCGGGGAGAAACCCTCCTCGTGAATAGAGTCGGCGACCCCCTGCTGGGAAAGATGCACCGCTTCGATGCTGAGAAATACCAGGGTTTCCTTGTCCGATGCGACGGCGGCGTTGGCAACCACAAATGCTACGGTGGCCTTGTCGGTGTTGTCCTTGCCGCAGGTAAGACTTACGCAAAATTTTCCGGCCATATCGATCTCCTTAAATTGATTTAATGAATGAAAGCTTCTTGGAACATCTTGGCTATTTCGACTTGGTTCGCGCCCTGATCCAGTAGCTGGAGGCCGCAGGATCCACGTGCAGCAGTTGATGCCCGGTCATCCGGCAGTACGCGGGAATATCGGCAGGCGCCCCGAGGTCTCGTGCCACCAGTTTCAGCACCTTGCCTTCCATGGCCAGCAACTTGCCGCGCAAATGCAAGACAAGCTCACCGCAGCCCATATCGCCGGCATCCCAGCTGTCGTCTGGCGCAATATCTGAAACCGGCATGGTGATTCCTTGCTTTGCGGCCCCAAATATCTGGGGCGATTACAAACAGATCGGCATTGCGGCCTGGTATCCGGCGCAGGAATACTCGTGCCGCACGACTGCGAGCAACTCATGGCAGGGCCAAAGCCTTGCCGCAGATGCAGACGGATTACTTCAAGAAAGGGTCGCGCCGCGGCGCAACTGACCTCAGGAGAAAACGGACCGGACGAGCACGCGCCGGTTGGGAGGGATCAGTGATGGTGGATGGCAGGCAAGGTACGCAAACAGCCCCGCTGACAACCTGCCATGCGAGGCTTTTGATATCGGGCAGGAGATGCCCTGCGTGTCCATAAATTGCAAAATAACCACCCAGCTTGCGAATTGTTCTGTGAACCATCGGTGACGCGTAATTATAGCCGCTAGCGCCTATTGCTTCTGTTCAACCTGTATCGCGCAGGCACAGGCACGATGCAAGGCGCACCGGCGGCAAGGGAAACACACCGTTACATGATCTAGACACAATTGCTCTGGTCGCTCAGCCTGCATCGCGTACATTGGCTGAGACGCAAAACCCTGCGTTGAACAAACCACACAGTTGAGACGAAAATGAAATATTTCCAAGATACAGGATACCGGAGTGACACCGAGGCGTTCGCGCTGCGCTGCGTTGAGGATGCGGTGAGCCAGGCCGAATGTGAGTTCGACCTTGCTGAAGACGAACTCTGGGACTCTACCTATCCGGTTGACGACTCCGAGCAAGCGGCGGCGTAGTTCGTGCCGCGCAGTCACGGAACGATGAACAAGCGCCTGACCGCTTGGAGCGCCGCACCTTCTGGCGTTCCGGTGCAGGCCTTGACGCACACCTTGTTATAAACACATTTGTCTTTACGCAGGAGAAGCACATGGGCAGTTTTTCCGTTTGGCACTGGGGCATCGTCCTGGTCATCGTCATGCTGGTCTTCGGCACCAAGAAGTTGCGCAACGCCGGCAACGACCTGGGCGGCGCTGTGCGCGGCTTCAAGGAAGGCATGCGCGAAAGCGCTGAAACCGAGACAGGGCGATCCTGAACCCTGTCGTGCCCGGTGCAGGAACACTACACCGGCCGCCGCGCGAGCTTGAATGATAGGGCGCTGGTCAGAAGGGTTTTGCAAAAAGCGATTCGTGGAGAACGCCGGCAACACCCGCTTGTCACAATGCGACCTGGCCTCAGCGCGGCGCGATATTCACCTTAGTGTTGAATGCACTTTGCTCGAAATCGGTAATCACGGCGTTGATGCGCACCGACCATAGCCCCGGCACTACCAAGTCGCGGCCGCTGTAAAGAAACTCCCGGCTGCCGGCACTGACCGGCGTCAATTTGCGCTCCAGAGACTCAATGCCGGCAGCGCTATTGGCAAGTGCGAGAGTGACGGCGATCGGCGAGAGCACCTCTGCCTTGGCATTGGAGATCAGCACAGCCAGTTGCATGCCACCTTCAGGCAGGCGCGTGATGCGCAAGCGGGCGCGGTGTCCCTTGGCGCCGAGGAGCGATTGTTCGATGGCGACTGGGGGCGAGGTCATATTGGATGCCTGGGCGGCAGCGACGGCGTGACTCAGCGTTGCCGGCGGCGGTTGTTGCGACAGCACGGCAGCCGCGGCGATGACCGACACGCCGACCAGCAGTTCGACCATCAGCGCGTTGCCAAGGGCGCGTCGCGCCGCCGCGTCGGAGGTATCCAGCGCCAGGCGCGGCACCAGCTTGAAGCGGTTTAGCGCCGCCAGCCCGAGCAACACGCATACCAGCGCGATTTTTATCGCCAGCACCAGCGCATAGCGGCTCGACATATCGAAGGCGGCGATGGCCTCGGTGCCGCATTGCAGGATCGCCAGAAGCACCCCGGCAGCGAGCATCGTCAGCACCGCGGGCAGGGCAATGCGCGAGAATGAGCCGAGCGTCCGCAGGACCTCTGATGGTGAAGCGCAGGCATCGTATTCCTTGCCAGGGGCAGCCTCATTGCGTTCGGCGATGAACGGTGACACGCCGCGCAGCAACGGCGTCAACGATCCGATCCAGAACGCCGCCACGGCCGCATGAATGATCCACGCCGGCAGCACGGCCCAGCGCGGCGCGAGGGTCGCGGCGTGTCCCGCCACAACCAGGCTCGCCATGCAGGCCAGCACGCCGGCCGTGAGGATCGCGGACGCGGCTTTTGACCCACGCTTGCTGAACCCGGCTGTGATCAGCAGCAGTCCGATAACGGCCAGCAGCGTCGACGCGCCACGCGTCGTCAAGGCGCCCAGTCGCCAAAGGGCGGCGGCTCCATCGGTGAATAATCCGTCCAGCGGCGTTTCGGCCATTAGCGCGCCCTGCAGTCCGAGGGCGATTACGGCGCTGATCACGCCGATGGCGGCAATTGGCGCCAGCAACGTTGACAGGGCGCGGCGCGAGGGCGCGGCACCACCTTCGATCAGCAGCAGATGCAGCGCGGCGCCCGCGACCAGCATCATGGCGCTCAGATGCAGGGCGCGATTGAAGATGATGAGACTCGTCCAGGTCGCATCGTTGTGCGCCTTGGCGTTACTGTCGGTTAGATTGCTTGCACCCGAGCCGGCTGCGCTGTCGGAGGCCGCGCCGACCACGAACGGAAACGCACCGCCAACCGGATGCGTGTCCGCGGAGACCACGCGATAGGTCACCATGTACGACCCATCGGGCAGCGGCTTGGCAATGCGGATGCGCAACTGTTTGTCGACCGATGAGGCGTCCGACGGCGCAGTGACAGCCTTGCCGTGTCGATCCAGCACGCGCGCAAAGATCGGACTGACCGCTTCGCTGAAGTTTAGCGTGATGATTGCGGGCGCCTGCGGCACCGCGGCGCCATCTGCGGGGTGGGTTCCTTCGAGCACCGCATGGGCGAGGGCGGCAGGCGACGAACTCAGTGCCAGCGTAAGCAGCAGTGCGGCGCACGCGGTGAGCATGCAACGCGACGGACTCCAGCGCAGCAGCATCCGGATTGCCAGCAAAGCCGGGCTTATGATTTCGGCTTCAACTTCAATCCCGGGGCCGGGAGTTTGAGGCCCTGCGAGGACTTGCCGGCTTCGGGAATTTCTATCCAGCGATTGATGCCGCCCTTCGGACATTCCTGCACCACCGGGAAGTAGACAGTCGTGTTCGGCGCGTCCGGGAGCTTCATCTGGATCTTGAATTCCTCGAACTGGTCCTCGGGCAACGGGCCGCCGGTCCAGGATACTTCGCGGATCGCCTCGGTGATCTTGCCGCCGTGGCCGTTGTCTAGCGGCTTAGCGAGCTTTTCCTTCGTCACGGCCAGTTTCCAGCCGCTGCGCGGCTGTGGCTTGATGCTGGTGAGGCCGTCCGGAATCTGCACGCGCACCTTGGTGGTTGGCGCACCGTCGCAGCCATGCGGCACGGTGAAGGTGGCCTTGTAATAGCTGCCGGTTATGGCTTCGCTGATCTCCAGTGTCACGTGGGCTGAAGCGGAAAAGGAAAGGCCGGTTGCGATGGTTGCCGCGATGATCGCGGCGGGGGAAATCCTGAATTGCATGGTATGGCTCCAGAGAATATCGTTTTGCCGGGAGTCAATCGCTCCCTGGTCCTGGCCAATAGCGAGGTCAACCAGCGGGCGCGCATTCGCCTGGAATTGAGTCGACTGGCAAAGGTTGGCATGAGAAGAAAAAGTGTTTTCACAGCAGAAAAAGTTACCATCAAGGTGTGGATATTTTACGGTGTCCAACCCACGCTTGCGTCTTGGTTTGGTCACCGACCGTAACGGCCGGAAGGTGTGTAAGCGCGCTTCAGGCCTTCAGCACGCGGCCCTGAGAACTGCTGCGTGGGCAAGCAAGCGGGTTTAGTCGATCGCTTACCAGCCCCCTGCGCAACTTATCGGGGGTTAGCGAGCTCTAATGCCCGGGCTCCGGGCGGGGCCACGCCGCATCTAAGTCGTCCATGCCGTGCATGTTAAACTTCACGGTCGCAATTCTGCATTCGAACCCATGCCGCTTACCTCGCTTACGGCCATTTCACCTTTAGACGGGCGCTATGCATCGCAGGTGGACGCGTTGCGCGCATTTTTCAGCGAGTTCGGCCTGATCCGCTATCGTGTGCGCATCGAAATCGAGTGGCTGATCGCACTGGCCGCGGAAAAATCCCTGCAGGGCATCGGACCGTTCTCGTCGGAAAGCGTGGCATTTCTGCGCGGTCTGTCGAGCGGTTTTGCGGAAAACGATGGCGTGCGCGTCAAGGCGATCGAGGCGCAAACCAACCATGATGTCAAGGCAATCGAATACTGGATGAAGGAACGTGCGGCCGGCAATGCCGAGATCACCGCGGCTTCGGAATTCATCCATTTCGCCTGCACCTCGGAGGACATCAACAACCTTTCCTATTCCCTCGCGCTGGCCGAATGCCGCAAGGACGTGCTGCTGCCGCGTCTGGACGAATTGATCGGGAAACTGCGCGACCTGGCCCACGCCCATGCCGCGGTGCCGATGCTGGCGCGCACGCACGGGCAAGCGGCCACGCCGACCACGCTGGGCAAGGAAATCGCCAACGTGGTGCATCGTTTGCGTGCTGCCCGTGAGGCGATCGCGGCGGTTACCCTGTATGGCAAGGCCAATGGCGCGGTGGGCAATTACAACGCGCATCTGGCGGCGTATCCGGATTTCGACTGGGAAGACTATTCGCGGCGCTTCGTCCAGGCGCTGGGCCTGGGCTTCAATGCCTATACCACCCAGATCGAGCCGCACGACTGCCTGGCGCAGTTTTTCGATGCGTGCGCGCGCGCGAACAGCGTGGTCCTGGATTTCGACCGTGATATCTGGGGTTACGTCTCGCTGGGCTATTTCAAACAAAAGACCAAGGCGGGTGAAGTCGGATCATCGACCATGCCGCACAAGGTCAATCCGATCGATTTCGAGAATTCCGAGGGCAACGCCGGCGTGGCCAATGCCTTGTTGCGGCACCTGGCGGAGAAACTGCCGGTGTCGCGCTGGCAGCGCGATCTGTCGGACTCCACGGCGCTGCGCAATGTCGGTCCGGCGCTGGGGCATACGCTGCTCGCCTGGGGGGCGTGCCTGCGCGGGTTGGGCAAACTCGAAGCTGACCCGCAGCGCATGGCCGCAGATCTTGATGCCAACTGGGAAGTGCTGGCCGAGGCGATACAGACGGTGATGCGCCGCCACGGCATGGATAATCCCTACGAGCAGTTGAAGGAACTGACGCGCGGCAAGCGCCTCGATGGCGCGGCAATGCGTGCGTTTATCGGCGGGCTGGCGCTGCCAGATGCCGAAAAAGGCCGTCTGCTGGCGATGACGCCGGCCAGCTATATCGGCAAGGCGGCGGATCTGGCGCGCCGCATTTAACCGAAGAACGGTTTTATTTCTTGTCTTCCGGTAACGGCAACAGACTTCTCAAATAGCCGACTATTGCATTGATGTCGGGACTGGTGAGTTTGGCGAGTGAATTGCTGATGACCTCGCTCATCGGATCCGCGGCCGAATCGCCATCCGAGGTCAATCCGGTCTGAAGGTACTGGATCAGCTCCGGATCGCTCCATTTCTTCAAGCGTGTTGGAGTCAGGTTGGGGATGCCTTTGTTTTCCGGGCTTTTCCCCCCGGCCAAGAACAGATCACGGCTGGATACGCCAAGGAAATTGCGCGGCGTGTGGCACTCGCCGCAATGTGCCAGCGCCTGCACCAGATAGGCTCCGCGGTTGACTTCCTGTGATTTGGATGCATCCGTTACAAACGGACCCGGCGTAAAGAACAACCATTTCCAGACCATGTTCAGGATGCGAAAGCCGAAGGGGAATTTCAGATCGTGTGGCTGGCTGGCGCGCGCGCTCGGCGGAACGCTTTTCAAAAAGGCGTAAAGATCGCGCAAGTCCACATCGACGATTTTGGTGAACGAGGTATAGGGAAACGCCGGGTAATAATGCGCGCCATCGGGCCGTGTTCCCTCGCGCAGCGCTTTGATGAAATCCGCTTCGCTCCAGCCGCCGATTCCTGCCTGGGGGTGCGGCGTGATGTTCGGACCGAAAAAAGTGCCGAATGGGGTCTTCAGAGCCCGCCCTCCGGCAAAGGGCACGGCATCTTTCTTTTCCTCGGTATGGCATCCAACGCAGCCACCGACGGCGGCAAGGTATTGGCCGCGCTTTGCGTCCTGGGCCTGGCTGATTGCGGTAACAATGCAAAGGCAGCAGGCCGCCAGCAGTTGGCGCATTGAGGTTTTCATTCTCGGCTTTCAGTATGCTTGTTTGGCGGATTCTATCGTCTGGACGCTGGTTGGCAATTGCGCACCTTTTGTTGTCGAAAAAAAACCCGCCGCAGCGGGTTTTTTCATGCCGAAATCTGCTTACTGGGTGCGGAAATTCTTGTGGCAACTATTACAGTTGTTGAGGACTTCGCCAATCGCGGCCTTGGCGGCAGCTTCCCCGCTCTTGGAGGCGCCGACCAGCTTGGTGACCGCTCCGCGGAAATTATCCTGAGCCGTTTTGAATCCGGCGGCATTGCCGTAGATTTCCGGCGCAGCGCGGCTTTTCTCGCCCTTGGTGTCTTCGGTGAATCCGTCCCAGGGCATCTGGCTCAATGCATCGAGCAAAGCGGCATTGCGTGCGACGACATCCGCGTTAAACGGAAGTTTTCCGGCATTCATCAAACCAAGCGGGCCAAAGTACTTGCCCTGCAAAGTCATCGCCGCCTGACGTTGCTTTACCAGGACGTCCGGTTTTGCCTGCGCGAAGGCTGAAATGGTGTAACCGATACCCAGGGCCAGGGCCAGTGCGATCGTCGCGAGTTTCTTCTGCATTAGTGTCTCCAAGAGATCAAAGTGTTAAAAACAGGGGGCATACAGTCCAAGCCGCATGTGTGAGGCAAACAACGGCTTGGTCGGATGTATTCCCTGCGATATCCTCAACGGGGCGCGAAATATACCGTAACCCGGTATTTTTTCCCGTGAAATTTTCACTCTGCAGGTGCAATTGCGCTGTCTTGTCAGACAACCGCTCCATCCTTGTTCCCCTGCACCGGCTTGACCAGATCTTCGCGGCGCACCCCGAGCCACATCACCAGCGGCGCCATCACCAGTACCGACGAATAGATGCCGAACAGGATGCCGATGGTGAGGGCGACCGCGAAGTAGTGCAGCGTGGCGCCGCCGAAAATCAGCATGGCCAGCACCGCCATCTGCGTGGAGCCGTGGGTGATGATGGTGCGCGACATGGTGCGGGTGATGGCGTTGTCGATGATTTCGGCCACCGGGGCGCGGCGCATCTTGCGGAAGTTTTCGCGGATCCGGTCGGCCACCACCACCGATTCATTCACGGAGTAACCCAGCACGGCCATCACGGCGGCCAGCACCGGCAGCGAAAACTCCCACTGGAACAAGGCGAAGAATCCCAGGATGATGATCACATCGTGCAGGTTGGCGATGATCGCGGCGACGCCGAATTTCCACTCGAAACGGAAGGCGAGGTAAATGACGATGCCCAGGGAGGTGACCAGCAGCGCCAGCGCGCCGTTCTCGGCGAGTTCGCGGCCCACCTGCGGTCCGACGAATTCGACCCGCTGCACCGTAACCTCGGGTGAGGCGGGCGCCAGCACCGCGGTGCGAAATTTTTCCTTGTCGAATTCCGCCTTGCCCGAGGCCGCGTTCGGGGTGGTGAATTCGGGGAGTTCGGCATCCTTGACCGACATGCGGATGAGTACGTCGCGCGGCGTGCCGAATGTCTGCACCTGGGGTTCCTTGACTCCCAGGCGTTCCATGGTGGTGCGAATCTTGTCCAGGTCCGCCGCCTGTTCGTAGCGTGCCTCGGCAATCAGGCCGCCGGTGAATTCAATGGAGAAGTTGAGGCCCCGGATGAGCAGAAACGCGACCGCCAGCAAAAAGGTGGCCAGAGATATGACGTTGAAGGCAAGCGCATACCGCATGAACGGCATGTCTTTGCGTATTTTGAAAAACTCCATGAGCTATCCTTTGGGTCCGTTTCAGGACAAATGAAACCGGCCGCGATGCGGGGGCTTTCGGGAGGCGCATGCCCCCATGTCTTTCCGCATTGCTATTTCCACGAAGTGTTGCCTATCGCCACCGAGGCAAGCTTCCTGCGGTTGCCGTAGGCGAGGTTCACCATGCAGCGGCTGACCACGATGGACGAAAATATCGAGGTAATGATCCCCAGGCAATGCACCACGGCGAAGCCGCGCACCGGTCCCGAACCGAAGAGCAGCAGGGCAAGGCCGGCGATGAGCGAGGTGATGTTGGAGTCGATGATGGTGCCGAAGGCCCGCTCATAGCCCGCGTGTATCGCCGCCTGCGGTGTCGCGCCGTTGCGCAGTTCCTCGCGGATGCGCTCGTTGATGAGCACGTTGGCGTCGATCGCCATGCCCAGGGTCAGCGCAATCGCCGCCATCCCGGGCAGGGTGAGCGTTGCCTGGAGCAACGACAGCAGGGCGACCAGGAACAGCAGGTTGGCCGACAGCGCCAGTGCCGAGAACAGGCCGAACAGCAGGTAATAGACCATCATGAAAGTGGCGATGGCGGCAAACCCGTAAAGGGTCGAATTGAAACCTTTCTGGATGTTCTCGGCGCCCAGCGAGGGGCCGACGGTGCGCTCTTCAACGATTTCCATGGGAGCGGCGAGCGCGCCCGCGCGCAGCAGCAGGGCCGTGTCGCTGGCCTCCTGAGAACTCATGCGCCCGCTGATCTGCACCCGGCCCCCGCCGATTTCGCCGCGGATCACCGGCGCGGTGACCACCTCGCCGCGGCCCTTTTCGATCAGCAGGATGGCCATGCGCTTGTTGACGTTCTCGCGGGTGACATCCTTGAAAATGCGCGCCCCGGTGGCGTCGAGCGTCAGGTGCACCGCGGGTTCCTGGGTCTGATTGTCGAAACCCGGCTGCGCGTCGGTGAGCCGGTCGCCGCTGAGCACCACCTGCTTTCGCACCATGATGGGCTGGCCATTGCGCTCGATGTAGAACTCCGAACCGAAGGGCACCTGGCCGTTGCGGGCCGCGGCGAGCGCCGCTGCGCCCATGTTGTCCTCGTCGACCATGCGGATCTCGAGGGTCGCGGTGCGGCCCAGGATGGACTTGGCCTTGGTCGTGTCCTGCACGCCCGGCAGTTGCACCACCACGCGGTCGGCGCCCTGCTGCTGGATCACCGGCTCGGCGACGCCCAGTTCATTGATGCGGTTATTGAGCGTCTGGATGTTCTGCTTGAGGGCGAACTCCTGGGTGCGTTTCTGCGCCTCGGGCTTGAGTGTGCCGGTGAGTACCAGGTCCTCGCCGCTGCCGCCGTCAACCAGCGCGAGATCGGGGATCTGGTCCTCGATCTGCTTGCGCGCTTTGGAGCGGGTGTCGGCGTCGCGGAAGCGCACCACGATGCCCGCGGTCTCGCGGCTGATGCCCGCATGGCGGATGTTCTTGTCGCGCATCTGCGTGCGAATGTCGCCCGCCAGGCTGTCCATGCGTTTGGTCAGCGCCGCGCGCATGTCCACCTGCAGCAGGAAATGCACACCGCCGCGAAGGTCCAGCCCCAGGTACATCGGCCGGGCCCGGATCGCGTTGAGCCAGTTGGGCGAATTGGACAGCAGGTTCAGGGCCACCGTGTAGGGAGGATTGCTCGCTTCGGCCGGATTTTTGGTGTCGGCATTCAAGGCACGCTCGATCGCGTCCTTGGCTTTCAACTGGGTTTCGGTGTCGGCGAGGCGAACCTTGATGGAATTCGGATCCAGGAACGTGCCGGTCGGCGTGATACCCGCGCTTTTCAGCGTTTCGGTGATCCGCAGCATCAGCGCGTCGTCTACCCGGACGATGGCGCGCGCCGGCGATACCTGCACCGCGGGCGCCTCGCCGTACAGGTTGGGTAACGCGTAGAGCGCCGCGAGCACCAGGATTACGGCGACCAGCGAATAGATCCAGACGGGATAACGGTTCATGAAATCGGGAAAATCCTAAATTGTATTGGCGCCGGCGCCTGCGGGCGCCGGCGACGCCGCGCTATATCGATTTGATGGTGCCCTTGGGCAGCAGCATCTGTATCGACAGGCGCTGCACACTGACTTCCACGTTGGCTGAGATTTCGACCGAAACGTAGGCGTCGGTGACCTTGGTGATCTTGCCGAGCAGGCCGCCGGCGGCCACCACTTCGTCGCCCTTTTGCAGGGCGTCGGTCATGGATTTGTGCTCCTTGGCCTTTTTCATCTGCGGCCGGATCATCATGAAGTAAAGCAGAACAAACATCAGGACGATGGGCAACAGTCCCATCCAGCCTGCTTCACCGCCGATGGCGGCACCTTGGGCGAACGCGGGAGAAATCAGCACGGCATACCTCGATCTGGTCTGGTGTGGAAACGGTTAATGAAGCGGGGGGCGACAGTTGCTACGAAAACGGAACCACGCATTCGGACGCGGCCCGGCCCTGGAAAGGGCAAAATTATAGACTAGTAGAGAGCAGCGCGGCGAGCTCTTGGCCGCGCGCTCCTAGTTTATCCCCCTTGAACGATCCTGCGCGAACCGCGCCGCATAGGCGCCAAAGGCCCCGGCGGCGATGGCTTCGCGCAATTCGCGCATGAGGGTAAGGTAATAGTACAAGTTGTGCAGGGTATTGAGGCGGGAACCGAGGATTTCCCCGGTTTTCTGCAGGTGATGCAGGTAGCCGCGCGAGAAGCGGCTGCAGGTGTAACAACCGCAGCCGTCGTCCAGCGGGCCGGTGTCCGCCTGGTACCTGGCATTGCGGATCTTGATGTCGCCAAAGCGGGTAAAAAGCCAGCCATTGCGCGCATTGCGGGTGGGCATCACACAATCGAACATGTCGACGCCGAGGCCCACCGCATGCACGATGTCCTCCGGGGTGCCCACGCCCATCAGATAGCGCGGGTGCGATGCCGGCAGGCGCGGCGCGGTGTGCGCGAGGACGCGCCGCATGTCCTCCTTGGCCTCGCCCACCGACAGCCCGCCGATGGCATAACCGTCGAAACCGAGGGCCATGAGGCCTTCCAGCGAGGCGTCGCGCAGGTTCTCGAACATGCCTCCCTGGACGATGCCGAACAGGGCGTTGGTATTGCCCTGGTGCGCCCGCTTGCTGCGCTCGGCCCAGCGCAGCGACAGTTGCATGGAACTGGCGGTCTCCGCCGGGGTCGCCGGGTGGGGTGTGCATTCGTCAAATATCATCACAATGTCCGAGTCGAGCACCCGCTGGATGTGCATCGACTCCTCCGGGGTGAGCATCAGGCGGTCGCCGTTGATGGGAGAGGCGAAGCGCACCCCTTCCTCGCTGATGCTGCGCATGGCGCCGAGGCTGAATACCTGAAAGCCACCCGAATCGGTCAGGATCGGCGCCTGCCACCCCATGAAACGGTGCAGTCCGCCGTGCGCCCTGATAACCTCCAGGCCGGGTCTGAGCCAAAGGTGGAAGGTGTTGCCGAGCACGATCTGCGCGCCTATCCCGGTCAGTTCGGCCGGACTCATCGCCTTGACGGCGCCATAGGTGCCCACCGGCATGAATGCCGGTGTGTCCAGCACGCCGTGGGCCAGAGTGAGGCGACCGCGACGCGCCTGGCCGTCCTGGTGCAGCAGCGTGAAGATCATTGCCGCATTTTATCAATCAGCATCGCGTCGCCGTAGGAAAAGAATCGGTAGCGTTGCGCGACGGCGTGGGCGTAGGCGCGCCTTACTTCGTCCATGCCGGCGAATGCCGATATCAGCATCAGCAGTGTCGAACGCGGCAGATGAAAATTGGTGATGAGGCGGTCAACCACGCGAAACCGGTATCCGGGCAGGATAAAGAGCCGCGTTTCGGCCTCGCCCGAGGCGAGGTCCACGCGCGCATCGGGCAGGATCGACGCCGCCGATTCCAGGGCGCGCAGCGACGTGGTGCCCACCGCGATCACGCGCCCGCCGCCGGCCATGGTCGCCCGTACCGCGGCGCGCGTTGCTTCGGAAACAAAGTAGCGCTCGGCGTGCATTTGATGCTCGTCCAGGCGCGCGGCGCGCACCGGCTGGAAGGTGCCGGCGCCGACATGCAGGGTGATCCAGGCCAGGCGCACACCTTGCGATTGCAGGCGTGCGAGCATGGCGCGGTCGAAATGCAGTCCCGCCGTGGGCGCTGCCACGGCGCCCGGCGCCCGCGCATAGACCGTCTGGTAGCGGGTTTCGTCGTCGTCGGTCGGTGCGTGTGTCACATAGGGGGGCAGCGGCACTTGGCCGTGCTGTTCGAGCAGCGCATGGACGCTCTGGGCCCCTTCAAAGCGCATCCGGTAGAGATCCTCGTCGCGCCCGAGGACCTCGACGGCGATTCCGCCGTTCAACAGCAGTTTCGTTCCCGCCCGGGGCGGTTTGCTGGCGCGCACCTGGGCCAGCGCGTCGTGTTCGCCGGTGACGCGCTCGACCAGCACTTCGATGCGGCCGCCGCTGGCTTTTGCGCCGTGCAGGCGGGCCTTGATGACGCGCGTGTCATTGAGCACCAGCAGATCTCCGGCGCGCAGTAATTCCGGCAGATCCTGAAACTGTCGGTCATCGAGTTGCCCTCGCGCCAGCTGCAGCAGCCGGCTTGCGCCGCGCTCGCGCGGCGGGGCCTGCGCAATCAATTCGTCAGGCAGTGCGTAGTCAAAATCCGTAAGAGTCAGTGGCATCCGATATAATCCTGGGGCGCAGACGTTTGCGTGGCTTGTTATTGTTGTTTGCGAAGTCGTGCCGGAATGGCGGAACTGGTAGACGCGCCGGACTCAAAATCCGGTTCCAGCAATGGAGTGAGGGTTCGATTCCCCCTTCCGGCACCACAAGCCGCATTGTATGCGGCGCAATGCTGTAGTGACGTACGCGCCACTGGCAGGCAGAGCCTGAATTTGTCCCTCCGCCAAATAAATTCATCAGAAAAATCAACGCGCCAAATGTATTTGCCCGGCGCTGCTTGAACACCGGCGAGGGAGTTTCCGGGGTTGTGAAAGTGATGCTGGATGACGCGCATAACATAGGTTAAAGTACCAACGCAGCTGGTGCAGTTTTTTGGGGCGGCTGCGGCAAAATGCCCGATGCGTAGCATGGCCAGTCCAGGAGGCTTCTGAATGTACGCGATTGTCTACAAGGCCGACGGATTCCCGATCTGCTGCCAGATGGAAGGCGTGAGTCCTGATCCGGTGGTCATCTGGAGCAATGAAGGTGCCGCCAAGGCATTTATCGACAGCAAGGGCGGGGCGGAGGAATTTCAGGCCGTCGAAGTGAACGACCCGAACATGGAGAACCTGGCCAAGGCGATTGGCTGCCCCGTCGAGCAACTGACCATGGAACCTTATCCTGGTTAGAAATTCTCCGGACAAAAAAAAGGAGCCGGAAGGCTCCCTTTTTTTTGCCGCGCTTGCGCAGGCGCGGCGTATCGGGACGCGTATCAGGCGATCTGCATCGGAATGTTGTCGCGCTTGGTCTTGATGCGATTGGCCTCGTCGACGTACACCAGGTCCGGCCGCAGGCGCTGCAGTTCGACTTCGTTGTACACCGCGTAGGAGGCGATGATCAAGATGTCTCCCGGGGCCGCTTTGCGGGCGGCGGCGCCGTTGACCGAAATGGTTCCCGAGTTGCGCGTCGCGCGGATGGCATAGGTCGTAAAGCGCTCGCCGTTGGAGACGTTATAGATATCAATTTGCTGGTACTCGCGGATATCGGCCGCGTCCAGCAGTGTTTCATCGATGGCGCAGGAACCCTCGTAGCCGAGTTCCGAATGCGTCACCGTGGCACGGTGAATCTTCGATTTAAGCATGGTGCGTTGCATGGCAACCCCTCCGCACAGTTTTCTTACGTTTGCTTAGACAGACACTTCCAGATTGTCGATCAGGCGCGTTGTTCCCAAACGCGCCGCTGTAAGTACAACCAGCTCGCGATCCGACTCAGTTGGTAATTGTAGATCAGTCTGTTTGCGCACCGCAACATAATCCACTTTCCATTGATTTTTATCAAGTTTCTGCAATAAATCTGATTCCAGAAGGGAAAAATCACGGTTTCCGGCGCGAATCGACCTTGCAATTTCCGCCAGACCCTTATACAGGTTTCCCGCCTGGGTGCGTTGCTGCGTCGAAAGATAGGCATTGCGCGAGGACAAGGCGAGTCCGTCAGCGGCGCGCACCGTTTCCCCCGCGACAATCTGCACCGGCAGCGCCAGCTGGCGGGCCATGTTCCGCACCACCATGAGTTGCTGGTAATCCTTTTTGCCGAACAGCGCGGCGTCGGGCTGCACCAGATTGAACAGTTTGAGCACGACGGTCGCCACACCGCGAAAAAAACCCGGGCGGAACGCACCCTCCAGGTCGTCGGCCATGGCCGGTGGCTGGACATAATAATGCTGCTGCTCGGGATAGAGTTCGCGCTCGTCCGGCGCAAACAGCAGGTTCACGCCGCAGGATTCCAGCCCCGCCTGATCGGCTTCAAAGGTGCGCGGATAGCAGTCGAAATCCTCGTGTGGAGCAAATTGCAGGCGATTGACGAAAATGCTCGCCACGACGCAATCGCCGTGCTGGCGCGCCTGACGCGCCAGCGTCAGATGCCCTTCGTGCAGATTGCCCATGGTCGGGACAAAGGCGATGCGCCCGCCCGAGCGCCGCACCGCATTCAGGCGCTGCCGCAACTGTGTCCCGCTGGCGATGGTTTCGATGGCGCTCAAAAGCAGTGCTCCGGGGCTGGAAAGCTGCCGTCCTTGACGGCGCGCACATAGGCTTCCACGGCGCCGCTGATGCTCGAGGCGCCGTGCATGAAATTGCGCACGAAGCGCGCCTTGCGCCCGGGAAAGATGTCCAGCATGTCGTGCAGCACCAGCACCTGCCCGGAGCATTCGCCACCCGCGCCTATGCCGATGGTAGGCACGGCGCTCGCCTTGGTGATGCGCGCGGCGAGCATTGCGGGGATCGCCTCGAGCAGCAGCATGTCCGCACCCGCTTCCTGGAGGATGCGCGCCTCCTGCAGCAACCGCGCCGCCGCATCGTCCTCGCGCCCCTGCACCCGGTAGCCGCCAAACTTGTTGACCGACTGCGGCGTGAGGCCGATGTGCGCCTGCACCGGGATGCCGCGCGTGGCGAGGAATTCGACGGTCGCGGCCATGTGCGCCCCGCCCTCGGTTTTCACCATGTGCGCCCCGGCCGCCATCAGCGTCGCGGCGCTGCGAAACGCCTGTTGCGGGGATTCCTGGTAACTGCCGAAAGGCATGTCGGCGACAATGAATCCGGTCTTGGTGCCGCGCGCCACGCATCCGGTGTGATAGGCGATGTCGGCCAGGCTCACCGGCAGTGTCGAGTCGTGGCCCTGCAGCACCATGCCCATTGAATCCCCGATCAACAGGGTTTCAACGCCGGCGTTCTCCAGAAGCGCTGCAAAACTCGCGTCGTAGCAGGTGAGCATCGTGATCTTGAGGCCCTCGGCGTGCATGCGCTGCAGGCGGTTGAGAGTGATGCGGCTCATGGAAATTTCCTATGGAACGCGGAACGGGTGCTGAATCTCGGAAAACTCGTCATTGGTTTTCCGCCGAAGGGGTGAATATACAAGGGACGCAGTCAATAAAGTAAGCCCCTTTTTCCGGTGACTCCCTATTCGCCAAGATTCAAGAACTCTCGCCCGCCGCGCATGGCATGGATGCGCTCAATCAACAGGTCCAGATCCTTGTCGTTCCTGACAAAGTTCAGGCGTTCGGAATTGACGATCAAAATCGGACTGCCATCGTAGTGGTAGAAATAGCGGCTGTAGCTGTCGGCGAGCAGCGCCAGGTATTCCTCACTGACCGGCCGTTCGTAATCCGTGGCGCGTTTGCGCACCCGTTCTATCAGCGTGTCCGGCTGGGCCTGCAGATAGATCACCAGATCGGGCCGCGGCGCCTGGGGTTTGAGCGTGTCGAAAATGTTCTGATACAGGTGCAGTTCCTCGCTCGAGAGCGTGAGGCGCGCGAACAGGGGGTCTTTTTCCAGCAGGAAATCAGATACCGTCGAGCCCTTGAACATGTCCAGTTGCGCAAGTTCGCGCAGCTGGCCGATGCGCTGGAACAGAAAGAACAATTGCGTCGGCAGGGCGTAGCGTGGCATGTCCTGGTAGAAGCGCGTGAGAAAAGGGTTCTGTTCGGGCCGCTCCAGCAGCAGCGAGGCGCCCAGGCGCTCCGAGAGGCGCCGCGCGAGGCTGGTCTTGCCCACGCCGATCGGGCCTTCCACGACTATGTAGTGGTACTTGGACAGCGGCATGTTGCAGCGCCTGGAGGCGGATCGGCTCGGACACTTAGCTGCGAAAAATAAAATACAGCGCTGCAATGATACACAAGGCCGCCCAAAGGCAATCAAGCCTGAGCGGCTGATTCATGCAATAAAACGCGAAGGGCACGAATACCGTGGGGGTGACGGCCGCCTGCAGCAGCTTGCGCTATCTCACGGCGCGGCCAGCCGCGTCACCTTTTGGCCGCCGAGATCGGACAGCAATTGCGCGGCGCTGCCCTGCCCGGGAATGATCGCCAGCGGCTCGATTTCCACCAGCGGCTCAAGCACGAAGCGCCGCAGATGCATGCGCGGGTGGGGCAGGCGCAATTCGGGCAGGTCGAGCCTTGCTTCCCCGTACAGGAGCAGGTCCAGGTCGAGGGTCCGCGGCGCGTTCTGGAAGGATCGTACCCGGCCGAAGCGCGCTTCCAGCTTGAGCAGGGACCGCAGCAGCGGGAGTGGCGCCAGCGCGGTTTCAATCAGGGCCACGGCATTGACGAAATCGGGCTGTCCGGGGGCATCAAGCGGTGCGCTGCCGTAGAGGGAGGAGCACCGCAAAAGGGTCATGTCCGGAGCCCGGCGCATCTCCTCGAGCACGGCGCGGATCTGTCCTGCCGGATCGCCGAGGTTTGCGCCCAGGCCCAGGTAAGCATGCTGGCGTGCGGCTTGCATGCCGGGAATTTATTGTTCCGCTTGGGGTTCCGCCCGCGGCTTGCGGCGTCGCCGCCGTGTACCACTGCGCTCGCCGGACTCCGGCGCGATCAGCATTTCGAGCTGCTCCTCGTGCGGCACGCTTTGGAAGCGCTCCCACCAATCGGCCAGTTCAATAGGGACTTCCCCGCTTTGCGAGCGCAAACGCAGGAAATCGTAGCCGGCGCGAAAGCGTTCCTGGGACAGCACGGCGAATGGTCGTTTGCCGCTGCGCTGCTCAAAGCGCGGTTGCAGCAGCCAGATTTCCTTCATGATGGCGGTATAGCGCCGCGGGATCGCGAGTTTCTTCGTCTGCACCTCCAGCACCTCATCCATGGTCTGATGCAGGGCGGGAACCGGATGCGCTCCCTTGTCGCAGGCGGCGCGCCAGGCGGCCAGCACTTCGTGCCAGAACAGGGCGGCGAACAGAAACGCGGGCGAGACCGGTTTGCCCGCTAGCGCGCGGCGGTCGGTGTCCTCGAGTGCGAGATTCACGAAGCGCGTGCCCAGCGGTTGCTCCAGGATCACATCGAGCAGCGGCAGCACCCCGTGGTGCAGACCCTCCGTATGCAGCCGGTGCAGCGTGGTGTGCGCGTGTCCGGAAAGAAGGAGCTTGAGCATTTCATCGAATATGCGTGCCGGCGGTACATTTTCGATCAGCTTGCCCAAAGAACGGATCGGCGCGCGCGTGGCATGCTCGATGTGAAACCCGAGTTTGGAGGCAAAGCGCACCGCGCGCAGCATGCGCACCGGGTCTTCCCGGAAGCGCGTGAGCGGGTCGCCGATGATGCGCACCGATTTGCCGCGCAGGTCGGCCATGCCACCGTGAAAATCGATGATGGTCTCATTGGACGCGTCGTAATAGAGCGCGTTGGTGGTGAAGTCGCGCCGCGCCGCATCCTGCTCGCGCGTGCCGTAGGCATTGTCGCGCAGCACCCGCCCGTGTTCGTCCTTGTCCTCGGCGTCGCCGGACCGGAAGGTGGAGACTTCCACGGTCTCGCTGCCGAACATCACGTGGGCGATCTTGAAGCGCCGCCCGATCAGGCGCGAGCGGCGGAACAGCTTGTGAACGACCTCTGGCGAGGCGCTGGTGGCGACATCGAAATCCTTGGGTTTCACGCCAAGGATCAGGTCGCGCACCGCGCCCCCGACCACATAGGCCTCATGCCCGGCCTGCTGCAGAGTGTCGCAGACGCGCAGCGAACCCGATGAAAGCTGCTCGCGACTGACGCCATGCTTGGATTTAGGGATGATTGTCGGTCCGGCTTTTCGGCCGAAGCGAAGTACCTGTCGGATAAACTTTTTGATCAATGGATCTGCGCAGTTATATCTGGGAACATTTGACCTGAGGTTTTTCTGAGGCCCGAGAAGCGCTGCGAAGTTTAACCCAATTCACGGTGTTTCCCGCGCCGCAGATGCCTCATTTCAGACTGAGAATCGGCCAGCCGCGATCTTTTGCAAGCTGTTCCAGTACCGGATCGGGATCCACCGCCACCGGGCGGGTGACGCGCTCGAGCAGCGCCAGATCATTGCGGGAATCGCTGAAGAACGCACTCTCGCCGAAGCTGGCGAGGGTGCATCCGCGCCCGGCCAGCCAGGCCTCCAGCCGCGTGATTTTGCCTTCGCGAAAGCAGGGGGTGCCGGCCGGCTTGCCGGTAAACCGGCCCTGCTGCTGCTCCGGTTCGGTGGCGATCAGGTGTTCAATGCCGAAGGCGCTGGCGATGGGTGCCGTGATGAACGAATTGGTGGCGGTTACGATGGCGCACAAGTCGCCGCGGGCCAGGTGCCCGGCGACCAGCGCGAGCGCCTTGTCGAGCATGATCGGCCGGATGCGGATTTGCATGAATTCCGCGTGCCAGAGGTCCAGTTGCTCCCTGGAATAGCGCGCCAGCGGCGCCAGCTGAAAATCCAGAAACTCGAAGATGTCGAGCGTTCCGGCCTTGTATTGCTGGTAAAACTCCAGGTTGCGGGCTTCGTAGGTCTCGCGCTCGAGCACCCCGTGGTCAATCAGGAATTGCGCCCATTCGTAATCGCTGTCGCCCGCCAGCAGGGTGTTATCCAGGTCGAAAAGTGCCAGATTCATGGGTTGTTTGCCTGCAATTTAATGGTTTCCCGCAGCAGCGGCAGAGTGACCGCGCGCCGGGTTTGCAATGAATAACGGTCCAATGCATTGATTGCCGCGACCAGGGAACCCAGATCGCGCGAAAAGTGCGCCAGAAGATAGCCGAGTATGCCAGGCGCGAGTTCCAGGCCGAGGTGCCTCGCATGGTCCTCCAGCACCGCGCGCTTTTCATCCTCCGACAGCGCCCGCAACTGCATCACCACGCCGGAGGCGACGCGGGTGCGCAAGTCTTCGCGCAGCGGCAGGTCGGCAGGGGGAAGATTCCCGGCAGCCAGCACCACTGCTTGCGAGGCGCGCAGGCGGTTGTAGGCATCGAAGACGGCGATCTGTGCGGACGCTTCGATCCGGTGCACGTCATCTAGCGCCAGAAAGTGCGTGTCCTGCGGCAATTCGATGCCCGGCGCACGCAGGTACAGCGCGGGTTTGCCTGCTGCGCCTGCCGCGCGTGCCATGGCGCGCAGCAGATGCGATTTGCCGCAGCCCGCCGGACCCCACAGGTACAGGATGCGTTCCCCGCCCTGTTCGTCACCCCGCAGCGCCGCCCGCAGCGCACCGAGCACCGCGGCGTTGCCGCCCGCATGGAAATTGTCCAGCGTGGGCTCGGGCGGGGGCGCAAGTTCCAGTACCAGTTGCTCCACCGCGGTCAGGACCCCTTGTAAAGACGGCTGTCCAGATAGCTCGAGCGCAGCTTGCGCAACGCCACCAGCAGTACCGCGCTCGCCGGCAACGCGACCAGCAAACCGACGAATCCGAACAACTGGCCGAATGCCAGCAAGGCAAAAATCACCGCCACCGGGTGCAGGCCGATGCGCTCGCCGACCAGTTTTGGCGTGATCAGGTTGCCCTCCAGTGCCTGGCCCAGTCCGAAGACCACCCAGATCCAGGCGACGCCCGTGAAATCCTGGAACTGCAAGTATGCCGCCAGCGTGCCGAGCAGGAAGCCGATGGCGGCGCCCACGTAGGGGATGAACACCAGTGTTCCGGTGATCACGCCGATGGGGAGGAAGAAATCCAGCCCTGCGATCCACAGACCCAGGGAGTAAAAGCTGGACATGACCAGGATCACCAGGACCTGGCCATGCAGATACTGTCCCAGGGCTTCGTCGGCCTGAGTGGCAAATCCGCTCACCTGCTCGTGCCAGCCGCGCGGGATCAGCGTGTCGATGCGCTCGTGCATCTGTTCCCAGTCGCGCATCAGGAAAAACTGCACCACCGGCGTGAGCACCAGATTGGTGAGCAGCCCCAGCAGTCCCATGCCTCCCAGCCGCAGCGAATTGAACACCTTGGCTCCGAGGCCCTCGGAATTGGCGATGGCCTGGGTCACCGCCGCCTTGATGCTGGCTGGATCCAGCGATATCTTGATGCCGAAACGCTCCGCAAGCCACGGAACGAGCGTGGCATTGAGCTGGTCCAGCATGGCCGGCAGCTGTTCGGTCAGCAGCCGTATTTCCTTGACGAACAGGGGCAGCAAGGTCAATACGAACAGCACCAGCAGCAGGGCTTCGAGCAGCATCACGACGATGACCGCCAGCGTGCGCGGCATGCATTTGCGGGTCAGCCATGCCACCAGCGGCTGGCAGACATAGGCGAGCACGGCGCCGAGGATGAAGGGCATCAATATCGGGGCGAGCCAGTGCAGCATCGCCAGCACCGCAATGGCGGCGGACAACCAGATCAACACGCGCCGGTCGGCATCGGAGACAGTCATCATCTAGAATACGCGCTTAAAAACCCGACTTTAACATTCACCTTTGACAACTCCCATTACATACCGCGATGCCGGCGTCGATATCGATGCCGGGGACGCACTGGTCGAGGCCATCAAGCCTTATGCGCGCCGCACCATGCGCCCCGAAGTGCTGGCCGGCATCGGCGGCTTCGGCGCGCTGGTGGAAATCTCCAAGAAATACCGCGAACCGGTGCTGGTGTCCGGCACCGACGGGGTCGGAACCAAGTTGAAACTGGCCTTTGAGCTGAATCGTCACGATACGGTGGGCATCGACCTGGTGGCAATGAGCGTCAACGACATCCTGGTGCAGGGCGCCGAACCGCTGTTCTTTCTCGATTATTTCGCCTGCGGCAAACTGGATGTTGCCATGGCCACCGATGTGGTGCGCGGCATCGCGCGCGGCTGCGAACTGGCCGGTTGCGCGCTCATCGGCGGGGAGACCGCCGAGATGCCCGGCATGTACCCGGCGGGGGAATATGACCTGGCCGGATTCGCGGTCGGCGTGGTCGAGAAGGCCCGCATCATTTCCGGCAGGCAGATCATCCCCGGCGACGTGGTGCTGGGCCTTGCCTCCAGCGGTGCGCATTCCAACGGTTACTCGCTGGTGCGGCGCATCCTGGCGCGCTCGCGAGCCGATCTCGACGGGGACTTTCATGGCCGCAAGCTTGCCGATGTGCTGATGGAACCGACGCATATTTATGTGAAGCCGCTGCTCGCGCTGATTGCTGCGATGCAGGTCAAAGGCATGGCGCACATCACTGGCGGGGGCCTGGTCGAGAACCTGCCGCGCGTGCTGCCCGATGCGGTGCGTGCCGTGATAAGCAAATCCGCCTGGCCGATGCCGCCGCTGTTTGCCTGGCTGCAGCAGGAGGGCGGCGTGGCCGAGGCCGAAATGCATCGCGTCTTCAATTGCGGCATCGGCATGGCGGTCATCGTGGCAGCCGCCGACGCGGCCGCGGCGCGGGCGCTGCTTGTGGCGCAAGGCGAAACGGTCTACGGCCTTGGCGAGATTGCCGCGCGCCCCGCAGGTGCGGCGGCGGTGGAAATGCTGCCCTGATCTGAGCGCGAGCAGCGGCCGGATCAACGGCGATACCGCGCAAAGCGAGGCCGACAGCCTGGCCGTCGCATGGGCGGTCAGGCTTTGCCCGCTCACCTGCGGAATCAGTGCGAGCGCAAAGACCGTCGAAAAGCGGCTGATCCCGAACCCTGATTGGTGCACTTGTCCCGCGCCGCCGGGAAAAACAGGGGTGTAAAATTCCGCCACCTTTCCGCCGCGAATGCCATGTCCACACCCAGCTTTGTCCATCTGCGGCTGCACACCGAATACTCGATCACCGATAGTGTGCTGCGCATCGACGAGGCCGTCGGCGCGGCATTTGCGGACGCCATGCCCGCGCTTGCGATCACCGACCTGGCCAACATGTTCGGCATGGTCAAGTTTTACAAGGCGGCGCGCGCGGCCGGCCTCAAGGCGATCATCGGTTGCGATGTCTGGATCAGCAATGAAGCGGAGCGCGACAAACCGTTTCGTGCCCTGATGCTGGCGCAGTCGCGCGCCGGTTACCTGCGGCTGTCGGCGCTGCTGTCGCGGGCCTGGCTGGAGAATCAGCACCGCGGCCGCGGCGAAATCAGGCGTTGCTGGTTCGAATCGGGCACCGACGGGCTCATCTGCCTCTCGGGCGCCCAGCATGGCGAGATCGCCGCCGCGGCCCTGCAGGGCAACGGCGAAGCGGCGGGGACTCTGGCCAGGGCGTGGTCGGATCTTTTTCCCGGGCGGTTCTACCTTGAGATCCAGCGCGCCGGCATGGCGCAGTCTGAGCGTTGGGAGAAGGTCGCCCTGCGGCTGGCGGGTGAGCTGAATCTGCCGCTGGTGGCCACGCACCCGGTGCAATTCGCCACACCCCAGGAGTACACGGCGCACGAAGCGCGCGTGTGCATCGCCGAAGGTTACGTGCTGGGCGACCAGCGACGGGTACGAGCGTTCACGCCGCAGTGCCATTTTGCGTCCCAGGCGGAGATGGCGGCACTGTTTGCCGACCTGCCCGAGGCGCTGGCCAACAGCGTCGAGATTGCGCGGCGCTGCAATCTGGAACTGGAAATGGGCAAATCAAAATTGCCCTTGTTTCCCACACCCAGCGGCATCGGCCTGGACGAGTATCTGCTGCAGCAGGCCAAACTCGGGCTCGGCGCGCGCCTCGCGTTCCTCTATCCGGATGCCAACGCCCGCGCCCAGGTGGAGCCGCGCTACCAGGAGCGTCTGGAATTCGAGGCGAAAACCATTGTCAGCATGGGATTTCCCGGCTACTTCCTGATCGTCGCCGACTTCATCAACTGGGCGAAGGCCTACCGCGACGGGCGCTTTCCGAACGGCATTCCGGTGGGGCCCGGACGCGGTTCGGGAGCCGGTTCGCTGGTGGCCTACTCGCTCGGAATCACCGACCTCGATCCGTTGCGCTACAACCTGCTGTTCGAGCGCTTTCTCAACCCGGAACGCGTGTCGATGCCCGACTTCGATATCGACTTCTGCCAGCAGGGGCGCGATCTGGTCATCGACTATGTGCGCGAAAAATACGGCCGCGACTCGGTGTCGCAGATTGCCACCTTCGGCACCATGGCCTCCAAGGCGGTGGTGCGTGATGTCGCGCGCGTGCTCGAATGGCCCTACAGCCGTGCCGACGAACTGGCCAAACTGATTCCCTTCCAGCCCGGCAAGACCATCACGCTGCGGCGGCGCACCGACAAGAACGACACGCAGACCATCTATGCGCGCGAAGTCGAGCCGCAGATCAACCAGCGCGAGCGCGACGACGAGGAAACACGCCAGCTGCTGGAGCTGTCCATGCAACTGGAGGGGCTGGCGCGCAACGTCGGCATGCATGCCGGGGGCGTGCTGATCGCGCCGGGCAAGCTCTCGGATTTCTGTCCCTTGTACGCGGCGCAAGGCACCGACAACACCATTTCGCAATTGGACAAGGACGACGTCGAGGCGATGGGGCTGGTGAAGTTCGACTTTCTCGGGCTCACCACGCTGACCATCCTCGACTGGGCGATACGGCATGTGCGCCGGCTGCACCTGCCGGCATTCGATCTCAACACCATCCCGCTGGACGACGCGAAGTCCTACCAGATCTTCACCACCGCCAATACCAGCGCCGTGTTCCAGTTTGAATCGCGCGGCATGCGCGATCTGCTCAAGCGCGCCCGCCCGGACCGCTTCGAGGACATCATCGCGCTGGTGGCGCTTTACCGCCCGGGTCCGATGGACCTGATTCCCGAATTCTGCGAGCGCAAGCAGGGCAGGCAGGCGGTCAACTATCCCGATCCCCGCGTCGAGGCGATTCTCTCGGAGACCTACGGCATCATGGTCTACCAGGAGCAGGTGATGCAGATGGCGCAGATCATCGGCGGCTATTCGCTGGGTGGCGCCGATCTGCTGCGCCGCGCGATGGGAAAGAAAAAAGCCGAGGAGATGGCCGAACACCGCGGCATCTTCGCCGCGGGTGCCGGCAAGAACGGGTTGAGTGAATTCAAGGCGAACGAACTGTTCGACCTGATGGAGAAGTTCGCCGGCTACGGCTTCAACAAGTCGCACGCCGCGGCCTACGCGCTGGTTGCCTACCAGACCTCTTATATGAAGGCGCACTTCCCGGCCGCGTTCATGGCGGCCAACTTGTCGGCGGTGATGGACGACACCGACAAGGTGCATCAATTGCGCGATGACACGGTGGCCAACGGCCTGAAGCTGCTTGCGCCCGATGTCAATCAGAGCATTTACCGCTTCGAGCCGGTGGACGCGAAAACCATCCGCTACGGACTGGGCGCGGTCAAGGGCACGGGGGAGTCGGCGGTGCTGGCCATCATTGCCGCGCGCGAGGCCGACGGCCCGTTCAAGGACCTTTTCGATTTCTGCCGGCGCATCGACAAACGCGTGGTCAACCGCCGCGCAATCGAGGCGCTGGTGCGCGCCGGCGCTTTCGATGCCCTGCATGATCATCGCGCCAGCCTGCTTGCCACCGTGGGCATCGCCATAGAAGCGGCCGAACAGGCCGGACGCGCCGCCGGCCAGGCGAGTCTTTTCGGCGGGGGCGACGAATCCGCCGATGCGGTGTTGAAACCGGTGGAGGTGCCGCGCTGGAACGACCCCGATCGGCTGCGCGAGGAAAAGGCGGCCCTGGGATATTATTTTTCAGGCCATCCGTTCGAGTTCTACCGCAAGGAAATCGGCGCCTTCGTCAAGACGCGGCTCTCCGAATTGAGGGCGCGCGGCGAAGGAACCATGCTCGCGGGCATCATCGTCTCGACCCGCATGCAACAGATGCGCAGCGGCCGAATGGCGGTACTGGTGCTGGAGGACGGCAGCGCGCAGATCGAGGTGACCGCGCTTCCCGAACTGCTCGAGACCAACCGCGAACTGCTGAAGGAAGACCGCCCGGTGGTGATCCAGGGCAAGGTGACCGAGGACCAGTTCAGCGGCGGCCTGCGCGTGCGTGCCGAGCGCATCTTCGATCTGGCCACCGCGCGCAGTCGCTTCGCGCGCCTGATGCGCCTTTCGATGAACGGCAATGCCTCGGCGGCGGGCGCGCAAAGCGCCTCGCGGCTGCGCAAGATGCTCGAACCCTACCGCAACGGCACCTGTCCGGTGGCGATCCGGTATGACAACGGCGGGGCGCGAGTCGAGATGCGCCTCTCGGATGAGTGGCGCGTCAACCCCGACGACGCGCTGCTTGCGGAACTGCGCAACTGGCTGCAGCCGGAGAACGTCGAAGTCCTGTTTTCCTGAAGCGGCTTCGCGTGAATTCGCCGCGGCGGGGAAACTTGTTAGACTGGCGCGGGTCAATCCCATTCCGGGAGGTCCCATTTTCAAGATCGAGCCGCCATGACCGATGACGTAAGCCCCGCCGCTGTCGCCACGTCCGCGCCGCAGCCGCGCCGGGTGCGGCCGCGGCCGCAGTATCGCGCGGTGCGAATCTGCCGCGTACAGCGGGTCACGCCGCGCCTGTGCAGAATTACCGTGACGGGCGAGGAGCTGGCCGGTTTCTCGACGCAGGGCGTCGCCGGCCACGTGCGCGTGCTGCTGCCCGCGCCGGGACAGGACTCGCCCGCGTTGCCGACCTGGGGGCCGAACGGGCCGGAGTACCCCGAAGGCGTGCCCCGTCCGGTCAGCCGCGCCTATACGCCGCGCCGCTGGGATCCGCAGTCGCTGGAACTCGACATCGATTTCGTACTGCACGGCGACGACGGTCCGGCATCGGCGTGGGCGGCGCGCGCGCAAAGCGGAGACAAACTGGTGGTGGTTGCGCCGCGGCGCGCCTATCAGCCGGATCCCCTGGCCGAATGGCATCTGCTCGCGGGCGACGAATCTTCGCTGCCTGCCATCGCCACCATTCTGGAGGTGTTGCCGGCCACGGCGCGTGCGCTGGTCTATGTCGAAGTGCACGATGCCGCCGAGGAGCAAAAGCTCTCCAGCCCGGCCTGCGTTGAATGGCACTGGCTGCACCGCGGGGACGCCGCGCCCGGCGAGAAGCTCGAGGCCGCAGTTCGCGCCGCCCCTATTCCTGAGGGCAACGGCCGCGCCTGGGTGGGCTGCGAGGCAGTGGTGATGCGCAATTTGCGCCGTCACCTGTTGCACGATCGCGGCATGGATCGCGCCGCAATCAATACCCAGGGGTACTGGAAATCCGGTGCCGCCAATCATCCCGACCACGACACCGGGGAAGAAATCTGAAGGCGATCTTCGCCGCCTTTCAGGGCAATCGGCTCAGGGTGCTTTTGCATGGATGACAGCGTCGATTTGCCGGCAACTCCGGCTCAAAGCGCAACACCTCCCTCGCGACCACGACGCAAACCGAAGCGCTCGGCGATGCGCCCGGTCGCGCTGCTGCTGGTGCTCTCGGTGTTGGGCGCCGGTGGCTGGTATGGCTGGAAGACCTGGTACGCGCCGGATGCGGCGCGCGAGCGCGTCACCACCGCGGCCGTGCAACGCGGCGACCTTGAAGATGCGATCACCGCCACCGGCACATTGCAGCCGCGCGATTTTGTCGACGTGGGCACGCAGGTGTCGGGCCAGTTGAAGGTGCTGCGCGTGGCCGTCGGCGCCACCGTGAAAGCCGGCGACCTGCTCGCCGAGATCGATCCGACGGTGTTCCAGTCGCGCGTCGATGCCGACCAGGCGCAGTTGCGCAACCAGCAGGCACAGCTGGCCGACAAGCAGTCGCAGCTGGCGCTGGCCGAGCTGCAGCAGGAGCGCCAGCGCGGGCTGATGTCGGAGAACGCCACCACGGCCGAGGCGCTGCAGGGGGCCGAGGCCGCGGTGCGCTCGCTCACCGCGCAGATCGCCTCGATCCGCGCGCAGATGCAGCAGACCGAATCGAGCCTGCGTGGCGACGAGGCGAACCTCAGCTACACCAAGATTTACGCGCCGATGACCGGCACCGTGGCCTCGCTGCCGGCGAAACAGGGGCAGACGCTCAATGCCAACCAGCAGGCGCCGACGCTGCTGCGGGTGGCGGACCTGTCGATCATGACGGTGCAGGCGCAGGTGTCCGAGGCCGACATTCCCAAACTGACCCCGGGCATGGAAGTGTATTTCACCACCCTCGGCGGTGACGGCAGGCGCTGGTACGGCAAGCTGCGCCAGATCAACCCGACACCGACGGTGTCCAACAACGTGGTGCTGTACGACGCCTTGTTCGATGTCACCAACACCACCGGCGAGTTGATGACGCAGATGACCGCGCAGGTGTTCTTCATCGCCGCCAGCGCGAAAGACGCGTTGTATGTGCCGATCACCGCGCTGCGCCCGGCGGGCGGCGAAGGCCGGCGACGTGCCGGCCCCGGTGCCGATCCGCGCGGGCTGTTCGCCGGCGGCCGCGCCATGGTGCGGGTCGCCAGGGAGGATGGTAGCTTCGAGGAGCGGCAGGTGAAGGTCGGGATGATGAACCGCGTATCGGCACAGATTCTCGAAGGCCTCGAGGCCTTCGAGCAGGTGCAGACCAACGCGCGCGGCTCAGGCGCCAGCGGCGCCGCGCAGAAAGGGGCGGGCGCGCCCAAGTTCGCGCCGCGCCTCTGATCAATCGATGAAACGCGACCTGGAGTCCCGGCTGGAGCCCGGCGCGGCGCAGAGGGCGCCGCTGATCGAGCTGGTCGATGCCACCAAGACCTACCGCAGCGGCGAGCTGGCGGTGCGGGTGCTGCACGGCATTTCACTGAAAATCTACCCGGGTGAATTCATCGCCATCATGGGAGCCTCCGGGTCGGGCAAGACCACGCTGATGAATATCCTGGGCTGCCTGGATCGCTGCACCAGCGGCAGCTACCGCTTCATGGGCGAGGATGTTTCCGATTTCGACCGCGACGAACTGGCGCGCCTGCGCCGCGAGGCGTTCGGCTTCGTGTTCCAGAGCTATCACCTGATCGCCACCGCCACCGCCGTCGAAAACGTCGAGGTGCCGGCCATCTACTCGGGCATGCCGCCTGCGGACCGCCAGGAGCGCGCCGAATCATTGCTGGAAACCCTGGGGCTGGGCGAGCGGCTCGACCACCGGCCCAACCAGCTCTCCGGGGGGCAGCAGCAGCGCGTATCGATTGCGCGCGCCCTGATGAACGGCGGCCGCATCATTCTGGCCGATGAGCCCACCGGCGCGCTCGACACGAAAAGCGGCGCCGAAGTCATGAACCTGCTGCGCGAGCTCTCGCGCCGCGGCCACACCATCATACTCATCACCCACGCCGCCGAAGTGGCGCGCGAGGCGCAGCGCGTCATCGAGATCCGCGACGGCAACATCGTCGCCGATCCGGGGCCGCAGCATGCAGGCGAGGGCTCGGCAGCGCTGCCGGCCACCCGGGATCGCGACATTCCGATGATTTCCGGATTTTTCGAAGCGGCCAGGACCGCGACGCGCGCGCTGCGGGCGAACCTGTTTCGCACGGTGCTGACGCTGCTCGGCATTGTCATCGGCGTGGCCTCGGTGATCACCATGCTGGCGGTGGGCGACGGCGCGCGCCAGTCGGTGATGGACCGCATCAGTTCGCTGGGCTCGAACCTCCTGCTGGTGCGGCCCGGCGGCGCCAATCGCGGCCGGGGCGGGGGCATCGCCACGCTGATTCCTGAAGATGCAGAGGTGGTGGCGCGCCTGCCCAATGTGCTGGCGGCGGTGCCGGAGCTGGGCGGCGGCGCCACGGTGCGCTTTGGCAACGTCGATTACCAGACCTCGGCCACCGCCACTTCGGAAATGTTCCCGCTCGGGCGCAACTGGGCCGTGGCCAGCGGCACCTTCTTTTCGGCGAACGACGTGCGCCAGTACGCCTCGGTGGTGGTGCTCGGGCAGACGGTGGCCGACACCCTGTTCCCGCGCGGCACCGACCCGGTCGGCAAGTACATCATGGTGAACAACATCCTGTGCCAGGTGATCGGGGTGATGATCGCCAAGGGCGCGACGCCGTTCGGCGCCGACCAGGACGACATCGTGTTCGTGCCGCTCACCACCGGCAGCCTGCGCCTGTTCGGCCAGCGCCACCTGCGCACGCTGACCGTCGCGGTGGAGGACGTGGCGCGTATCGATGAAACCCAGGATGCGGTCAACGATCTGCTGCTGGAGCGCCACCGCACCAATGATTTTCTGATCCGCAACATGGCCTCGATCATCGAGACCGCCTCGGAAACGCAGAACACGCTGACGCTGCTGCTTGGCGCGGTGGCGGCGATATCGCTGCTGGTGGGCGGGATCGGCGTGATGAACATCATGCTGGTGAGCGTCACCGAACGCACCCGCGAAATCGGCATCCGCATGGCCACCGGCGCGCGCACCCGCAACATCATGCAGCAGTTCCTCACCGAGGCGCTGGTGGTGTCCTCGCTGGGCGGGCTGATCGGCGTGGCCATCGGACTTGGCGCGGCGGCGGTCATCCAGTATTTCGGCAAACCCATTGTCTATTCATCGGGGCCGGTGCTGCTCGCATTCGGCTGTGCGTTTGCCACCGGGTTGGTCTTCGGGTTCATGCCGGCGCGCAAGGCCGCGCACCTCGATCCGGTCGTGGCGCTGGCCGCGGAGTGAGATGCCGATGACAACAGCCGCTGCCAGAAGACGCGCCGTGCCTGCGGCTGCGGGCGCGCTGCTGGCGCTGCTGGCCGGCTGTGGCACGTTCAACGCACCGCCGCCTTCGCACGGCGTGGCAATGCCTGCGGGTTACACGCAAACGCCGGCGGGGCGGCCGACACTTCTTGCCGCGGACTGGTGGCAGGGATTCGGCTCGGGCGAGCTGGCCGCGCTGATTGCCGCGGCGCTCGAAGGCAGCCCCGATCTGGCCATCGCCATACGCCGCATAGAGCAAGCCGAGGCGCAGGCCCGTGTGGCGGGTGCGCCGCTGTTTCCCGTGCTCAATCTCAACGCCGGCAGCTCGCGCGCCGAATCGCGCGCCGCAGGCGCCAGCCGCACCGCCACCGGCGACGCGAGCAGCCTGTCGCTGTCGGCAAGTTACGAAATCGATTTCTGGGAGAAAAACGCCTCGGGCGCGCGCGCCGCGCTGTCCTCGCTCGCCGCCAGCCGCTTCGATGGCGAAACCGCGCGCCTGACACTGGTGTCGGGTGTCGCCAATGCCTACTTCCAGGTGCTCTCGGTGCGCGACCGGCTGCGCCTCGCGCGTGACAACATCGCCATCGCCGAGCGCGTGCTGGCGGTGGTCGGCTCGCGGCTCAAGTTCGGCAATGCCTCGGGGCTCGATCTCAACCGCCAGCAAACCACGGTGCTGACGCAGCGCGCCGCGGTGCCACCGCTGCAATTGCAGGAGCGCCAGTCGCTTGCCGCGCTCGCCATATTGCTGGGACGCGCACCGCAAGGATTCAACATCGCGGCGAACTCGATTACCGCGCTGGGTGTGCCCGTGGCCTCCCCGGGACTGCCATCGGACCTGCTGCTGCGCCGTCCCGATCTGGCCAGCGCCGAGGCGCAACTGGCCGCGGCCAATGCCAACATCGGCGCCGCGCGCGCCGCGCTGCTGCCCTCGATACAGTTGACCGGTTCGGCGGGCGTGGCCACCTCTGCGCTGCTGTCGCTGGCGAATCCGGCGCGCTCGCTCAGCCTGGGCACCTCGCTGCTGCAGCCGATCTTCAACGCCGGGCGCCTGCAGGCGCAGGTCGATATCAGCGCGTCCCGTCAGGGCGAACTGGTGGAAACCTATCGCCGCGCGATTCTCGCCGCGCTCGCCGACGTGGAGAACAGCCTCGCTGCGGCCGGCCGCAGCGCCGAGCAGGAAGCGCTGCAGCAGCAGGTGCGTGACGGGGCCAGGCGCTCGCTGCAGCTGGCCGAACTGCGCTACAAGGCCGGGTCGGATGACCTGCTCACCGTGCTCGATGCGCAGCGCACGCTGTTCTCCGCGCAGGACCAGGCGGCGCAGGTGCTGCTGACGCGACTGCAGGCCTCGGTGGCGCTGTACAAGGCGCTGGGAGGCGGCTGGCGCAATCCGGCGGTCAGTGCGCAAGCACCCCCTTAAAGGATCGACAAAATGTAATGAATTATTTCTGCGAATGACCATTCCGCGTATGTTTACGGAAGATGGTAATACCATATTAGGGCTATATCGCAGGCATCACATGAGTCATCAGCGCTGCATCAGCCGCAACGACATGCAATGGCGGAGTGATGGTGGTATTGCGAATAAACGGGTGTCGCAATCATGATTCGTGCCCAAGGTTTCGCGTCACGCCGCAGGCCTGGTTTGCGTCCCGTTTGCCGTCTGAATGACGCGCAGCGCTCTACCGCTTTGCCGCGCGATCGAAAAACAATGGTTCAGGACGGCTTCGACTTGTCCCCGGCCGCCTGCGCAAATCGGGCTACCGCCTCGCATAGATCATCGATCGTATTGGGTTTGTAGATCAGTTCGCGTATGCCCGCGGCAGGCGCCTGGGCGCGCAGCTCCTCGGTGATGTAGCCCGAGGCCAGCACCACCGGCAGATCGGGGCGAATCTGCCGCAACGCCTGCGCCACCTCCAGCCCCGACATGCCCGGCATGTTGTAGTCGCTCACCGCCAGGTCGTATTGATCGGGGCAGGATCGC
>CAIOLO010000028.1 GCA_903859155.1 uncultured beta proteobacterium
CCGCCTCGCAAACCTCGTTCAACGGGCAAAAGATCCTGAATGGCGGCATCGGCAACGCCACGTTCCAGGTGGGCTCCAACGTCGGCGAGACCATCAGCGTCGGATTCTCGACCAGCACCAGAATCACCGATATGGGCGCGCGGGCGTTGGCCAGCAGTGGCGTGCGCGTGGACAGCCTCATCACGGCTGCCTCAGCTGCCGTTGCCGGTTCCTATGACGTGGGTTCGATTGCCGCCGGCTACGATTTCACCAACATCACCGCCGCCGCCGCCACCGTGACCACGGGCGTGATCGCGGCAAACAACTACTCGAGCATTGCAGCGACACATGGCACCGTGACCTCGGGTTCGGTGACGCCAACCAACTACTCCAGCATCGCGGCGACGAAGGCCACGCTGCATACCGAATCCATTGCACCGCATGACTATTCCTCGATAGCGGCGACCAAAGGAACGTCCCTGCAGGCCGGCGCTCTCGTGGGAACAGACTCCACCGCAGGAGGAGCAGCGATCACCTTTACGGTTGGCGGTGACAGCGTTACTGTCGCGGCCGCAGACTACACGGGTGGCGGCGGTCTGGCAGCCCTGGTGACCGCCGTCCAGACCGGTTTGGATGCGGCTGCAGCCGGCAAGTACGCTGCCTCAAACGTTGGCGGAAAACTTCAGATTCAGAGAGTGCTGGCAGCCACGGCCGGGCCGGACATAACGGTTGCTTCCGCCGGGGCCATTGCAGCCGGCATCACAGCGGGCGACGTTGTCACCCCCGGAGCAGTTCAAGATAACTCGGCCAACAAGACCTTTACCCTGGCCGGCCCTGGCGGCAGCGGCGCCGTGACCGTCAATTTGACTACGAACATCACCACCGTCGATCAAATGGTTACGGCCATCACCTCCAGCACCGGCTACGGCACCAGCGGTGTGGTCGCCACCAACGACGGCTCTGGTCACGTCTTGCTGACCGCCTCGGTTGCGGGCGCGGGCAGCATCGTGGTCGGCGGCACCGGTTCCACGATCCTTGAAAACGGCGTGGTAGCAGCGAACGTGGCTGGTGTCGCTCAAAACAACGCGGCGAACAAGACTTTCACCCTTGTCGGTTCCGCCGGCGTCGCCATGACCGTCAATTTGACTTCGAATATCACCAACGCAGCCGACCTGGTTGCGGCCATCGTCGGCAGCTCCGGCTACGGCGCCAGCGGGATGACTGCTAGCGACGACACCCTGGGCCACGTCTTGCTGACCAACACTGCTGCGGGTGTCGGCAATGTCACCGTCGGCGGCGCGAACGCCAATATTCTGACTGCGAGTGAGGTGCGCGTCGGCGGTGCCGCTCAAGACAACTCCGCGAACAGGACCTTCACCCTCGGCGGCCCTGGCGGTACCACGATGACCGTGACGCTGAATTCGAACATCACCACCGCCGCGAACATGGTTTCAGCCATTACCGGCAGCACCGGTTACGCCGGCAGCGGTGTCGTCGCGACCGATGCGGGCGGCGGCAAGGTTCTGCTGACGGCATCCAATGCGGGCGCGGGCGACGTCACCATCAGCGGCACGACACCGGCCATTCTGACCGCCGGCCAGTCGGTGGTCCACGGCATCGCCGCCAACAACCAGAATGCCGGGTTTACCATCGACACCCACGTGATCACCCTGACGACCGATGCCGACGATCAGGATGGACTGATCAGCCTGCTCCAGGGCAAACTGGATGTCGCGGCCGCCGGCGTCTACCAAGTTTCAGCCGGCAGCGGCACTGGCTTCAAGATCACCACCATTGCGGCCGGTGCGGCCAACCCCGCTGCCGTCGGCACCTTCACGGGCGCGGGCAATGCGGACTTCGGCAGTGGCACGGCCGTGGCCGGTGCCGCTGGGCATGCGGGTGCGAGTCTCGACCTTGCCGCGGGCGACCTGAGCATTGCGCTCGGCGGAGGCGATGCAGTCGCCGTCACCGGACTGTTCACCACCGCCGCACAACTGGTCAACGCCATCAATTCCAACGTCCAGGGGGTGTATGCCTCTGTCAACTCGGGCAATGGAAAGCTGGAACTGTCTTCTTCGCAGGACATCACGCTGGCAGGGTTGAACTCGGCTGCTACCGAACTCGCGTTCGGCGCTACCAGCTTCGCTGCCGACGGCGATCTCAGCACCGGCAACACGCTGAACGTGGCGAACGCTGAAAGTCTGATCCAGCGCGTCGATTCCGCCCTGGAGACGGTGAGCACCCTGCGCAGCACCTTCGGTGCGGTTCAAAACCGCTTCGAATCGACCATGGCCAACCTGATGGGTACGAGCGAAAACCTGACGGCTGCGCGTAGCCGGATTGTGGATACGGACTTCGCCCAGGAGACGGCGAACCTGACCCGCAATCAGATTCTGCAACAAGCCGGTATCGCGATGCTGGCGCAAGCGAACGCACTGCCGCAAAGCGTGCTCTCGCTGCTGAAGTAGGCGGCATGAAGGTCTCCCCGGCCGGTAGCACTTCGGCCGGGGACTTTCAGCCCCGACAAGGACATTGATCATGAACATCCAGATCGGTAAAGTTACACCACCGTCGGACGGATCGACCGCAGTGCGGGCGGGCCCTTCGTCTGGATCGAACGTTGCAACAGCAGCGGCCCCACCACCCCGCGCAGCAATCCCGGCGGCTCAAACCACGGCCACGGCCCAAGCGCTGAATATCGATGCCGCCAGACAGGTCGCGAGCCAGATCAACGACTTTCTCAAGTCATCGGCTGCGGAAATGCAGTTCTCGGTGGACAGCGAGTCCGACCGGGTGGTGGTGCGCATCATCGACACCGCGACCAACCAAGTCATCCGGCAGATGCCGTCGGAAGAAATGCTCGCCATCTCGAGGTCGCTGGACAAGTTGACCGGATTGCTGGTGCAACAGAAGGCCTGACTGGCCGGGCGCCAAACTCTTAAACGGCGTCAAACCCTCACCATCCCGCGCAGGCCGCAACGGCTTGCGCGGGATTTTTTTGTGGTGATTTCTGCCCTGCCCCCAATTAGACATGAACGCAACGGGGCAAAGAATCCATTTCACTTGCATCTTCGAAGGTGCAATTCACGCCCTTGATGTGTAGTCTCTGTGTGACTACAATGACATCCTGAAAAACCAGATTGAAGGCATTGCAATGAATACTTACGTGAGGGCGCGGATCGATACCGCGACAAAAGAAAGCGCCGCCGAGGCCCTGGAAGCGATGGGCCTGTCTATCTCCGACGCCATCCGCCTGCTGATGCTGCGGGTCGCTGATGAAAAGCGCCTGCCCTTTGAGGTAAAAGTCCCTAATGCCACTACCCGCAAGGCCATGACAGAACTGGATGCGGGCAAGGGCAAGCGATTCAACACGCTCAAAGCTCTGATGGCCGACTTGAATGCGGAAGATTGAACGGGCAACAAGCTTCCGCCGGGATTACAAGCGGATGAAAGCAACCCCGCACCATAGGAAGGATGGGGAGGCCTTGGTAGTAGCCGCTTTGGCATTGTTGATGGCATTGTTGATGGCAGATGAGCCATTGCCCGAAAAATGCCGCGACCACGCCCTGACGGGGGATTGGGCAGGTTACCGCGAATGCCATCTTAAGCCCGACTTGCTGCTGATTTACTCCAAGCGAGATACCAATACCTTGGCACTGGCGCGGCTTGGCTCGCATAGCGAGCTATTTGGCTAGAGCAGCCTTCCTCCAAGCAATCAGCCATCTGCAAAGCACGATAGTTCCGACGGCGCATCGCTGCGTCGGCCCGGCGGCCGCGGCAAAAGCGAGGCATTTGGGCATGTAATTAAAGCTTTGATCCGCCACGGTCGATATTAGGCTATGGCTGTTTTGATCACAGAGGTGGGACTATGGCAGTGAGCTTGCCCGGCATCACCAGCACCGGCACCCTGAATGCACCCGGCGTAGGCTCGGGCCTCGATGTCAAGAGCTTGATCACCCAGTTGATGGCGGTGGAACAGCGACCGCTCACCCAGTTGGCCACCCAGGAAGCCAAGTACCAGGCCAAGCTCTCCAGCCTGGGCTCGATCAAAGGGGCACTGTCCTCGTTGCAGTCGGCCGCACAGGCATTGGTAACCGCGGGCAGCGCCAGCTACTCGACATCGGTCAGCGACAGCGCGGTGTTGACAGCCACGGCAAGCACTAGCGCGATCGCAGGCAACTATTCAGTCAGTGTCGATGGTTCGAAGCTGGCGCAGGGGCAGAAACTGGTCGCACCAGGCAAAGCCAGCAGCAGCGCGACCATTGGCGCGGGCGCCAGCACCACGGTGACGCTTACGCTGGGCACCATCAGCAAAGTGGCCCCGGTTGGCGGACAGTACGTACGCGCCGATTTCACGCCCAATGCGAGCAAAACACCCGTAAGCCTGACCATCGACAGCAGCAACAACACGCTGGCCGGCATCCGTGATGCCATCAATGCGGCCAATACCGGTGTCAGCGCCAGCATCATCAATGACGGCAGCGACCACCCCTATCGCCTGGCGCTCACCTCGAACGCTACCGGCGCGGTGAGCAGCATGAAAGTGACGGTAAGCGGCGACGCTTCGATCTCCTCCCTGCTGACCTACGACCCGACCGCCGATTCGCAGAATTTCAACGAAACGCAGACCGCTCAGAACGCCTTGTTCACCGTGGACGGGGTGAGCATCAGTTCGGCCACCAACACGGTCTCCGACGCCATCCCCGGCGTGACGCTGAAGCTCGCCAACAAAACCGGCATCAACCCGGTGACCGTTTCAGTCGAGCGCACCGGCAGCAGCCTTAGCTCCGCCCTTAATGCCATCGTCTCGGCCTACAACAGCGCCAATACCACCATCGCCAACGCCACGGCAAAGGGCGCGGTAATGCAGGGCGAAAATGGGGTTCTTGCGCTGCAGCGCCAGGTGCGCGCCATCCTCGCCGGCGCGCGGCAGACCGGCGGCGGCTACACCACAATGTCGCAACTGGGTATCGCGTTTCAGACCGATGGTTCCCTCAAACTCGACTCGGCCAAGCTCAGCGCCGCGCTATCGGCAAACCTGGTCGATGTTTCTTCGCTGGCCAGTGCCATTGGCAGCGCTTTAAAAACCGCCGCAGACAACATGCTGGGAACCACCGGGCCGCTTTCCAGCCAAACCACGGGACTCAACCGCTCCATCACCGCCATCGGCTCGCGCCGCACCAACCTGCAGGTTCGCCTGGACGCGACGCAGGCGCGCTACCAGAAGCAGTTTTCCGCGCTGGACACGCTGATAAGCAGCATGAACACAACCAGCACGTTCCTGACTCAGCAACTGGCCAACCTGCCCGGCTCCACCACCAAATAACCAAGGATCAGGTCCATGTTTACCGCGAATCCCAGTTCGGTACTGAATGCCTACCGCAACACCGGCGTCGAATCGATCACAACCTCGGCCGCCCCGCATCAACTGGTGCTGCTGCTGTTCAACGGCGCGCGCGCTGCCGTGGCCGCAGCGCGCGGCCATATGCTGCGCAAGGAGATCGCCGCCAAGGGAACGGCCATTTCCCAGGCGATGTCGATTATCGACGGCGGACTCAAAGCCAGCCTGGATTTGAAAGTCGGCGGTGAAATGGCACAGAATCTGTCCGACCTGTATGTGTACATGGGCCAGCGCCTGTTTCACGCCAACCTCAAAAACGATGCCGAAGCCCTTGACGAAGTGGCGAAATTGCTGGAGCAATTAGGCGGCGCATGGGAGATCATTGGCGCGAAAAAACCACCGGCGCTACCTGCAGCTGCGCCGAAGAGTGCCGCCTCAATGACCTATGGCTCCGGGAGCAGCGCACCGGGTCGCGCTGCGCCACAGGCCGCGCCGACAAACTCCGCCGCGCCGACCAGCGCTGCCCCGCCGGCCCCAGCGGCGAAGACGACCTCAGCGGCGAATGCTGCCTCAGCGGCGAAGACGACCTCAGCGGCCAAGGCGGCCTCGCCAGTGCCCGCGCCTGCGCAACAAACCGACACCCCCGCGCCCAACCCGGCGCTGCGCAACCGCGTTTCTGCCGCTTACGGAGCCTTCTGAAACATGCCCGCTTACGAACACATTCTCCAGACCTACGGCTCGCTGGCAGCAAAATCCGGGCAGATGCTCGATGCCGCGCGCAACGGCGACTGGGAGCGGCTGATTGAACTGGAGCAGGATTGCCGTGCCATCGCCGCGACGCTCAAGCGTGTGGAGCACGGCACCGCCGGCCCCGATGCCGCTTACCTCGAACGCAAGGCCGAACTCATCCACAAGGTACTTGCCGACGACGCGGAGGTGCGCAAACACGCCGAACCGCGGATGACCAAACTCCAGACTTACATCCTCAGCACACGCGCGCAGGACAAGTCGCAGCAAGTGCATTAAACCGGCGCTGAAAAGCGCCGGGAAAGCGGGTAGTCATTCCTGCATACATGCGACGATATCGGATGAGCAGCAAGTCTGCGAGCATGTTCAGGCCCTCGACTAATTCATCCGTTTGCAACTGGCCGGATCAGACTGTGATCTGAACATTCGCGCTTGGGCTTCAGGTCAAATCGGCTATGAATCAATCGCTTGGAAGCGCTTTCACAAAATAAATCGAGCACTATTCCATCAATTGCTTTGATACCATTTTATGCTACCATTTCAGCATGAAACGCAGGCACCAACGTACCCTGGAATCGATCTTCGCTCGGCCGGTCTCGGCAAATGTCCGCTGGACAGACATCGAGGCGCTGTTCCGGGAACTCGGTGCAGAGTTTGAACAGCGGGAAGGCTCGCGCGTCGAAGTCTTTCTATTCGGTTTGGTGCGGGTATTTCATCGCCCCCACCCTTCACCGAATACCGACAAGGGCGCGATCGCCGCAATTCGCAAATGGCTGGAAGAGAACGGAGTGAAACCATGAACACCATGACGATTGGAGGTTATCAGGCTGTCATTGCCTTCGACTCTGACATTCAAATGTTCAGGGGCGAGTTCATTGGACTCAATGGCGGGGCCGACTTTTACGCCGCCGACGTCGAAGGACTGAAACACGAGGGCGAAATTTCACTGCGCGTGTTTTTCGAAGCCTGCGAGCGTCGCGGCCTCGAACCGCGCAAGCACTTCTCGGGAAAATTCTCTCTGAGGGTCGACCCGGCTACGCACGAGGCTGCAGCCATCGCCGCCGCCGCTCACGGTCAGAGCCTGAACCAATGGGCTGCCGAAGCCATCAAGCAGGCCGCGCTGCAGCAGTCGTAGTGCCCACTCAGGTAGCAACATTCTTGGAAATCAGAATCCTTCGACACGATGATGTATCCGTTGGCGCCTGCGTATTTCCACACCTCGGTATCGTCAGCCCTGTCCAGCCCGACATCCTGGACATGTGTGGATTCCGGGAAAATATCCGACAGCCGACTTGCGAGCAACGGGGACAGGTTCTGGTCGAAAAGCAGCTTCACACCTAGGCAACGAGCTGTCCGCGCTCACGGTCTGCGGCGTATGCAAGGCACGCTTGGATATCCTCGCGCGTCAAGTACGGAAAGTCGCGCAACACCTCGTCTATGCTCATGCCGGAGGCAAGGTAGTCGAGGACATCGTAGGGGGTGATACGCATCCCGCGAATGCAGGGTTTGCCGCTGCGCTTTCCCGGCTCAATACTGATGATGTCGCGATAATTCATGGACGTATTCCCCAAGCCGGCCGACCGGACGATTATTTTTTGGTGGCAACATCCACCAGCGAAGGCACAAAGGCATGACCGGTTTGCAAGACGCACGACACGGACCAAAAATTGCGGGCGCAGTGCGATTTTCGATTCCAGCGTCTCAGTCAGGCGCATGCCCCCATAAACCGGCATTCAGTAACGAAAACAACAGGGTATGAATACTTCCCGGATAGAGATCCCGGTGACCATGTTCACCGACGCGAACCGGGCATAGTCTAACAGCGAGGTATTTAGGCGGGTAATTAAAGCTTTGACCCTCCCTGGTCGATATTAGGCTATGGCTGATTCGATCACCGAGGCGAGTTTATGGCTGTGAGCTTACGCGGCAGCAGCGAAACTTTGGATGACCTCGGCGTGGTTTGGCGCGTTAATGCCGGACTTGATGCAGCGCCGCGCAACCGCGTCTTCGCCGCTTTTGGAGCCTTCTGAACCATGCCCGCTTACGAACACATTCTCCAGACCTACGGTTCGCTGGCGGCGAAAACCGGGCAGATGCTCGATGCCGCGCGCAACAGCGACTGGGAGCGGCTGATCGAGTTGGAGCAGGATTGCCGCGTAATCGCCGAGACGCTCAAGCGTGTGGAGCATGGCGTCACCGGCCCCGATACGGCTTACCTCGAACGCAAGGCCGAACTCATCCACAAGGTGCTTGCCGACGATGCCGCGATTCGGCAATTCACTGAACCGCGCATGACTCACCTGGCAACCTACCTGGGCAGCGCGCAACAGGAAAACCGGCTGCGGCAAGCGTACGAAACCGACCACGGCAGTTGAACCCCGGCGCCTGGACCGCAATTGCCGGCCCCGATGCGACATAGGGAGTGAGCCAGAATGATTCCGGCCGGAATTCTGAGCGGTGTCGAACCGGTCCAGACGGGAAAGTCGATACTCAACCCGCGCGGCGAAGCACTGCGGCTGTTGCCGCAGCTCGAGCCCGGGCAAATACTCAGCGCGCGCGTCGAGGGCAAACTGCCCGATGGCAGTTTCAAGGTGCTGGTGGCCGGACAGGAAATGCGCATGCAACTGCCCTCCTACATTGCCTCCGGAGACCGGCTGCAGCTCAGATTCCTCAGCAGCGAACCGCGACCGACATTCGCGCTCACGGAAGTGTTGCCCAAAGTGGCCGACACGCCGCTACTGTCGGCGGCCGGACGGCTGGTCGCGGCCATGATGCCGGCCACCGGTGAAACCGCGGTGCTGGCCAGGACCGCCGCCGCCGCGCCTTTGCTTGCGGCCTTGCCGGGCGACGGTGCTTCACTCTCGGCCGCGCTGGAGAACAAACTGGTGCAAAGCGGCCTGTTTTACGAGGCGCACCAGGCCGATTGGCTGTCGGGAAAACGCGATCTCGCCCAATTGCGCGCCGAGCCGCAGGCAAGCCTCACTCGAATCGCACCACCGGCACAGGCGTTGAACGATTCCGCTACGGCAACGGCTTTGCCCGCGAAAATCGACTCTTTTTCCGCGACAACGACACTGCGTACGGAACAGGTGATACCTCCACAGGGAATACCACTGGTGCAGCAGCAACTGGCCGCCCTGGAGAGCGGAAAATTTCTTCTGCAGCTCGAAATCTGGCCCAATCAGTGGATGCAATGGGAGATCGAAGAGCACGGGCAGCAAACCGGGAGCGATCCGGACCAACCCGCGAGCTGGCAGACCCGGCTGCACCTGGATCTTCCGCAACTGGGCCGGATCGACGCCGTTGTGACGCTTGGCGGCAATGCCGTGCAGGTGAAGGTTGACGCAGCCAGCACCACCAGCGCGGCACTGCTGAAGGAGCACCGCCCCGCCCTGCAGGCGGCGCTCAGCGACGCCGGCGTACCACCAGCCGCCATCACCATTGCCCGCCATGACACGCACTGATCCCGCGGACCCGCGCCGCCAGCTGGTTCGATACGCTAGCGCCACCGAAGCGCGTTCCGGCGACACAGCCATCCCGTTGCCGCAGCAGGCTGCGATCGCGCTGGCTTACGGACGCGATGACGCCGCGCCGCGAGTGCTGGCCAAAGGACGCGGCCTGATTGCCCAAGCCATCATCGAGCGCGCCCATCAGCATGGCGTGTACGTGCATGAATCGAGGGAACTGGTGTCCTTGCTGATGCAAGTCGACATCGACCAGCGCATTCCGCCTGCGTTGTATCGCGCCGTGGCCGAACTGCTGGTGTGGGTTTACCGCCTGGAACAGCAGCAACTGAACGGAACCCCCGCCGTTGATGCCAGCGGCCTGGGACGATGGGGAAAATCAGGTTCGGGTTTGCTATAAAATCGGACTGCAACTGCGCAAGCCGGACATCAAAATGCCCAATCTGCCGGGAAAACCGCTGACCATAGAGTGCGAGCCTTCGGAGCTGAGCAAGTATCTGATCGACTCGCGCGTGGGCATCGTGTCGGTGCTGTTCACGCTGCAAAAAGCGGGCAGCCTGGTGACGGCGTATTTCAGCGGCGGCAATAACTTTGTCATCACCACCATCCTCGCGGTTAGGGCGGAAACGGATGAGCTGGTGCTGGATTTTGGAGCGGATACAGGTGCCAACCAGCGCGCGCTGCAGGCCAAGCGCATCACTTTCGTGACGGTCCACGATCGCATCAAGATCCAGTTCTACACCGGCAGCCTGAGCAAGGTGAATTTCGATGGCCGCGATGCCTTCAGCACCCCTTTGCCAAGCGCACTGCTGCGCCTGCAGCGGCGCGAGTTCTTCCGCATAGCCACGCCCCTGGTGCAACCGCTGAAGTGCCTGATCGGGCCTCAGGTACCGCCGCTGTCGGTACCGGCGGAGGCGAGTATCGTCGACCTGAGTTGCGGCGGAATCGGGATCATCGATAGCAGCGATCCCTCCGCAATCGAAACCGACGCCTGTTTCCTGGGATGTCGCATCCCCTTGCCTGAAATCGGCATGGTGACGGCAGACCTGCGAGTCAAGAGCATCTTTGAGGTGAACCTCAAGAACGGCAACCGCCACAAGCACATCGGCTGCGAATTCGTCGCCATGCCCGAGCGCGAACGCGCGAAGATCCAGCGTTACATCAACAATGTGGAGCGCGAACGCAAGAACCGCCTGGGCGGACGCTGAGCTGGCGAGACCGCCGTCGCACAAAACTTGCGCCGGCTGTTGGCAGCAGCGCGGCGCGCTTTTGGCCGCGCGTTCCCGGCACCTCAGTCGAAGAAGCCCTCGCCCTGCAATTCTTCGGCCAGCAGGCGATAGTCCTTGGCCCCCTGGCTCTGCGGGGCATAACTGAAGATATCCATGCCGTGTCCGGGGCTCTCGGCGAGGCTCACATTCTCGGTGATGCAGGTGCGACACAGGGCTTCACCGACGTGCTGCCCGAGCTTTTCATAGATTTCATAGGACAGGCGCCGGCGGCTGTCGAAGCGGGTCACCACCACCTTGCGCGGAAAGCTGCGCTTCAAGGTTTTCTCCAGCGCCTGCAGCGCCGCGTCCAGGCGGTGCACGCCCTGCAGCGAAAGATAATCAGCGGAGACCGGGATCAACACCCGGTCGGCAGCGAGCACCGCGTTGAGGGTCAGCACGCCCATCATCGGACAGCAGTCGATGAGTATGGGAAATCCGTTATGCGGGAAGCTCGAGCGCACGCCGGCGCGCAGGCGTCCGGCGATGCTCTTGTTGCTGCCGAACAGCGCGTCGACCTTGGCCAGTTCCAGATGCGCCGGAATCACCTGCATGCCCCCGGGCGCGGTTTGCAACAGGCTCTCCAGAGTGCGCTCCTCTTTGAAGAATCCGGCCATGCTGTCCGCGCCCAGTACGCCGCGCAAACCCAGCGACAGTGTCAGATGCGCCTGCGAGTCCAGATCGATGGCCACCGGTCTGCGCTGCATGCGCGCCAGCGCCGCTGTGAGGTTGACGCAGGTGGTGGTCTTGCCCACCCCGCCTTTCTGGTTGAATACCGTGACGACTGACATGGTGGAATCCTGTCTATACCTGCATGTTCATGATGTCGTGATAGGCCGATACCAGGCGGTTGCGCACCTGCACCATTTCCTGGAATGAAATGTTGGCCTTCTGCATCGACACCATGACATCGCTCAGGTTGGTCCCGACAGCACCCGACTCGAAATCGCGCGCCAGGTGGGTCGCATTGAGCTGGGTGCTGTTGGCCGCCTCGAGGGTGTTTTTCAGCAGCGTTCCGAAATCCGGTATGCCGCCCGTAGCGGCCGCGCCGGTCGCAACGCCGCCCGCGGGCGCCCCTGCGGCAGCCGAGGCCGCGCGCAATTGTCCCAGCAGATTGTCTATTGCCTTGATATCCATGTTTTCTCCTATCCTAATTTCGGCGGCAGGGCATCAAACCAGCCCGCCCTCCAGACGGTACTGCTGCAACTTGTAGCGCAAGGTCCGCTCGCTGATACCGAGCCGCTCAACAGCCAGCTTGCGCGAGCCGTTGACTGCCAGCAGGGTCTCCACGATGTGGGCCCGCTCCAGTGACTTCATGTCCATGGCCGCACCCGCGGCGGCCACTTCGGGCTGCTGCGTCACCGGCGTGGCCGGCACGCCAGCCTGCAACACCGCCTGAGGAACGCCAAAGTCCAGTTGTGCGGCTTCGATCAGGTCGTCCGCGGCGAGGATCACCGCGCGCTGCAGTACATTTTCAAGCTCGCGCACATTGCCCGGCCACGCATGGGTAAGCAGGCGCTGCTCGGCGCACGGGGCAAGCCGCAATTGGGGACGCCCCAGCAGTTGCGCCTGGCGCGCTACCAGCCGGCGCGCCAGCGGCGCGATGTCGCCGCTGCGCTCCCGCAATGGAGGAACCACCATGGGAAAGACGTTGAGCCGGTAGAAAAGGTCGGCGCGGAAGGTGCCGACGGCCACGCAGGCGGCCAGGTCGCGGTTGGTGGTGGCAATGACGCGAATATCGAGGGCTGTCGCCTTCTTCGCACCCACCCGCTCGACCTCGCGTTCCTGCAGCACGCGCAAAAGTTTGGCCTGCAGTGCCAGGGGGATTTCCGAGATTTCGTCCAGAAGCAGCGTCCCCCCCTGCGCCTGCTCGAATTTTCCCGCCTGGGCCTGATTGGCCCCGGTGAAAGAACCGCGCTCGTGGCCGAACAAGGTGGACTCGATCAGGCTGTCGGGTATCGCGGCGCAGTTGATGGCAATGAATGGCTTGCCGGCGCGCGGTGAATGGCGATGCAGATAGCGCGCCAGCACCTCCTTGCCGCTGCCGCTTTCGCCCGAGAGCAGCACCGTGGTGGCCGAGGCGCCGACGCGCTCGGCCAGGGCGAGCAGCGCGCAGGTTTTCGGATCGGCCGCAACCGGTCCTTCATCCGCCTCGAGCAGCGGACGCAGGCGATAACGTTCGACCTTCTCCAGCAGGCTGGCAGGTTCGAATGGCTTGGCCAGGTAATCGCTGGCGCCGGCGCGCATAGCCGCCACCGCGCGTTCGATATCCCCGAAGGCGGTCATCAGGATCACGGGAACGCCGGGATAATCCTGCTTGATCCCGTGCAGCAGTCCTATGCCGTCCAGCGGTTGCATCTGGATGTCGCTGATCACCAGCGCGACGCGACTGGTCCTCATGATCGAGAGCGCTTCGCTGCCATCGGAGGCTGGAATGACGGCAAACCCCGCCAACTCCAGCGTGACGCAAAGCGCGTCGCGCAGGTCGCAGTCGTCCTCAACGATCAACAGTGGCTGGGATGTCATTGGCAGGTCCTTGCAGTTCATGCGGCAATATGCATTGCAGCGACGCCGCAAGCGGCAGGCGCAACGTAAATTCACTGCCCGAGCCGATTGCCGAACGCACGCCGATGCTGCCGCCGTGCGCCTCGGCCACCGCACGCACAATGGCCAGTCCCAGGCCCGTGCCGCCGCTGCGGGTGGTAAAAAAAGGCTCGAACAATCGCTGTTGAGTCTCCGCATCGATGCCGCTACCGGTGTCACTGACGATAATCTCCAGTTCGCTTGCCCAGGCGGTTGCCGACAGGCACAGCCGCCCGCCGCTGACGCAGGCCTGCTGCGCGTTTTCGATCAGACTCAGCAGGGCTCCCAGGAGCGCCTGCCGATCTGCCTGCAACAGGCATCCGGCACTGTCGTCTTTCATTTCAAAAAGCAATCCACGTGCCAGCGCTTGCGGCTCCATGGTCTGGAATGCCTCCCGAAGCAGGGTCGCCGCTGCCACCGGTTCGGAGGTCGAGCCGATTCCGCGCACAAACAGCAGCATGTCCTCGATCAACCGTTCCAGGTGATGCAGGCGGTCCACGGTCTTTGCGGCGAAACCGATGCGCTTGTCCGCGGGCAAATCCGGCTCGCGCAACTGGGCCGAATACAGCAATGCCGTGGCCAGCGGGGTGCGCAACTGGTGCGCCAGGCGCGCCGCCATTTCTCCCATGGCGGCAAGTCGCTCGCGCCGCTGGGCCGATTCGCGCAACGCCTCCTTTTCCGCGAACTGGCGCCGCAACTCCCCATTGGCAAGCGCAAGTTCTTCCGTTAGAACAATAGCTTGCTGGCGAAGCTCCGCATAGGCAACGCACAGATCCGAAGAGGCGAGATTGAACACCTGAAACGCCTGCTCCAGGTGCTGCGGGTCGAGTGTGCTGAGCGCATCCATGATTGTGTGCCGCCACCGCGCCGGGTGGCGTGCACGGCCGCCTTTACCGTGGTTTTCGATGCATCGCAGACTAGCATCGGGCGGTTTGCGCCCTGAGCACGATAAAGGCCGGTAAATGCCCTCTTCTTGCCGAATTGATGATTTGCGGCTTGCCCATAATCAGCTCAGACCTTCAATAGAACGCGCAACAGGACAACGGCCAGCATGAAACTCACGCAATCCGCATTCAAATTCGAGCAGAACAAGTCGGGTGGCACATTATGGCAATAGGAACCCCTGGACTGCCCGCACACCGCATGCAGGTGCTTGGCATGATCCCGTTGCAGCAGAAATTCGGTTTGATGGTCGCCCTCGCCGCGGTAGTGGCGCTGATGGCCGGAGGGTGGATGTGGGGCCAGACCCCGGATTACCGGGTGCTCTACGCCAACCTGTCCGACCGCGACGGCGGCGCCATCATCAGTTCGCTGCAACAGATGAACGTTCCTTTCAAATTCGCCGAAGGCGGCGGCGCTTTGCTGGTACCGGCCAATCAAGTCCACGAGGTGCGTCTGCGCCTTGCCGGCCAGGGACTGCCAAAGGGTGGCCTGGTCGGCTTTGAATTGATGGAAACGCAGAAGCTGGGCACCTCCCAGTTTCAGGAACAGGTAAATTACCAGCGCGCCCTGGAGGGCGAACTGGCGCGTTCGATCCAGTCGCTCGCGGCGGTCAACGGCGCCCGCGTGCATCTTGCATTTTCCAAGCCTTCGGTGTTCGTGCGCGAGCAGCAAAAGCCCAGCGCCTCGGTGCTGCTCAGCCTGCACCCGGGCCGCAACCTGGATGCCGGCCAGGTCAGCGCCATCGTTCATCTGGTCTCGAGCAGCATTCCGGACCTGCCGGTCAAGAACGTGACCGTGATCGACCAGACCGGCAGCCTGCTGACCGCCCAGCCAGGCAACAACCTCGGGCTCGAACCCGGCCAGCTTAAATACCTGCACGAAGTCGAGCAGAGCTTCGTCAAGCGAATCGAGGCAATCCTCACCCCGATTACCGGACCGAACAACGTGCTCGCCCAGGTGACTGCGGACATCGATTTCACGCAATCGGAAAATGTCGCCGAAATCTACAGTCCCAACCAGGCGGCCGCAGCAGCGGCTGCCATACGCAGCCAGCAGACCAGCGAATCCAATGGCAGCGGCTCCGGCAACGGCTCCGCAGGCGGTGTGCCCGGGGCGCTCAGCAACCAGCCCCCCAGCACGCCCACCGCGCCCATCACCGCCCCGAACGCCGCGCCAGCCGGGGCGGCGCCGGGACAGCCGGCAGCGGCGCCCGCTGCTGCTGCTGCACAGACGGGAGGATCCGTCGCACAGGGCAATTCGCGGCGCGACTCAACCATCAATTACGAAGTCGACAAGACCATCCGCCATACGCGTCAGCCGGTGGGCATGATCAAACGCCTGTCGGTCGCTGTGGTGGTCAACCACCGCAAGCAGGTCGATGCCGAGGGCAAGGTCACCAGCAAACCGCTCGAGACCGATGAGGTCGAGCAGATCAATGCACTGGTGAAGGAAGTCATGGGCTACAGCAAGGACCGCGGCGATTCGCTGAATGTGACCAACAGCGTTTTTTCCGTAGCCGACGCCGAACCCATTGCCGCCGAAGTTCCGCTGTGGAAGCAACCGGAGACCATCGCCACTGCCAAGGATGTCGGCAGAAACGTGCTGATCGCGGGCCTGGTGCTGTTCCTGGTACTGGGGGTGCTGCGCCCGCTGTTGACCAAGCTGGCCGAAGTTCGCCTGCCCGCACCCGAACTCGCCGATGTCGCCGCCGCACATGTTGCCGAAACCGCCACGCAGCAGCGTCGCGCCGGCTACACCGAAAACCTCGACACGGCGAAGCAACTCGCGCGCAGTGAACCGAAACTGGTGGCCAACGTAGTCAAGGAATGGGTATCCGGCGATGAATGACGAAGGTGTTGAGAGGAGCGCCATACTGCTCCTGTCTCTGGGTGAAGAGGGCGCGACCGAGGTTTTCAAGCACCTCGCGCCACGCGAGGTGCAAAAGCTCGGCGTGGCGATGTCCAACCTGAAGAACATCACCCGCGACAAGGTTGAATCGGTGCTCACCGCATTCTGCAGCAGCGCGGAGGAGAAATCTTCACTGGGCCTGGACTCGGGGGCCTACATCCGCAGCGTGCTCACCAATGCGCTGGGTGACGACAAGGCAGGCAACCTCATCGACCGCATCCTGCATGGCGGCGACACCAGCGGCATCGAGGGCCTGAAATGGATGGATTCCTCCGCGGTTGCCGAACTGATCGCGAACGAGCACCCGCAGATCATCGCCACCATTCTGGTGCACCTGGACCGCGATCAGGCGAGCGAGATCCTCACCCAGCTGCCTGAGCGCCTGCGCAACGACGTGCTGCTGCGGATTGCCACCCTCGACGGCATTCAGCCCACGGCATTGCGCGAATTGAACGATGTGCTGACCAAGCTCCTCTCGGGCAACAACAATCTGAAGAAAAGCGCGATGGGCGGGGTGCGCGCCGCGGCCGAAATTCTCAATTTCATGTCCGGCACGACCGAAGGCGGCGTCATCGAGAGCGTCAAGGAATACGACGCCGAACTGGCGCAGAAGATCCTGGACGAAATGTTCGTGTTCGAAAACATACTGGACATCGACGATCGCGGCATCCAGCTGCTGCTGCGCGAGGTTCAGTCCGAATCGCTGATTCTCGCCCTCAAGGGATCGTCCGAGGAACTGCGCGAAAAGGTGTTCAAGAACATGTCGCAGCGCGCCGCCGAAATGCTGCGCGACGACCTCGAGGCGAAAGGCCCGGTGCGCGTATCCGAAGTGGAAGCCGAACAGAAGGAAATCCTGAAGGTGGTGCGCCGCCTCGCCGACGAAGGCCAGATCGTGCTCGGCGGCAAGGGCGATGAAAGCTATGTCTAGCGCCATGGATCCGGCAGCTGGCGCCGCCGCAGTGAACGCGAAAGAGCAGCGCACCGCCTACCAGCGCTGGGAACTCGATTCGTTCGATGGCATCAAGCAGCACCACAACGCCATACAGCTGCCGACCGCAGAACAGCTGGAGCGCCTGCAGCAGCAGGCCCACGATGAGGGTTACGCCGCGGGCTACCGCGAAGGCAACGGGCGCGCCGCGGCCGAAACAACGCGCCTGCAGCAGGTAGTCGCCGCCCTCACGGAAGAGTCACAGCAATGCGACCAGCGCCTGGCCGACGAATTGCTGGCGCTCTCGCTGACCATCAGCAAACAGGTACTGCGCCAGGCGCTGCAGCTGCACCCGGAGCTGATCCTCGCGGTGATCAACGAAGTTCTTAGCCAGGCACCGCAGACGCAAAGGCGCGCGCACCTGATCCTGCACCCGGAGGACGCGGCGCTGGTACGCACCCGCCTTGGCGAGCAGCTCACGCGCTCGGGCTGGGAGATCATCGAGGATGTCGCCGTACTGCGCGGCGGTTGCCGCCTGAAAACATCGGAATGCGATATCGACGCGACGCTGGAGAACCGCTGGCAGCGAGTGGCCGCCGCGATTGGAGACGGCCATGCCTGGATTGACTGAGCCCGGGGGAAATGTGCGCCCGCCGCGCTGGAGCGGCTTCCTGCGCGATTGCGGCGAACTGGTCGCAATGACCACTCCGCTGATGGCCAGCGGGCGCCTGACACGCGTGGCCGGGCTGGTGATGGAGGCCACCGGCCTCAAGCTGGCGGTAGGCAGCAGCTGTTCGGTGGAACTGCCCAACGGCAACAGAGTCGATGCGGAAGTGGTCGGCTTCTCGGGCGAGCGCCTGTACCTGATGCCGACCAATGAAGTCTGGGGCCTGGTACCAGGGGCGCGTGTCATCCCGGTTGAAGCCGCTCAGGCCCTGCCGCAAAACGGTAGAGTCAGCCAACCGCGGCGGCGCGGCCTGGACCGCGCCAAGCAGATGCCGGTGGGCGCAAAGCTGCTCGGCAGGGTTCTCGACGGCGCCGGTCATCCGCTGGACCGCCTCGGCCCGCTGCAGACAGAGCACAGCGCGCCGCTGCACAGCCGCCCTTTCAACCCTCTGGGACGCATGCCGATAACGCATACGCTTGACGTCGGCGTGCGCTCCATCAATGCGCTGCTGACCGTCGGCCGCGGTCAGCGCATGGGACTGTTCGCCGGCAGCGGCATCGGCAAGAGCGTGCTCCTTGGCATGATGGCGCGCTATACCAGCGCCGATGTCATCGTGGTGGGGCTGATCGGCGAACGCGGCCGCGAAGTAAAGGAGTTCATCGAAGACATTCTCGGCCCGGAAGGACTGGCCCGCTCGGTGGTGGTCGCGGCGCCTGCGGACACCAACCCGCTGATGCGCCTGCAAGGGGCCGCGTATGCCACCACGATCGCGGAGCATTTTCGCGACCAGGGTAAGCATGTGCTGCTGATCATGGACTCGCTGACCCGCTTTGCCATGGCGCAGCGGGAAATCGCCCTGGCGATTGGCGAGCCTCCGGTCACCAAGGGCTACCCGCCCTCGGTATTCGCAAAAATGCCGCAACTGGTGGAACGCGCCGGCAACGGCAATGAAGGCGTCGGTTCCATAACCGCCTTCTACACCGTGCTGACCGAAGGCGACGACCAGCAGGACCCGATCGCCGACAGCGCACGTGCCATCCTTGACGGCCATATTGTGCTGTCGCGCGCGCTTGCCGATCAGGGACATTATCCGGCCATCGACATCGAGGCTTCTATCAGCCGCGTACTTCCCAACCTTGTCAGCCCGCAGCAACTGCGGTTGGTACAGCGTTTCAAGGCCCACTATGCCCGCTACCAGCGCAGCCGCGACCTGATCAGCGTGGGCGCCTATGCCAGCGGCAACGACCCGGCACTGGATCAGGCAATCCAGATTCACCCCAGGCTCGATGCATTCCTGCAACAGGGCATGCGCGAGCGCCAGCCCTATGCCACCAGCATCACCCAGCTGAATGCCCTACTCCCGGCGGAAAATGTGCCGTTAACTGCTCAGTGACCGAGAAGGATTGAATATATGTCGAAGCCCTTCCCTTTACAGACCCTGCTCGAACTGGCGCGCGCGCACAGCGACACCGCCGCGGCGCAGCTTGGCGTCCTCAACAGGCACGAGCGCGAGATGGTGGAGCGCCTGCGCACGTTGATCGAGTACCGCCGCGAATATACGGATAACCTGGCGCGCATGGCCCGCACCGGCATTGGCAGTGTCGACTGGCGCAATTACCGCGAATTCATCGACAAGATAGATGCCGCCATCTCGCAACAGCGCGCGACCGTAGCGGTATCCAAGCACGAAGTCCAGGTCGGATTGCAAAACTGGCACTCGGAGCAGCGCAAACTCAAATCCTTCGACACCCTTTCCGTACGCCACCACTCGGCCGAGATCAGGCGCGAGTCCGTGCAGGAACAAAAGGAACAGGATGAATTCGCGCTGAAGGGCTTCCTCGGCAGAAGCGTCGCGATGGGCTAGGCGGGCTGCCCCTGGCATGCTGCTTGCATCGCTGGCAGCTGACACTGTCCAGCTACGTTTTTTCGAAGGAATCATCTTGGCCGACCTGCCCATCCCCCCCTCTTCACCCGTTCCCGCCGCTGCCTCGCGCTCGGGCACCAGCAACTCGCTCAACGAATCCTCCGCGCGTGCCGACAGCGCACAAACCAACGAGGAGCCTTTCCAGGCCGTTCTTGCTCAGGAACTGGGGCAACACCCGGACGACAAGGCGCGGACCAAAGGAAGCGCCGCTAACAGCGCCGACGGGACAGACCCCCAAGAGGATACGGCGCCTGCAGCCGCCACTGCGGATGCGGCCCCGGTATTCCTCCTCGGCAACGCACCGCTGCTGGCTGCAAGCGAGGTGGCCTCAAACACCATGAGCGCAAACGCTGGCGCGCATGGCGCACGCGGATTCGCAGCCGCCCAGCACCGCCTGGCCAATGCCGCACTTGCGGCGGCGGCTGACACCACCTCGCCCGCACTGGCGGCAGAGGCAGTCACGGCAGATTTTGCCGCACCCGGCAAAATCGGACAGCCAAGCCCTGGTGAACTGCGGCAGGAAACGGCCTTCACCCCGGGAGTGCTGGAGAAGCCGCTGACATCCCCGGCAATCGCTGTCGCAATGCATTCCGGTAGCGGCGCTAGCGCTCCAGCCACGCAGCCGGCCGCGGTGGCGAGGTTGGAGGCGCGTGTCGGGGCGAGCGACTGGGATAAGGGCCTGGGCGACAAGCTGGTATGGATGGCCGGACAACGCCACCAGGTGGCGCAGCTGCACCTCAATCCGCCCGATCTGGGTCCGCTGAAAATAACCCTGACGCTGAACAATGACCAGGCAAGCGCGCAATTCTTTTCCGCTCACGCTGTGGTGCGCGAAGCAGTAGAGAGCGCCATGCCGCGGCTGCGGGAAATGCTCGCTGAGAGCGGCATTTTTCTCGGCCAGGCCAGCGTCAGTGCCGAATCCTTTCGCGAGCAGGCGCAGCCCCAGGCTCAACATCAGCCGCGCGGCTACGCCACATCCACCAATCTGGCCGGCGTGGATTCCGGATTCGAGCAGCGCGGTGCACGGCAGTTGCGCCCATCCCTTGGCCTGGTCGATACCTTCGCCTGAGTGTCTGTTTGGAAACGAGGGAAACCCACCCTCTAGTCCTTGTCTGGCGGCGCATCGCCCCAGGCATCTTGCCTCACTGCTGCGCCCCCGCGCGCCTGCGCACCCCGCGCGCCCCCGCAACGTCATGCCGCAGGGCGGCGCAAAAGCCCGATCTGATGGGCATTCACCCTTTTGTTTCATCGAGTGCGGCGGCCGCTCATCGCCAATAATTAACTCACTTTCCAAGGGATGCAAATCGCATGGCAACCAGCAGCAGTAAGCAGCCCAAAGCTGCGGCAAAAGCTCCTCCCGCGGCAGAGCCCGAAGCCGATGAAGCCCCCGCACCGCGTCGAAAAAAAGGGGGCATGCTCAAGATCCTGACGCTGGTGGTGCTGGTGCTTGCCGCCGGCAGCGGCGGCACCTGGTACTTCCTGCATGACGCACCGGCTGACGAGGAAGCCAAACCCACAGCCAAGGCGGGGGCCGCAAAAGCCGAAGTGGCAAAACAAGCCTCCAGCAAGCCGCCGATATTCATCCCGCTCGAGCAATTCACGGTCAACCTGCAAAGCGAGGAGGCCTCGCCGCAGTTCCTTCAGGTCACGCTGGTGATCAAAGCGACCGATTCAGCGGTAACCGATGCCATCAAACTGCATATGCCCGAGGTCCGCGACCGCGTGCTGATGCTGCTCTCGGCAAAGACTGCCAGCGAACTCAACTCCGTCGAGGGCAAGAAAGCGCTCAGCATCGCACTCACGCGCGAGATCACCCAGCCGCTTGCCGGGCGCATCCCCGCGCAATCGATCGACAGCGTTCTGTTTACTTCCTTCGTAGTGCAGTAGCGACAATGACCCAGGATTTTCTTTCGCAGGACGAGGTTGACGCGCTGCTCAAGGGCGTCAGCGGAGAGACCGAGGAGGTCAAGGAGGCGGTGGACACCTCCGGAGTTCGCCCCTACAACCTTGCCACCCAGGAACGCATCGTTCGCGGCCGCATGCCGACCCTGGAAATCATCAACGAGCGCTTCGCGCGGCAGTTTCGAATCGGCCTGTTCAACTTCATGCGCCGCACCGCCGAAATCTCGGTCGGTCCGATCCGCATTCTCAAGTACAACGAATTCATCCGCAATCTGGTGGTACCCACCAACCTGAACATGGTCCAGGCCAAGCCGCTGCGCGGCACGGCGCTTTTCATCTTCGATCCCAATCTGGTGTTCCTGGTGGTGGACAACCTGTTCGGCGGCGATGGCAGGTTCCACACGCGCGTTGAAGGGCGCGATTTCACCCAGACCGAACAGCGCATCATCCAGCGCCTGCTCGGGGTGGTGTTCGAGGAGTACGAAAAATCCTGGAATCCGGTGTACGCGCTGAAGTTCGAATACCTGCGCTCCGAGATGAACACGCAGTTCGCGAACATCGTCACGCCCAATGAAGTGGTGGTGGTAACCACCTTCAACATCGAATTCGGTTCAACCTCGGGCGAGTTTCACATTTGCCTGCCCTACGCCATGATCGAACCGATCCGCGACCTGCTCTACAGCAGCATGCAGGGAGACCATCTTGAAGTGGACAAGCGCTGGCTGCGCCTGATGGCACAGCAGGTGCAGGCCGCGGAGGTCGATCTGGTGGCCACGCTGGGCCGGGCTTCGGTCACCTGCAAACAGATACTCAACATGCGCGCCGGCGACGTCATTGCGTTCGACATCCCCGAAGCCATAACCGCCGCAGTGGACGGAGTGCCGGTGCTCGAGTGCCGATATGGACTGTTCAATGGCCAGTACGCATTGAAGGTTGAAAGAATTCTGACCACCCAGGTCAGTGAATGAAATGGAGACGAACATGGGCGACATTCCGGACAAAGCACAAATCAGCGCCGACGATTGGGGCGCCGCCATGCAGGAACAGGAAACCGCGACGCGGGCCCCGCGCACTCCCGACAATGTCGCGGCGCCGGCGCAGATTTTCGAGCAGTTCTCCTCCAGCGGAACCACCAATCCCCAGCACACCGACATGGACATGATCCTGGACATCCCGGTGCAGCTCGAGGTGCAACTGGGGCGCACCAAGATCGCCATCAAGAGTCTGCTGCAATTGGCCCAGGGCTCGGTGGTCGAACTCGACGGCATGGCGGGCGAGCCGATGGACGTACTGGTCAACGGCTGCCTGATCGCGCAGGGCGAAGTGGTGGTGGTCAACGACAAGTTCGGCATCCGCCTCACCGACATCATTACGCCCTCCGAACGCATCCGCAAGTTGAACCGGTAAGCGCGGTGCTCAAACCCCGAGTTATCGTTTCACGCTTGCAGGCATCGGCAGCTGCGCTGGTACTGTGGTCTTGCGGGCCGGGCAACGCCATCGCCATGGCCCCGGCCACCAGCAGCGGACCTGCGGTGGCCGCAGGCAGCATCGCGCAGATGCTTGTGGGCCTGGCCGTCGTCCTCGCCCTGCTTGGCGGCATCGCCTGGCTGCTGAAACGCTATTCCGGCCTGCGTGGCACCGGGTCCGGGTTGATCCGCATCGTCGGCGGAGCCGCTGTCGGCCAGCGCGAGCGCATCGTCGTGGTCGAGGTCGGCGGCACCTGGTTGCTGGTCGGTGTGGCACCGGGACAGGTGCGCACCCTGCATACCATGCCAAGAATCGAATCCGCGGGCGCTGGCAGTCCGGGGAAAACCGGCGCCGCGGCGCTTGCAGAATCGGGTTTCGCGACCTGGCTGCGCCGCCTTTCGGAAAACCGCCCACATGAGTAAGCACCTCCGGTGCGTGCTCGCCCTGCTGCTCCTTGCCCTGCTCATCAGCGCACCGGCCCTGGCCCAGGACCTGTCCCTGCCCGCATTCAGCAGCAAGCCCGCCCCGGGCGGCGGCCAGACCTACACCTTGAGCATTCAGACGCTGCTCACGCTCACCGCACTGTCGTTCCTGCCATCGGTGCTGCTGCTGATGACCAGCTTCACCCGCATCATCATCGTGCTGTCGCTGCTGCGCCATGCGCTTGGGGTGCAATCGACCCCGTCCAATCAGGTTCTCCTGGGCATAACCCTGTTCCTCACCCTGTTCGTGATGTCACCGGTGCTCGATCGCATCTACGTGGATGCCTATCAGCCGCTGGCCGAGCACAAGATCAGTTTTCCCGAGGCGCTGGAAAAGGGCGCGGTGCCGTTGCGCGCCTTCATGCTGAACCAGACCCGCGAAGCGGACCTGGCGTTATTCGCGCGCATCGCCAATCAGGGGCCGATGCAGGATGCTTCGCAGGTGCCGCTCAAGATCCTGATTCCCGCCTATGTCACCAGCGAGTTGAAAACCGCCTTTCAGATCGGCTTCCTGGTGTTCCTGCCATTCATGATCATCGACATGGTGGTGGCGAGCGTGCTGATGTCGATGGGCATGATGATGATGTCGCCGGCGACCATATCGCTGCCGTTCAAGATCATGCTGTTCGTGCTTGCCGACGGCTGGAACCTTTTGATCGGTTCGCTGGTCCAGAGTTTTCACGGTTGAGTCGGCAACCACCCGTCCCTTGAAAGGAGCGAAATGACCCCGGAGAGTGTGCTCACGCTGGCACAGCGCGCGCTGGAGGTCACCCTTCTGATGTCCGCCCCTCCGCTATTGGCGGCACTGGTGACCGGCCTGCTGGTGAGCGTGTTCCAGGCGGCCACACAGATCAACGAAATGACCCTTTCCTTCATCCCCAAGCTGGTGGCGATATTTGTCGTGCTGGTGCTGTTTGGTCCCTGGATGCTGGGTATTGTGCTCGACTACATGCGCGAGCTGTTTAACGGCATTCCCGGAATAATCGGCTGAAATTGCCGACTGGACCGCAGGCATGCTCAGCATCACTTCCGCGCAACTCAATATATGGCTGGCCGCTTTCGCGTGGCCGCTGGCGCGGATTCTGGCGCTGATCGCCAGCGCGCCGGTCATTGGCAATCCGAGCCTGCCTTTGCGCATAAAAATCGCGCTTGGCATACTGGTGACCATTCTGGTGGCGCCGCTGCTGCCCACGCCACCCGACCTCGATCCGGCCTCGGCCACCGGCCTGCTTATTCTGGCGCAACAAGTGCTGATCGGCCTGGCGATGGGCCTGGCCATGCATATCGTGTTTCACGCCGCGGAAATGGCGGGAGAACTCATCGGCCTGCAAATGGGCCTGGGCTTTGCCACCTTGTACGATGCTTCGCTGCCCGGATTCATACCGGTTCTCGGGCAATACCTGGGAATTGTCGTCAGCCTGGCTTTTCTCGCCGTGGACGGCCATTTGCTGATGCTGTCGACGCTGGTGGAAAGTTTTCAAGTTCTGCCGATTGCGCCGCTGTCCTCCCCCACCGGTTTGCGCGCGCTGGCGGAATGGGGCGGGAGCCTGTTTTCCTACAGCCTGGCCTTGTCGCTGCCCCTGCTCGCCGCGCTGCTGATCACCAACATCGCGCTGGGGGTGCTCACCCGCGCCGCGCCGCAGCTCAATATATTCGCCGTCGGCTTTCCGCTGACCATTCTGGCCGGCTTTCTGGCGCTGACACTGGCCCTGCCGTATTTCGCGCCGATGCTGGAACGGATGTTCACCGACGGGCTGCTCGCCATGCTGCGGATCGCCACAGCCCTTCGCTAACGGTCGAACCGAATCACCCCTTGCGCCACGCGTTGCGCCAGGGGCAGCGTGGATTCGATCCCCTCGGTGTATTCCATCACGGTGAATCCGCTATAGCCGCCTTCGCGTGCCAGCTGCTCGGCGTGGCGCGAGAACAGCTGCCCTGCTTCGCCTTCGCCACCGCTGGTGAAACGCTTCTTGCGCAGCGAAATGCGCACGCGATCCGGCCCCGCAGGCGCCCTTTGCAGCTGCCAGTTGGGCGCCAGCGGATCCACCGCCCAGAAAAGCGCGGTGCCCAGCAATAGGGTCTCCGGCGTCAGGCTCACCGTGCGGGTGAGATTCAGCGTCTGGTTGGGGATCAGGGTGCTCACCGGATTGCCCGCCGCATCGGCAGCGCCGGGAGTCCTGGTGACCACGGAACAGGCCCCCAACAATAATGCAAACAGGCCGGCAACTGCTGTTGCGCCAGTGGTTTTGCGAAAGGGTGGTCCCATCACCGCGCTCAGAGGTAGTTGAACAGCGACAATCCGGCCACCTTGGCGAAGGACTGCTGCGCCGCCTGCAGGTTGACCTGCTGCTGCATGAGTTCTGATGTCGCCTTGGCATAATCCAGATCCTGGAGCCGCGACAGGGTCTGGCTGTACTGCAGATTGAGATCATCGCCGGCGGACTGCAACGACTCAAGTTCCCGCATCCGTCCGCCGGTGGAGGCGCGCACTGTGGAGATGTTATTCATCGCGTTATCGAGGTTCAGGTGCAGGCCCGCGAGCCCGTTCGCTAGGGCTGCGCTGGTGGCGGGACCTGCCAGGAGGTCGGCTAGATCGTTCAAGGTCTTGAATACATCCTGGCTGGCACTCTCCTTGATGGTGAAACTGTCGCCATCGGCCGGCGCGCCGCTGATACTCACCTTCGCGCCAAAATCGAATGCCTGCAGCCCCACCTGGCTGAGGTCGATGCTGGTGCCGCTGGCATAAGTGCGCGGATAAGGCGCAACGGACGCGGCTCCGGTCAGCAGCGAAGTTCCGGCAACATTGTCGATGATGTCGTAGCTGGTCACACCGGCACTGACGGCGAATTTGACGGTGAAATCCTTGTTGTTGCCCGCGAGATTCCATTTCGCCGTATCGCTCACCACGCCGGCGTCGATCACCGCGGTGCCGGTGTTGTTCGCCGCCTGCGTGGCGAAGTGGCCGTTGCCGGTCGGGATGCGTTGAAACACATCGATGCCTGCGTCGTTTACCGCGATCTGGCGGGACGCACCGACCTGGATCAGGCGCTGCCCCTGGTCGCCGTGGTAGCCAAAGCTACCCGGCGTCACCTCGCTGAACGGACGAATCCCTCCCTGATAGCCGGAAAACAGATACTGGCCCGCGCCATCGGTGCTGTTGGCCAGGCCAAGCAATTCCTGGAGTCTGCCACGCACATCCGTTGCCAGGCTGGCGCGGTCACTGGCAGTCAGCGACCCGTTGCCGGCATAGATCACCTGGTCCCGGACATCCTGCAGCAGCGAACTGACGCTCCCCAGCACCGACTCTTGCATCGACAGGCTGTCGGTTGCTGTTCCGCCATTGACGCCGTATTGATTGTTGATCGACTGCGCCTGGGTCACATCGAGCGCGCGCGCCGCTGCTATCGGATCATCCGCCGGGGTCAGGATGCGCCGCCCGCTGGCCATCTGCTGCTGCACCTGCATCAGTCGTTCGCTTTGCTTCTGCATAGAACCCATGCCTGAGTCATAGAAGGTGCCGGTGCTGATACGCATGATTCGTTCCCTATTTTCCGAGATCCAGCACTGTCTGGAACAGGCTGCTGGCAATCTGCATCATTTTTCCCGATGCCTGATAGGCTTGCTGGTAACGCAGCAGGTTGGCCGCCTCTTCGTCGAGATTGACACCCGACACCGACTGCTGCGACTGCTTGGTCTGCGCGATCAAATTGGTCTGCGCCTTGGCGTTCACGTCCATTTGCCTGGCGGTATTGCCGACCAGGCTCACCAGCTGGCTGTAGGCGCCCTGGAACGAAGTCGTCGGCTGGCTCCCGGCAATACGTGCGTTTTGGCCCAGGGTATTGCTGCTCTGCAGCGCACCCAGTGCCAGCGCATTGCGGTTGTCGGAGACAGCATTTTTGGTATTCGGGTCAAGCGTGAAAATATCGCCGTCCGCTGGCGTGCCGGAGATGGTGAAACTTGCGCTACCTATGAGGATGCTACTGCCAGCCGTATAAACAATCGGAGCCTGCGCGATACCGTTGACAATTACCGTAAACTGGCTTGGGCTTGCCGCCGCGTCATAGGTGAGACTTACCGACCCGGGCAGATTGCCGACGTTGGCAACACTGCCTGCCGAGATGGTTCCATTACCGGTGTTGGCGAGTGCGGCGCCGGTGCGAATCGGGGACGCGGCGGCGATCCCGGCCGGGTCAGTCATCGCCACGGCGATATCGCGCGCGCCGTTTCGCGTCGGCTGTATGGTCCAGGAGTCGTTGGCTTGGGCGCCCACGCCAATCTGCACCCTGAGCCCATCCACATTAAAGGTCGTGGTTAAAAAGTCTTGCGTCAGGCCATCCGACATGCGGGTCACCTTGTACGTCAACAGGCCGTCGTAGGTCACTTGATAGTCGCTGGTCGTCAATGCACCGGCGTTCTGAAACGAAGCACTGAGCGTTGCGCCGCCGGTATTGCGCGTGTTCGGCAGCACGGCCGGGCTGGCGAGGGCAAAGAAATCGCCACCCAGCGGCGTGGCTGCCGCCAGAGCGCCGTTCAGATCCTGTCCCAGCGCATGCTGATTGTTGAACGATTTGGCCAGTCCTATGGCAATGCGCCCAAGCCCATTCTGCGTTGGATCCAGGGTATTGCTCCGGAACGCAAGCAGGCCGCCCAGCGTTCCGCCCTGGATGCTGCTTGCCGAAAGCTGCATTGGGCCGGCGCCGCTCTGGTAGCCGACCTCGATGCGCTGCGGATCATCCAGTGCCGGTGTGGCGGCCAGGGTGAAGGAGTTGGTACCCAGCACCAGAGGCTGGCCGTTGCCGATGAACACGTCGAAGCTGCCGCTGCTCGACTTGACCACCGTGGCATTGACTTCCTCGTTGAGCGAGGCAAACAGCGCGTCGCGCTGGTCGCGCAGGTCGTTGGCCTGCTGCTGCGAGGATGCGCTCTCGCTGACCAGGATGCGCTGGTTGAGTCCGGCGATCTGCTGCGCATAACTGTTGACTGCGCCAATGCTGCTGGTAATGGAGGTATTGATGCCGCTGCGCACCTGGTCGAATTGCTGGTTCAGCCCCTGGAACCGCGCGGTCAGGACGTTTGCCGACGCCAATACCGCCTGGCGTGAAGGAACCGATGCCGGGTCTGAAGCAAGATTCGCGACTCCTGCAAAAAACTCCTGAAGCGCCGGCGCGAGACCGGCGCTGGGGTCGCCCAGCAGATTGCTGATTTGATTGATTTGCGTTGAGTAAGCCTGAATCTGCTTGCCCTGCGATTGCGCCTGTATCAACTGGGTGGAAAGCACTTCGTTATACATGCGCTTGACGGTGCTCACCGTCGCGCCCTGGCCAAAATAGCCGACACCGGAATACTGCGGCAGATTGGTCGTCTGGACGATTTCCTGGCGGCTGAATCCGGGCGTCGAGGCGTTGCTGATGTTGTGCCCAGTCGTGATCAATCCGGCCTGCGCCGCATTCATTCCGCTGATGCCGATGCCGAATACGCTGTTTCCCATTTAGGCAGTCCTCACCTTGGCACCACTATTGGTGGTTAGCGGCAGTTTTGCCGGGTACATTGAGCCATGCATGAACCATGCCATCTTCCGCTCAGGCCATGACTGTCTGGCGCAGGCGTGCACCGTTCAGGACGCGCGTGAGCTTGTCTGCGTATTGCGGGTCGGTGGCATATCCGGCGCGCTGCAGCCCCTGGGCAAAACCGGCGCTGTCGCTCTGCCTGAGTACCGCCGCATAACGGGGATTGCCGCGCATCAATCCGGCGTAGTCCTGAAATGCTTCGGCATAGGAGGAGTAGGCACGGAATTTCTGCAGCATCTTGCGTGGTGCCCCGTTGATATATTCGGTGGTCGCCACCTCCACCGAGGGTCCTTTCCAGTTGCCGCCGGCCTTGATGCCGAACAGGTTGAAACTCTGGCTGCCGTCGGCGGCGCGGATTTCGTGCTTGCCCCAACCGCTTTCCAATGCCGCATGGCCGAGCAGAAAACGGGCCGGAATGCCGGTTGCACTGCTTGCGTCAAGCGCGTGGTCCTTCATGCGCGCCAGGAATTCCTGGCCGGCGTGCGGTGCGGCGGCACTCAGGCGTGCGTTTCGGGGAGACGCTACCGGCGTCCCGGGCAAACCGCCGGCGGCTGGTGCGATCGCCTCGACCGGCGGCATCTTCGCCTTTTGCAAAATCGTTGTCGCTTGAGCCCCGGAGGAGGACGCCGGATCTATGCCGGTGGGCGAAGACGTTTCGGGGCCGAGCGCCGCAGCGCGGTTGCGCGTCAGTTGCCGCAGCATGACATCGGCCAGGCCGATGCCCTTGGCCGACAGGCTTTGCGCCAGTTGCTGGTCAAGCATGGTGGTGTACATGCGCGTCTGCTCGCTGTCCATGGGACCGTCCTGCGGCGTGGCATCGCGCATGCTCTTTAGCAGCGTTTGCAGAAATACCGCCTCGAACTGCTGCGCCACCCCCTTGGCGGCCTGTTCGGGATTCTGCTTTGCCTGCAGACGCAAAGCGTCCAGTCCGCGGGCATCGAGCGCAACCCTGCCGCCAACCTCATTGCTGTGGATCATGGCCAATTACACGCTCCTTTCCCCGCTCAGGCGCCGCTGCGGCGCCACCCATTTGCACTTGTTCCCGAGCATCAGATGATCTCGAGGTCGGCACGCAGGGCGCCGGCCGCCTTCATCGCCTGCAATATCGCCAGCAGATCCTGCGGCGTGGCGCCGATGGCATTGAGCGCCTTGACCACTTCGCCCAGCGACACGCTCTGGCTCAACATGGTGAGCCCGCCCTTGTCGGAGCGGATTTCAATCTGCGCCCGCTCGGCCTGCACCGTCTGGCCTTGTTGCGCAAAGGGTCCGGGCTGGCTGATCACCGGTTCGCTGCTGACCACCACGGTAAGATTGCCATGGGCCACGGCGCAGACTTCCAGCATCACCGTCTGGTTCATGACAATGGAACCGGTGCGGGCGTTGATGATGACTTTCGCGCTGGTTTGCGCCGGCGTCACTTCCAGACTTTCGATTTGCGAAAGGAAGGTCACACGCTCATCGTTCAAAGCCGGTGCGCGCACCTGGATCACGCGCCCGTCGACGGCTACGGCGGTACCCGGCGCAAAGCGCCCATTGATAACGTCGACGATGCGTCGCGTGGTGCTGAAATCGGTGATATTGACCTCGAGATTGATATGTTCCCCCTGGCCGAGCGCCGTTGGCACGCTGCGCTCGACCGTGGCCCCGCCGCTGATCCTGCCGACGCTGAGGTGGTTGACCTGAACGCTGGTGGCGCCGCCCGCGGAACTCGCCCCCACGCCGCCCACCAGAATGTTGCCCTGCGCCACTGCGTAGACCTGCCCGTCGCCGCCTTTGAGGGGCGTCATGAGCAGGGTGCCGCCGCGCAGGCTCTTGGCATTTCCCATCGACGACGCGGTGACGTCGATCGCCTGTCCCGGACGCGCAAACGCGGGCAGCGCCGCCGTCACCATCACGGCGGCGACGTTTTTCAGCTGCAGGCTCGATCCTGAGGGCATGCTCACGCCCAATTGCGTCAGCATGCTGATGACGCTTTGAACAGTAAACGGGGTCTGCGTGGTCTGATCGCCACTGCCGTCCAGGCCGACAACCAACCCGTATCCGATCAATTGGTTGCTGCGCACCCCTTCGATCGAGACCAGATCCTTGATACGCTCAGCCTGAGCCGCGCCACTGAGCAGCAGTAATAGTCCGAGCAAACAGCTTGTGTAGTGTTTCATTTTTCGAATCCGATCAGTGCGCGTTCATTTAGAACGCCAGGAAGGTCAGGAAGAATCGCGCCAGCCAGCCCATGGTTTGCGCCTCGTCGATATAGCCGTTGCCGCGGTATTCGAGGCGCGCATCGGCCACCTGGGTGGAGGACACCGCATTTGCGGAGGAAATCAAGGCCGGATTCACCACGCCGGAGAAGCGCACGAACTCCGATCCCTGATTGATGCCGATCTGTTTTTCGCCGCTCACCAGCAGGTTGCCGTTGGCCAGGACTTCGATCACCGTAACGGTGATGATCCCGGTAAAAGCGTTGTTGCTGGCGCTGTCGCCCTTGCCTTCGAACGTGCTGGCCGAACTGGCCGCGAGATTGGAGCCCAAAAGCCCCTTGCCGGGCAGGCCGGCCAGCCCGGTAACGGACATTTCATTGCTGCCGGCGCGCGCCGCAGTGCTGCCGGATTTCTTGCTGGCCGCGGTGGTTTCGTTGATATTGATGGTGAGAATGTCGCCGACCGAGCGCGCCCGCCGGTCCTCAAACAATGGCCTGTGGCTGTAACCCGGCTGTCCGGCGTATTGCGCCTGGTAGATGGCGCCGTTTGCGGGCGCTACCGCCGGCGCTGGCGTCGGACGCGCGCTCATCGGCTGGTGCACGCTTGCCGGCGGCGTGGTCGCGCACGCGGCAAGCAGCAGCAACCCGGTCGCGGCGATGGTACGCAAGGAGCTTTTGGTCATGAGTGCCTCACTTGTTCGTGCTGTAAATCCTACAGTTGCGACAATTTCTGCAGCATCTGGTCGGAGGTTGTTATGGCTTTCGAATTGATCTCGTAGGCGCGCTGTGTCTGGATCATGTTGACCAGTTCCTCGACCACGTTGACATTCGAGGTTTCCACATACCCGGCGCTCAAGCGGCCCAGTCCGTTGGTTCCCGGCGTATTGGTGCTGGCGGTTCCCGAAGAGGCGGTTTCCAGATACAGATTTTCCCCCGCGCTTTGCAATCCCGACGGGTTGATGAAATTCACCAGTTGCAATGCGCCGACCTGGGTCGGCCTGCTTGAACCGGCGAGCAAGGCCGACACGGTGCCGTCTGCGCCGACGGTAATGCTCAGGGCACTGGCCGGAATGGTGATCTGGGGTTGCACGTGGTAGCCGCTGGAGGTCACCAGCGCCCCCTGGTTATCCAGCTGGAAGGAGCCGTCGCGCGTATAGGCGGTGGTCCCGTCGGGTTGCAACACCTGGAAAAAGCCGTTGCCCTGAATGGCCACATCGAGCGGGTTGCCGGTTTGCTGCAGATTCCCCTGGCTGAAGATCTTCACGGTCGCCACCGGACGCACGCCGGTGCCGATCTGCAGCCCCGACGGAATCTGCGTCTGTTGCGAGGATTGTGCACCGGGCTGGCGCAGCGTCTGGTAGAGCAGGTCTTCGAACACTGCGCGCGAGCGTTTGAAGCCATTGGTGCTGACATTGGCGAGGTTGTTGGAGATGACATCGAGCTGAGTCTGTTGCGCTTCGAGGCCGGTCTTGGCAATCCACAATGATCGAATCATGTTCTGCTCCGTGTTTGGCTCGCCACCGGACGCGGGATGCAGACGATGACGATGCGGGCTGGGATGTTCATTTTCAAGACCTCAGGTTCAGGATCTGACTCGCCTGGGTCGCATTTTTCTGTGCGTTGTTGAGCAATTGCATCTGCAGATCGAACTGCCGTGCCAGGCTGATCATGCTGATCATTTCCTCGACCACGTTGACGTTGCTGCCTTCGAGCGCGCCCGAGGCGAGCGCCACCTTGGGATCGGCATCCGCACTTCCGCCGTTGACGAGGCGGAACAAGCCGTCATCGCCGCGCGCCAGCAGTTTCTCGTCCGGGTTGACCAGTTTTATCCGCCCTACCGCATTGACCGATTTTGGCGGAGGGACAGTAGACACCACCGACACCGTGCCTTCCCTGGCTATGTTGACGCTTGAATCCGGAGGAATCGAGATCACTCCGCCATCGCCGAGCACGTTTAAACCGTTGCGTGTCTGCAGCAATCCGTTGCTGCTCACCTGGAGGCTGCCGTTGCGCGTGTAGGCCTCGCCGCCATTGCTCGTTTGCACCGCGATCCACCCTGGACCCTGGACCGCGACATCGAGGTCGCGGCCGGTGCTTTGCACCACGCCGGGCGTAAAATTCGCGCCCGGAGTCGAGGCCACGACGAACGCACGTGTCGGCAGACCCTCTCCCTCCACCGGCACCGCGCGAAACGCACTGGCGGCCGCACGGTAGCCGTTGGTGGACGCATTGGCGAGGTTATGAGCCACCGCCGCCTGCTGCTCGAGGATGTGCTTTGCACCGGTCATGGCGACGTAAATCATTCGATCCAATTTGCTTCTCCCGGATGGTCAGGCGAATTCAGGCAAGCGGCCTACTTCAGGTTGACCAGGGTCTGCAGCACCGCATCCTGGGTCTTGATCGACTGTGCATTGGCTTGATAGACGCGCTGCGCCGTAATCATGTTGACCAGTTCTGCGGTGAGATCGACATTGGAGTCCTCTTTGGCCGAGGACTGCAGCGCACCCAGGCTGGCGGTTCCCGGCGCACCGCTCAGGGGAGAACCGGAATCCGAACTCTCCGCCCACTGGCTTGCCCCCATTGGCTTCAAGCCCTGCGCATTATTGAAATTCACCAGTGCGATCTGACCGAGCGTCTGTGAGCGGCCGTTGTTGTAGCGGCCCAGAATGGTGCCGTCCGCGCCAATGGTGTATCCGGTCAACTGACCCGAAGCAAAGCCGTCCTGCGTCATCGAATTCACCCCGAAGCCGGAGCCGTACTGCGTCATGCCGGTGTAGTCCATGGTGATCGACAGCGGATCCGCTCCGTTGGTCAGAACCGCGGTCTTGACCGGGTTGCTGGCGCCCCCATAGCTGCCGGAGTTGTCGAACGTCAAGGTCGTAACTCCGGCGCCATTGGCGGGAGCGCCATCCAGATACACACTGGCATCCCAGGTGTTCGCGGCGCTCTTGTTGAAGTAGTAAGTTATGGTGTGGGACTGTCCGAGGCTGTCGTAGACAGTCGACGCCGTGGAAAAATTGTAGGTCGAAGGATTGGCTGGTATAAGTCCGCCAGTCAGCTTTATCGAGTCCGAGGAGGCCAGATTGGCGCCGACCGAAGCATTGAGAGTGGCGGTGGGCAACAGGTCGGAGTTGGACATCCGCAGGTTTCCCATCACCCCCGGCACGATGGTGCCGCTGACCGCCTGAAAGCCGGTCAGATTCATGCCGTTGCTTCCCACCACATAGCCGTTCTTGTCCAGGCTGAATCCGCCATTGCGGGTGTAACTGATCAATCCGTTGTCGCTCATCCTGAAGAAACCCTTGCCGTTGATGGCGACATCCAGCGGGTTGTTGGTGACCGTGACGTTGCCCTGGCTGAATTGCTGACCCACGCTGGAGAGCTGGGTGCCGATGCCGACCTCGATGCCGCCGCCACCGCCGAGCGAGGCGGCAAACACGTCACCGAAAGTAGCGACCCCCTGTTTGAAACCGGCGGTATTCGAATTGGCCACGTTGTTGCCGATCACGTCGAGGTTCTTTGCTGCCGCGTTCAGACCGCTCAATCCTTGCTGAAAACTCATTTCATTTCTCCTTGCCTACATGACTCGTTTGATATCGGCCAGCGCGACCGGGCCCTGCCCGTCGATATTCAGCTGAACCGTGCCATTGGCCTGGCTCACGCTGCCGACCCTGCCCAGGGCAAGCGCCGTGGCTTCTACCTTGTTGCCACCCTGCATGGCCTCTACTGAAAAACTGTAGCTGCCGGGGGTGGCGCTGGCACCGCTGTCGGTGACACCATCCCATTGAAAACTGACCACCCCGGCCTCCTGCGCTCCGAGATTGACTTTGTGCAGCACCAGTCCGGATGCGTCGCGCACCGAAACCACCACGCTGTCGGCCGCCTGCGGCAGCGCAATGCCGCCGAGCGCCGTACCATCCTGAAGTTGCATGGTGTTGCCCGCTGCCAGGACGTTGTGTCCGATCATTGCGGTAGCCTGCAGCGACTGTCCGGTGCCAAAGCTGACGGCCATGCTCTGCAAGGTGGTGTTGAGCTTGTCGATGCCGCTCACCGTGCTGATTTGCGCCATCTGTGTGGTGATCTGCGCGTTGTCCATCGGATTGAGCGGATCCTGGTTCTTCAACTGCGTCACCAGGAGTTTGAGAAAGCGGTCCTGCGCGTCGCCGGTTGCAATGGCCCCGGCGGAGGCCGGCGCGGCCTGCGCTGCGATCGAAGCCAGCGGATTTGTCACATTGGTTACGGTGGTACTCATGATTTGACCCTTTGATTTTTCCGCGGCATTTGCTGTTCGGTTGTTCGGTTGAGCGCCGTTACTGGCCCAGCGTGAGCGTCTTGAGCATTAGCGACTTGGCGGTGTTCATCATCTCCACATTGTTCTGGTAGGAGCGCGCGGCGGCGATCATGTTCACCATTTCATCGACCACGCTGACATTGGGCATGGTGACGTAGCCTTGTGCATCGGCAAGCGGATGCTTCGGATCAAACACCTGCTTGCCCGGGGTGGCGTCCTCGCTAACGCCCACGACCTTGACACCGCTGCCGGTGGCCCCCCCCAGTTCCAGTTCGCTGAACACCACCTGTTTGGCACGGTACGGCCGGCCGCCGGAACTGGTGACACTGTCGGCATTGGCCAGATTGCTTGCGACGACATTGAGGCGCTGCGATTGCGCCGTCATTGCGGAACCGGCGATTTCAAACACATTGAGCATAGACATGAGGATCACCCCTGGAGAGCGGCCAGCATCAGCTTGATCTGGCTGTTGAGGAAGGTCAGATTGGCGTCGTAATGCACTGCGTTCTCGGCAAAGCGGTTGCGCTCGACATCCATATCCACGGTATTGCCATCAATGCTGGGTTGCTGAACAGTCCGATAAAGCACTGCGGCGGGTTCGTCGCGCGTCGATCCGCCAAGATGTTTTTCGTTGCTGGTGCGCAATGACGCCGAGCGACCGGCAGAGGCATCGCGCAGCGCTGCGGCGAAATCGATGTCGCGAGCCTTGTATCCCGGGGTATCGGCATTGGCAATATTGGACGCCAGCAACTGCTGCCGGAATCCGCGCAGGTTGAGAGCGTTCTGGTGGAACTGAAGCAGGCTATCGAGTGATTCAAGCTTGGCCATGGTGTGCGTGTCCTTGTGTTTCGCAATTGCATCAAGCATGCCAGCCATGTTATTCGCGCCCGAATCGACAGGCGTCCGGATTAACGAAGGAAAGGCCACGCAATTCAGCGCTTGAGGCGGAATGCGCCGGCAATTTTTGCCGCTTGCGGCAGGAGAACAGATTCAACGGCCGACTCACTCGAAAACTCCATCCTGCTGCCGGGTGGCGTAGATGATTTTTGTAGGCGCAGAATCGCGCGCGCTCACCAAGCCCAGTGAGTGGCCGCGGTGAACGCAGGTAAAAGCACCCTGCCCGAGTGAGGCGTCGATATGCCGGCAAAAACCGCCTCTATTCCCGGCCTGCCTGCTTGGATGCGCGTCTTATAGTGGCGCTGCATCAAATGCACTGATTGCCGCCGCGAGGGCGGCGCCAAGCCTGGAGGCGACGGCCATGAATTACCGCAAAGCATCCCTGATTCTTCTAATGCTCAGCAATGCCACGCTCTGTCACGCAGCCCTCGACAGGGCGCAACTGCAGCAGATCCAGCAAGCAGTAGAGCAACTGCTGCGCACGCAAACGGCCGGCCTGCCCGGAAAGGTGAGTTTCGTTCTGGGCGACATCGATACGCGCCTGAACCTGCCTGCGTGTCCCGCCCCGGAGGCCTTCATTCCGCCGGGAGTGCGCCTTTGGGGAAACACCAGCGTCGGGATACGTTGCAGCGGCGGCAATCCGTGGACTGTCTACGTCACGGTATCGGTCAGGGTGATGAGCGGCGTGGTGATCGCTGCGCGCTCACTGACGCAGGGACACGTGATCGAACTCGCAGACCTCTCGGTGCAGGAGGCCGACCTCGGCCAGTTGCCCGGGGCGGTCATCGCGGATCCGGCGCAGGCGGTAGGCCGCATCGTCACCCTCAGCCTCGCCCCTGGACAACCGTTGCGCCAGGACCTGCTTCGCTCACCCCCGGTTATCCAGCAGGGACAGTCGGTGACCCTGCGTTCGCAGGGCTCGGGTTTCAGGGTGAGTGCCGAAGGACGGGCCCTGAGCAATGCGGCCGAAGGTCAGGTGGCACAGGTGCGAACCCCCTCCGGGCAGACCGTCAGCGGCATAGCCCGGGCCGGTGCTATAGTAGATATGCGTTAAATAACAAGTGCTTAGCCTGTTATCAAAAAATGCCGGCTGAAATCCATATGCTGCGACCCTGCAGACCTCAAGTTTCCCGGCGCAATGCCGTTACTCAGTCATTGAGAAGCGGACTAGCGGAGCAAAAATGAAGATCGACAACAACATAAAACCGGTCACGCGTGACACGGTAAGCGGCAGCGGCACACGTCCTGGAAAGGGAGCACCCAGCACGCCGAACCCGGGAAAAGGCGACCAGGTGCAGCTGAGCCCGCTTTCTTCACAATTGCAGGCCATTGAAAGCAGCATGGCCAATTCGCCCGTGGTGAATAGCGAGCGAGTCGCCGAGATCAGGCAGGCCATATCGGAGGGCCGTTTCAAGGTCAATCCCGATGTGGTGGCCGATTCCCTCTTGCAGACGGCCCGCGAACTGCTTCGCTCGCGTCAGCCCTGAGGCTGGCTGGTCGGAATGACTGCACAGTCCAGCCCGGCAGCGAACGCAGCCGTCTTCGCGGCGGCACTGCAGTCGGAACGGGAGGCTCTGGGCGCCTTCGTCAACCTGCTGCAGGCAGAGCAGGCAATTCTCGTCGACGGCGACGCGGATCGCCTTGCGGCACTCACCCCCGAAAAGGCCACGCAGCTTGATCTGCTGACGGCTCTGGGCAAGGAACGCAAACGCAATCTCAATGCCCAGAACCTTGACGACAGCGCGGATGGAATGCTCACCTGGCTAAGCCGCAACAGCGGTTTTTCCGCGGCGGTGCGCAAGATCTGGCAGGAACTGCTGACTCGCGCCGAAACCGCACGACAGCTCAACGAGACCAATGGCAGGTTGATCGAAGAAAGGCTGCAGCACAATCGCCTGAAACTGGCGGTGCTGCAAACTGGGGCAAGATCCGACGGAGTCTACCGCCCGGACGGACAATTGCGCCCCATGCGCAGCACAAGGTCTTTCAATCTAGCCTGAATTTATTGCGCGACCGCCGGCAATATTCTCGGCGCGGGACCGCCACTACGGCATCTGAGCCGGATCCGATAGCGGAATTTCGACGACCTTTCCCGGCGATTCCGCCAATATCATGATCGTCACCCTGCGGTTTTGCGCGCGACCTTCGGGCGTGTCATTGGCGCTGACCGAATGGTTTGGCCCGTATCCGACCACGCTGAGCCGCTCGCTGGCGAGGCCGTTTTCGATGAACAAACGCACCACACTGCTGGCACGCGCCGCCGACAATTCCCAGTTGGACGGGAACTGGGCAGTGCTTATCGGTGAATCGTCGGTGTAACCCTCGACCTGAATGACCTGTTCCGTTGTCGAGAGGATTCTCGCAACCTGCTGCAGCGCCTGGTTCGAATTGGCCCGCAGTTGCGCCTGCCCGGAGGCGAACAGCACACTGGCATTGATTTCCACGGAGACGCCCCGGTTGCTCTGCGTCACTTTGACCTGCCCATCCTGTACGAGTGAACCCAGCACCCGGAGCATATCCTGGCCGATGCCCCGCATCTGTTCCCGCTGCCTGCCCCCCTCCCCTGCCGTCCTGCCAGGCTTTCGCAGTTGCACCACGCCGGGGATGGGCTGCGCCGCTGTCGGGACGGTGTTCGGGGTCTTGCTATGAAATGCGCTCACCAGCGAATCGCTCAATACGCGGTATTTTCCTTCGCTCACCGTCGAGAGCGCGTACATCACGACGAAAAATGCGAACAACAGCGTGATGAAATCGGCATACGAGACCAGCCAGCGCTCGTGGCTGTCCGACTGCCTCTGGTCCAGATATTTTCTCCTGCGGCGCATGCTCCAGCCCTTCTAGTCCGTGGCGGTGCGGTCAGAGTCCGGCATCGGGACGCTGGTCGGCGACATAGCCCTGCAGGCGATTTTCGATCATGCGCGGATTTTCGCCGGTGGCGATGGACACCAATCCGTCCACGAGCATCTCACGCAGCAGCACCTGCTGCCCTATCAGCGACTTGAGCTTGTTTGCAACAGGCAGGAATACCAGATTGGCCAGACCCACGCCGTAAATGGTCGCCACAAAAGCGACCGCTATGCCGCTGCCCAAGCGCGCCGGATCCGACAGGTTCTCCATCACGTGAATCAGCCCCAGAACGGCGCCAAGAATGCCTATCGTGGGCGCGTAACCGCCAGCAGCTTCCCAGATTCGCGCCGCCTGGCGGTGGTATTCCTCGAAACTGATGATCTCCACTTCCATCGCCTCGCGAAGCTTGTCCGGATCGGCGCCGTCGATGAGCAACTGCAGCCCCTTGCGCGCAAAGGGTTCGGAGAGCATGTTCAGCTGCTGTTCCAGCGAAAGCAGCCCTTCCCTGCGCGCCGCGAGACTCCATTGCAGGATCTCTGCAATGGTGCGGTGAGGAGCGAATTCCGGCGGCAGAACCACCCACTTTGCCATGCGCACGCCGCGAGCGAATATCAGTCCCGGACTCTGCACCATTACCGCGCCTGCGGTTCCCCCAAGCACAATGAGGAACGCCGCACTTTGCAGCAACGATCCGACATATCCGCCCTCAAGCAGTTGCCCCCCGATAATGCCTGCCAGGGCGACCGTGATGCCTATGAGGCTGCTGAAATCCACAAGTCAGGTGTTCCGGATCTGGCTGCGCAGGCGTGCGATCGCCTGGCCGTGCAACTGGCAGACCCGCGATTCGCTCACGCCAAGGGTCTCGCCAATTTCGCGAAAATTGAGTTCTTCTTCGTAATACAGCCCCATTACCAGCTTCTCCCGCTCCGGCAGGGACTCGATGCCCTTCACCAACCGCTCGCGCAGTTTGCGCCCGAGCAACGCCTCAAGGGGATCGGTTGACTTGCTTTCAATATGGCGATCGAGATAATCGTCGCCTTCCTCGTGATTGAAGTCCTCGAAAGATATCAGCTGGTAGCCGCGCGCCTCCTGAAGCATTTTCTGGTATTCGGCCAGCGGCATTTCCATTTCAGCAGCCACCTCCGCCTCGGTCGGCGCGCGGCCCAGGCGCTGCTCGAGCTTGGCGATGGCGGCTTCAATGCGCCGCAGATCGCGTCGAAAGCTGCGCGGCAGCCAGTCTGCCTGGCGCAGCCCGTCCAGGATGGAGCCGCGGATGCGCTGCGCCGCGTAGGTTTCGAACTGCGCTCCATGCGACTCCTCGTATCGGTTCACCGCATCGAGCAGACCGAGCATGCCTGTCTGGATGACATCGTCGATCTCCACGCTCGCTGGCAACTTGGCCATCATGTGATGGGCTATTCGCTTCACCAGCGGCGCGTATTGAGTCAGATATTGCTTGGTGTCCCGTGTTGCGGTCGCGCTGTACATACGGATCCTAAATGCCGGCTTGTGCCGTGGCAGTGAATGAGTGACCGGAGTGGATCAAGCGGCGCATGAAATCATCGAAACCGCTGCCCCTTTCGTCAGGCTGGGGCCAGTCGATGATCGCCTGCGCCAGGCGGCGATAGCTTCCGGCCGATGGCGCATCCGGAAATGCCGCAACAACCGGCAGGCGCAGATGTGCCGCGTTCTGCAGCTTGCTGTCGGGCGGAATGTGCCCCATGAAGTCGAGCGACACCCGCAGGTGCTGCCTGGCCACCCGGGCCATGTTGCCGAAAATTGCACGCGCCTCGCTTTCGCTGGCGATGTTACTGACCAGAATGTGGAACTCGCGTCGCGCGAAATCATTGCTCAGCCTCTTGATCAGCGCATATGCCGCGGTGATCGCCGAGGCGCCGCCACCGGGCAGGATGATTACCTGTTGCGCCGCCGTCGTGGGCCACAACAGCGCGCTTGCGCTGCCCGGAGCAAAATCGACCAGCAGCGTATCCACGGGCAACCCAAGGCGACCGCAACGCTCGACCAGCCGTTGCTGCTCGCTTGCCGGCAATTGAAGCAAAGAGCGTGCGCCACGCGCCAGAGGCAGTATCAAGAATCCGGCCGGCACGCGAACGATCACTTCGTCCAGGTCGCGTTTTCCCCGGATCACGTCATCGAGGTCGAAGCGCGCCTTTATCCCGAGCGCCGCGGTAACCCCTTGCGCCGTCGGACTTTCATCGATAATCAACACGTCGCGGCCTAGTTCGGTCAGCGCGCCGGCAAAATTGATGATTGCTCCGGTTGAACCGGAGCCGCCGGCACCGGCACTGATGGCCACCACCCGAAGCGCGTTGGGGTCGAGAAGCCGCCGCAGACCTTCGGCTTGGTCGTGTCGCAATTTAGGCAAGGCAGGCTCCCTGTTGCAGGTTTCCAGACGGCGCAGTGGCCAGCATCAGCTGGCATTCGGCGGCGTCAAGATGGTGCGCGGAACGCGCTGTCACCGCGCGAAGGGCGCGATCGACAAGGTAGGCCTTGTCCGGCAAATGCAGGTCCTCCGGAACGCGTTGACCGTTGGTGACATAGTGCAGCGGCAGGCGATGGCGTATGCCCACATCGAGCGCCGTGGCGATGCCCACGGCCTCGTCGGTCTTGGTGATGATGCAGCCATGCACGCCGCCGTCACGGTAGACGCGCACCACGTCGTCCAGCGTCTCGCCATTGCCGGTGGCGTTGAGCAGCAGTAATCGCCGCACTTCGGTCCCGGTGGCAGAGAGCATCGCCAGTTGCTCTGCAACCATCTGGTCGCGCTGGCTCATGCCTACGGTGTCGATCAGCACCAGGTGTTTGCCGCGCAGATCATCAAGAACAAATTGCAGATCGGGGGCATCCTTGATCGCAAGCACGCGTACTCCGAGCAGCTTTCCGTAGATGCGCAACTGCTCGTGTGCACCGATCCGATAGCTATCCGTGGTAAGCAAAGCAAGCTTCTCAGCCCCGTAGCGCACCACGCAACGGGCAGCGATCTTGGCGACTGTCGTGGTTTTGCCGACGCCGGTGGGGCCTACCAGCGCATAAACGCCGCCGCGCTCGACAATTTCATCGGTCCCCTGGACGATATGCAAATTGCGATCGAGGACCGATTTCACCCAATCGAGTTTCTGCTGCAGCGCAAGGCCCGGGGGCATTTTTCCCAGAAGCTGGCGCGCCAGGGCCGGGCTGAAACCGGCGCGCAGCATGTCGCTCAGCACTTTTGCGTTGCCCGGATCGCGCTGCTGTGCGGTATCCCAGGCTTTATAGACGAGCTGTTCTTCGATCATGCCGCGCATCGACTTGATTTCGTTGGCCAGGCTGCGCGTGCTCGCATCTTCTCCGGCGTCGGGCCGAGGAACGGGGGCCGCCGCCGCCCGAGGCGCCGATTCCCGCGGGCTGGTCGATGCTTGTGATGCCTCAGCCTGGGGAAATACGTAGGCCATCGGCGACGGTTTCGGTCCTGGCGTTGCCGGCTTGACCTTTTGCTCCCGCGGCGCCTCCTGTGCGGGCGCGGTGAACGCGGGCAGTTCGTCCTTGGCCATCGCCAGTATCTCCACTCCGCCATCGACAGCCCGGTTGGACAGGATCAGAGCGTCCGGACCAAGGCCGTGCCTTACCTGATACAGCGCCTGGCGCGAGGTGCTCGCGTAGAATTTTTTTACGTTCATGCCTTACCCCCGAGCATTGCAGTGACTTTGATGGTGCTGGAATCCGGAATTTCGCTGTGGGCGATGACCTTGATTTGCGACACGGCGCGGCGCAGGAAACGGGCCAGCAACACGCGAAGTTCGGCCGGCACCAGCAATACCGAAGGCAGCCCGAGCCGCTCCTGCTGCTGCGCGGCAACGCCGGCCTCGCGCAACAGCGTATCGACCAGCCCCGGCTCGATGCCGGGCGCATCGGCCGATTTGGTTTGCACGGCCTGCAGGAGAATCCGCTCCAGTCCCGGATCCAGCGCCATCACTTGCAGCTCGCTGGTCCCCGGATAGAGCTGCTGGACTATGGCGCGGCCGAGCGCGACCCGCACCAGCGCGGTCAGATCGCCGGCATCCTGGATCTTCGCGCCATGCTCGGCAAGCACATCGATGATGGTGCGCATGTCGCGGATATGCACACCCTCTTCGAGCAAATTCTGCAGCACCTTCTGCACGGTTGCCAACGGCAACAGCTTGGGCACCAGATCTTCAACAAGCTTTGGCGACTCCCGCCCGAAATGATCGAGCAGCTGCTGTGCTTCCTGCCGGCCCAGCAGTTCGCAAGCATGCGTCTGCATCACATGATTCAAATGGGTTGCTACTACGGTGCCCGCATCGACAACCGTGTAACCAAAGGTCTGCGCCTGTTCACGCATGGCGGATTCAACCCACACCGCCGGCAAACCGAACGCCGGATCGCGCGTCACCGTCCCGGGCAGAGGCGTGTTTGCATGTCCCGGATTAATCGCGAGGTACATGCCGTTATAGGCGTCACCCCGACCGATTTCGACGCCCTTGAGAGTGATGACATAGGCGTTGGGTCGCAGTTCCAGATTGTCGCGGATATGCACCGCAGGCGGGAGAAAACCGACATCCAGCGCAAATTTCTTGCGCAGCCCTTTGATGCGCTTGAGCAGTTCGCCATCCTGCCCCTTGTCGACCAACGGGATAAGCCGGTATCCGACTTCAAGCCCCAATGTATCGACGGGAACCACATCGTCCCAGGAGGCGTCGACCGCGGCAACGGGAGCCGGTTGCTCGGGCTCCGCAACCGCCGGAGCCGAAACCCGATTCGTGATCGCATAGCCGCCAGCGGCCAGCGCCGTAGCCAGCAGCAGGAATGCGAAATTGGGCATGCCGGGAATCATGCCCATGATTCCCAGGATGGCCGCAGTGATCATCAAGACCTGCGATTTATTGAACAACTGCCCGACCAGCTGCTCTCCGATATTCTGATCGCTGCCCACGCGACTGACGACGATACCCGCGGCAGTGGAGATGACCAGCGCCGGGATCTGCGCAACCAGGCCGTCGCCGATGGTCAACAGGGTGTAGAACTTCGCGGCCATGGCAAAATCCAGGTCGTGCTGCAGCACCCCGACCACCAGGCCGCCGACAATATTGACCAGCAGGATGATGATCCCGGCGACAGCATCGCCGCGCACGAACTTGCTTGCCCCGTCCATGGCGCCGTAAAACTCAGCCTCCTGCGAAATCTCCCTGCGCCGGCGGCGTGCTTCATCCTCGCCTATCAGACCGGCGTTGAGATCCGCGTCGATGGCCATCTGTTTGCCCGGCATCGCATCCAGGGTGAAGCGCGCGCTGACCTCGGCGATACGACCGGCGCCCTTGGTAATGACGACGAAATTGATGACCACCAGGATGAAAAACACCACCAGTCCGACGGCGTAATTGCCGCCGACCAGGAATTGCCCGAAAGCCTCGATAACCTTCCCCGCGGCATCCGGACCGGTATGGCCGTGGAGCAGCACCACGCGCGTCGAGGCGACATTGAGCGACAAGCGCAGCAACGTCGTCAACAGGAGCACGGTGGGAAACACCGCGAAATCCAGCGGCTTGAGCGTGTACAGGCTGACCAGCAGCACGATGATCGCGAGCGCGATATTGAAAGTGAACAGCAGATCCAGCAAAAACGGCGGCACCGGCAGAATCATCATCGTCAGGATCATGATGATCATCATCGGCACGGCCGCTGCGCGCAAGCCGGCGCTTCCCAGCAACTGGCGCAGATTGAAGGTATCGTTCATGGCGCCGAAGCCCCGGGATCAAGACTGGCGGGAACGGACAACAATCCTGGCGGCTGCGGCATGGGTCCGCCATGCTGGTGGTTGCGGCGCAACTGGTAGACGTACGCAAGCACCTCGGCCACGGCGGTATAGAGCGCCGCCGGGATTTCGTCGCCGAGTTCGGCATGGCGGTACAGGGCACGGGCCAGCGGCGGCGCCTCAAGCACCGGCACGTCATGCTCCTCGGCCAGTTGGCGGATACGTGCGGCGAGAAGGTGCGCGCCCTTGGCCACCACCTTCGGCGCCCGCATCGATCCGTCCTGGTAGCTCAGTGCCACCGCGTAATGGGTCGGATTGGTAACCACCACATCGGCTTTGGGAATCTCGGCCATCATGCGCCGGCGGGCCATTTCGCGCTGCTGGCTGCGGATATGCGCCTTGACGTGCGGATCTCCCTCGGTTTCCTTGCTTTCCTGACGCACTTCCTCGCGCGTCATGCGCAGTTTCCTCTGCTGATCCCAGATCTGGAAAGGAATATCGATAATAACGACCAGCACCATGCTCCCCGCCATGACGAGAAAACTCTTGCCCGCAAGCTGCACCATGTGCGTCATGCCGATCTCAAGGGGTTCAGTGATCAGGGAGAGCACCGCGCCCCTGTTATGCCAGATGACCCAGCCGGCAACACCACCGACCAGTACGGTCTTGGCAATGGCTTTCAGCATTTCGATCATGCCGTGCCAGGAAATGATTCGGGTGAGGCCCTGCAAGGGATCGATGCGGCTCCAGTCCGGCAGAAGCGGCTTGAAGCTGAACAGCCAGCCACTGATCAAAAGCGTCGACCCCACCCCTACCAGCAGCAGCAGCAGCAGCAGCGGGGAAAAGGCCAGCAGCACGTCGAGCGAGGAATCCTTGAGCCGCAGCAGCATCAATTCGGGATCGAAGGCCACGGCGCGGTCCAGTTGCAGTCCCTGACGCATCATCAGGGACATCTTTTCGGTGAGGCCGGTACCCATGAACCACAGGCCGCCCCCGGCGGCCAGCAGCAGTGCCAGCGTGGACAACTCGCGCGAACGCGGAACCTGGCCCTCTTCCCGAGCCTGCTCGAGGCGTCTTGAGGATGCTGGTTCGGTGCGCTCTAAATCTGAGTCTTCTGCCATGTCCCGTCCCTGCCTTATTGAACGGAATTATCGGGCGGACGTAGCGCAGCCGATCAGTTGAACAGTGCCGGTTTTGGGGTGCAATTCAGCGCCTTCGCGCAGGCGGGGTTGCGCGACCCCGGCACACCGGGAGCACGCCCGGGAGAACATTCATGCGATCGCGGCTCGGGAACGGCAGCGGCTTGCTGCGCACCCTGCGGCCAACAACCACAGCGGACAGCCCCTGCGCGATTTACCTCGAAGCGCGAGCCACTAACGACTCAGCGCACCGCACGCGGCTCCTGGGTCTTTCCGGCGATACACGCCGATCAGCCCTAAAATCCAAGGCTCTCCAGCAGGTCATCGACCTGATTCTGGTCGGTCACCACGTCATTGCGCCCGGCGACATTCACCACCGGTCCATTGAGCAGGCCGGAATCGATCTCGCCGCGCATTTCATTGGGCACCAGATCGACCAGCAAATGCACCAGCTGTTGCTCCATATTCTGCGCCAACGCCGTGATCTTCTTGATGACCTGTCCGGTCAGATCCTGGAAATCCTGCGCCATCATGATTTCCATCAGCTGCGCGTTGGTCGCGGCCGTCTGTTTTGGCACGGAGGCAAGATATTCGCGGGTAGCGGCAACCATGGCCTTGAATTCATCCACATTGAGGCGCTTGTCATACAGCTTCTGCCATTGTGCGGAGAGCCGCTCTGCATCCTCCCCGAGCCGGTCTTGAATTGGTTGCGCGGCCTCTATGGCGTTCAATGCGCGCACCGCGGCCTGCTCGGTCATTTTGACAACATAGTCCAGCCGGTCGCGCGCATCGGGTATCGAAGCGGCGGTTTTCTCCAGCAGCCGGTCGTAACCCAGCTCGCGCAAGGCATCATGGAGAGTTCGCGTCAGGTTGCCGATCCGGCTCATGACGTCGCCCGGTGCATTCGGACCGTGCGCATGCTCTACCTTGGGCACTGCGGCACTCTCGCGTGCGGAGTTATCCTGAATAATGCTGTCGAACAAAGCCTCAAGGTCCTCCGCATCTGCTGACGCCGCTGCCATGGTCGCGCTCATGATTTCACCGCTCCTTCCATTGACTTGAATATTTTGTTGAGCTTTTCATCGAGCGTCGCGGAGGTGAACGGCTTTACAACGTAACCACTGGCGCCGGCCTGGGCGGCGGCGATAATGTTCTCCTTTTTCGCCTCGGCAGTCACCATAAGCACAGGCAGAGACTTCAAGGTTGCGTCTGCACGGATGGTCTTGAGCAGATCGAGCCCGGTCATGTTGGGCATGTTCCAGTCGGAAATGACGAACTGGATTCCGCCTCCGCGCAATTTGTTGAGTGCATCCACACCATCCTCGGCCTCGTCGACATTGTTGAATCCAAGCTCCTTTAGCAGGTTGCGCACGATTCGGCGCATGGTCGAGAAGTCATCGACTACCAGGAATTTCATGTTCGGGTCCGGCATGGGTGGCTCCAATTCAACGATCTAACGGCTTTTTTCTCCGGGACTTCGTCCAAACTGCAAAAACACCGTGTCGGCGCAGCCCAGCGCGCGCATATTCCCCGTCGGCGGCTGCGTGGATTTGCAACCCTGCGTTGAATATCGTCCGTTTTGGGCGAATCTTGAACATTCGAGGATCATCCCGCCGGGTCCGAAGGCGGTGGTTCTGCCTCCGGCCCATGCGCGTTGCGTTCATTTTTCGCCTGCAGGGCGGTGCGCTGAATCCTCTCCAGCACTTCCTGCTCCGTCAAATTGAGGAGTTTCTGGATTGCGGCATAGTCGTCCGGCAGAGCCGGATCGTCCCAGCCGTTGGCCGAATGACGGGCAAGGTCTACCGCCAGCAATACATTCAGGGTACGCGGACGTTTTGCGTGGGATTCGTACATCAACGTTTGCAGCAATTCCGGCAGCCGCCATTCGGTAGTCAGTGAAACCTGCAAATCCGCGAGCGTGAAACCGAGCACGCTGCGGTGCGCGGCACTGCTGCGCATGGTTCTTTCCTGCCGCATCAGTGCTGCTATTCGCAGCGCCAACTCCGGGGAAAAACACCAGAGCAGCATTTCCGCCATGCCGTGCAGCAGCGCCGCGATCACGACCTCGTCCGACTCGATGTCGCAACGCAGTCCTGCCCAGTCGCGCGCATACAATGCCGCATGGCGTGCACGGTCGACCACGCGCATCAATCCGGCGAGCGCCAGGGGAAATTCCGCCAAACCTGTCTCCACGGCCGGCAGCTGGCCGAAATGCTCGAAAAACGGCGAAACACCCAACATCATCAGGGCATGTTCGACCGTGGTGACTTCCGTCGTCTGCCTGACCCTGCGCCTTTGCTGCAAAAAGCGCAGCACCCGAAGGGTGAACATGGGATCGTGCAGCACCACGCGCGAAATATCACGCGCGACGATACGGGACTCGTCCTGGCGCAGACGCGCAAGCTGATCGATAGTTCGCTGCATGACCGGGATTTCCACAGCGCTCAATGCGCCGACCCAGCCCGCCTCTCCAGTCGGGATAACGGCAAACATCAGGGCACCTGTCTCACATGCGCCACTACAGCAGCCCCAGGCATCGCAGCCAGCCACCCTTGCAGCAGCGGCACACGCGCCGAATATCCCCCAGACCCGGGTAAGGAAACGCCCGGATTTTCAGCGTTTGGCCGCGTCAGCATCGACTTTCCCATCGGGAGCCCCGCTTTTCGTCTCTTGGTCGCTTTTTTCCTCCAGTGGCTCCGCACTATTCGATTCGGACTCGATGGTGCCGCCATCCTTGCTCACGGCTTCCTCGGTGCGCTTGTTCATGACGATGATGCTGATTCGGCGATTTATCGGATTCAACGGATTGTCGGCATCGAAAAGCACCGCCGAGGACAATCCCACAACCCGAAGCACACGATTTTCCTGGAGGCCGCCGCCGATCAGCTCGCGCCGCGCCGCATTCGCCCGGTCCGCGGACAGTTCCCAGTTGCTGTAGCCCTTGGTGCCGCCAGCGTAGGCTTGCGCATCGGTATGCCCGGAGATTCCAATGCGCTGGGGCACATCGTTCAGACCCTTGCCGATTTCACGCAGGATATCCCGTGTGTACGGTTGCAGTTGCGAGCTGCCAATGGCGAACATCGGACGGTTGTACTCATCCACGATCTGGACGCGCAATCCTTCGGTGGTCAGATCAAGCAGCATCTGCTTGCGAAACGGTTTGAGCGCCGCATTGTTGTCGATTGCGCGCTCGATGCGGTCCTGCAAATCGCGCAATTTGATCCTCTCCTGACGCGCGTACTCGGCCTCCGCCGCCTTCAGGTTGATGGCTTTTTTTTCCGCCTGGATTGTGCCCTTCATGATCTGGCCGGCGCTGCGCGTGAGGTCCTGACCGCCGCCTTTGATCAGGCTGGAGCTGTCGCCGCTGCCGCTACCGCCTGAGAGAGCGACTTTCAGCGGGGTCTGGAAATATTCGGCGATGCCCTTCAGATCCCCGGTGGTACTCGAGCCGAGCAGCCACATGAGAAGGAAAAAAGCCATCATCGCCGTGACGAAATCGGCATAAGCGATTTTCCATGCGCCGCCATGATGGCCACCCGCGTGTTTTTTTACGCGTTTTACGACTATCGGCCGTTGGGAATCTTCACTCATATTGTCTGCGGGGGTGGCCGGCGCATCAGTGCGACTTGCGCTGCTTTATTTCATCTTCCAGCTCGGAAAATGTGGGTCGCTCGGTCGAAAACAGGACTTTGCGTCCAAACTCGATAGCCACCTGCGGCGCATAGCCGTTGAGGCTGGCGAGCAGCGTCACCTTTATGCATTGCAGCATCTTGGTGGATTCGACCAGCTTGTGCTCCAACAGCGCGGCCAGCGGTCCGACGAACCCGTACGAGAGTAAAATGCCGAGAAAAGTGCCAACCAGCGCGGCGGCTATCAGTTTGCCGAGTTCGCTTGGCGGGATTCCGACCGATTCCATGGTGTGCACCACGCCCATGACCGCGGCAACGATGCCGAAGGCTGGCAGGGCGTCGGCCATTTTCGCGATTGCATTGATGGGAACCTCACCCTCCGCATGATGCGTATCGATCTCGCTGTCCATCAGGTTTTCTATCTCGAATGCATTCATGTTGCCTCCAACCATGAGGCGCAGGTAATCGGTCAGGAACTCGACCACGTGGTGATCGGAGATGATCTTGGGATATTTTGTAAATATCGGGCTTTGGTCGGGCGCGTCGACATCGGCCTCCACCGACATCAGGCCTTCTTTACGGACTTTGGCGAGTATGTCAAACAGCAGCGACAGTGTTTCCATGTACAGCGCCTTGTTGAAGTGCGAGTTGCGCATCAGGGTCGGCAAGGCTTTCAATGTCGCTTTGATGACCTTATTCGGGTTTGCCACCAGAAAGGCTCCCGCACCCGATCCGAAAATCATCAGCAATTCCACCGGCTGAATCAGGGAGCCGAGGTGACCGCCGGCCAGTGCGAACCCGCCGAACACGGCACCCAGAATTACAAGGTAACCAACGATAACCAGCACAAATCGCTCCCGGCGCCAGCACGCACCAAAAAATTGTTGGCCAACCCCCCCGCTTGGGGCCTTATCTCGTCACGCCAACAAGGTACCAGTGGCCGCCTCGCGCCAAAGCCGGAATAAACGGTGGTTTTATGCTGTTATTGCAACAATTCAGAGGGGGAGACGGCGCGATATGCCGCTCGCGGGTTACGCCCCGCGAGCCGGCAAATGCACCAGCGGATGCATGTCAGGACAACGCGACCGCTGCGAGTGCCGTGTTTTTCTTCGATTTTCCTGCGCGCGACGGCGGATGGCAAAGCCCGCAAATGTAACTGCGATGGAGATCGAGGCGATGACTGATGAAATTGCCGCCACAGCGAGTGCACGGCACGGTCTCCAGCAGGCTGCCGAGGAACCGCACCAGCGTCCAGGCTCTGGTCAGCGTCAGGATCGGCTCCAGGCTGTTGGCCTGAACGTGTTCGAGATAGAGTCTGTATGCCTTGATAACGGCGTGAATGCCGCGCAATTCGGTATTTGCGACCAGATATTGGTAGATATCGACAAAAAGCGAGGAATGAACATTGGGTTGCCAGCTGAGAAACCAATCCGCGGAAAACGGCAACATGCCTTTGGACGGGGATTGACCTTTGACTTCCTTGTAAAGCTTGAGCAGACGTTCCCGGCTCAGGCTTGTCTCCGTCTCCAGAACCTGCAGCCTGGCCCCGAGGTTGATCAGTTCGATCGCAACCTGGATCTCATTGCCTTCACACACCACGCTTTTGTTTCTCATGAGAGTCTCGCCATCCGCTCAGGCAAGTGCTTCGACGGGTTGGCCCGTGAGCAGGATGGCGGCGTGGGATTGCGGCATCGCGCCTTCCTTGCCATGGCTCGTCAATAGTCCCAGGATGAGCCGGTCATCGAAACGCATGCGGCACAACAGTACATTGGCGCTGGCCATTTTCACAACCTGGCCGGGGGTCAGGCTCGCCAGAATATCGGCCAGTTGCTGGCTTATGCCCAGGCGATACACCGCCGCAGACTTGTCCTCACGGATCATGTGCTGTGCCAGCATCAGGTAGGTAAGGTTGAGTTCCTTGATTTCTCCCAGCATATCTGACGTATTCATTATTTATCTCCGGTGGTTGCATCTTGCCGCCCCTAGACCTCAGGCATGGCTGCATTGTGGAGGCAACCCCCATTCGGGATAAATAGGAATCCGTCCGTTTTTAGACTGCTCCCGAAGCGAATTCTGATGTAGGAATCCGGCCTACACGCGCGCCAATCGCCCCATCCGGTACGCCTCCGCCCAGAGGCGGCGACAGCCCCCCCTGCGGTGCTTCCAGCATTGCGGTAATTTCCGCAGCCGAGCGCGCCGGGCTGAACAGAAAACCCTGGACGCGGTCATATCGCTGCTGATGAAAGAATTCGAGTTGATCGGCGGTCTCGACGCCTTCTGCCACCGTCTCAAGGCCCAGGCTCCTGCCAAGCAAACCCACCGCCTGAACAATCGCAGCGGTCTCCGGATCACGTGTCACGTCGCGGGTAAAGGACTTGTCGATTTTCAGGATATCTATCGGAAAGCGCCGAAGGTAGCTCAGAGACGAGTATCCAGTGCCGAAGTCGTCCACGGAGATCTTGACCCTCATGTTTTTGAGCGCATGCAAAGTGGCAATGGTCGCCTCGGCATCGCGCATCAGTACCGATTCTGTAATTTCCAGTTCCAGGCATGCGGGTTCCATGCCGGTCTCGGCAAGTACATCCGCTACCACCTGCACCAGGCCTGACTGCCAGAACTGCACCGCGGAAAGGTTCACCGCCATGGTCAGTCGGTCATGACCTGCGTCATGCCAGGCCTTGGCCTGGCGGCAGGCGACCTGCAACACCCATTTGCCGATTTCCCTGATCAATCCGGAATCGTTCGCCAGTGGAATGAAATCATCGGGCTGCAGCACACCGAATTCCGGATGACGCCAGCGCACCAGTGCCTCCACGCCCTCGAGTTCTCCGGTAACAACGCTCAAACTGGGTTGGTACTCGAGTATCAATTCCTGGCGCTGTGCAGCGCCGCGCATTGCATTCTCGAGCATCAGTTGCTTGCCCGCCACGGCACCCATTTCGCGCTCGTAAAGCTGGTAAGTATCGCCGCCGCGGCTCTTGGCTCGAAACATGGCGGTCTCCGCGTTGATCAGCAGTTCCGGCACGTCCTCACCGTCGCGCGAAGACATCGCGATACCGATGCTGGCGCCAATGAAGAATTCCCGCGATCCCTGGACGAACGGCTCTACAAATGCCTGCCGGATGTGCTCAGCGGCATCCCGCGCCTGACTGTCGCTGCAAGCCGAACCAAGAAACACCGCAAACTGGTCGCTGCCGAGCCTTGCCACCATTCCTTCGTCAGGAACGCCTTTCTGCAAGCGCTGGGCGATCTGGCGAATCAATGCATCACCAACTTTGTGGCCGAAACAGTTATTGACGCGCTGGAAGCGGTCGATATCGAGAAAGTAAAGGGCCCCAGTCCTGCAGTCTGCAATCGACAACATGCGGGTGACGTGATCGCAGAACAGATTGCGGTTGGGCAATCCGGTCAGGGTGTCGTAGAAAGCAAGCTTGTGTACCTCGCCATCGGCCTGTTGCTTGGCGCGTCGCATGGCCGCGCCAAGCAGTTCCCGCTCTATGGCCGGAAGAAGTCTCGCGAAGTTGCCTTTGTGGATGGAATCCTGTGCCCCGCTGCACATCGCCGCAACCTCGACGTGCTCACTGACATCGCCGGAGTAAATGATGAAGGGAATGTCCTTGCCACACTCCTTGAGCACCTGAAGCGCCTCCAGCGAACTGAAGTGCGGCAGCGTATGATCGGATATGACGATGTTCCAGTCCGCATCGTTCAATGCCGCGCGCATGTCTTCGGCAGTATCCACCCGTGCATAAGCAATCTCCGCCCCGGTCTGGCTCAGTTCGGAATACAACAGGCATGCGTCGTCTTCCGAATCTTCGACCATCAGAATGCGAAGGGGTGCACTTATGCTAGTCATAAAGCCAAGCGGGTTTCATGGTGTCTTTTTCTCCGAAGGACCATCCGCCGGATTCTGATCCGAAAAAAAAGCAATGCGGCACTTGGCTCCTGCTCTTATTGACGGGCATTCGGTACCCTATTTGAAATCACGGCCACGGCACAGTTATCGGCACGCTCCGCAGGAACTTTAGCCCCGATTACATCTAGCCCCCGGTTTCAAACATATGAGAATGCCTTTTAGGATCATTGGGTTATACAAAGCGCCTGGCGTCACTCCGGAAATCGGCTGACGCAGCACATCCATTTGCGCATTTTTTGGCATATTCTGTTGGAAGTGCATTCAAGTTCGACGCGGTTGTGCCGATTACCAACCGGAGGACTGACGTTTCCGTTGACTCCGAAATTCGTTATTGCCAAAAGGATTTTCCATGAATGAAAAACTGGTCTCCCTATTTGGGCTTTTGATCACGGCCAGCATGCTCGGAATGCTGTTCACGATGAGCCAGATATCCCAATTTGCGCCTGTTCGCTCCGGGGCAACACTTATCGACAAGCTTGATATGCTGCCGCCCAGTGGCGCCGGCGGGCAACCGCCGCGCCCGAATGTCTACATGGGGGGCACGCATGCAAGTGGCAGGGTCACTGATATTTACGTAAAGGTGGCAGAAAACGTGTTTCTGTCGCTCGACAAAGCTCCACAACATCTCGCAGAGACTGCGGAGCGCTGGGTCGATGTAGAGTTTCCGGAATTGCTGGCCAACGATGCCGCTGCCGCCCGAGCCATACTCAATCGCAGCGAGGCCGGAGTCGAGGTGGGTGACGTGGTCGAAATCCGGTTCGCACACAAAGACAACAAACGCTTCTTTCCGGTCAAGGAAACCACCCGTGTGACCGAACTGGTGGCAAAAGAAGGCAGTGTGGTGGCCCGAAATTTCGAGCGTCGTATTCATGCCCGTAACGGACATAACCCCGCCGGCCTTGATTGGTTGCTGAACCCTGCGGATGCCGCGTCGACATCGAGTCGTTTGCCGCTTTCAACCACCGCAGACGCCGGGCGCTGACATTCACGACAATGCATCAACGCCACTCTGCTTCCCGATGCGTTGAGACTCCCGACAGTCCACCACCGCATTCACCACCCCAGAACAGTGGCGGGCCGCAGTTTCCTGCCCCGTTCCACCCGCCCACCGATACAACTGCCGGTCAAACCGGTATGCATGAGGAATGCGGCGCGGCGCATGGGGAGAAGTTCCAGGCACTCGAGCGCGAGGCCGAGCGCATTGTCAAAAGTCTCAACATCCCCGCCTGCCCGGCCATTCTTGACAGGTTTTATCGGGAGTTCCATTCACCTTCGGCCGATCCACGCAGTCTGGCGGCGCTGATTGGCGAGGATATCGGCCTGTCGGCCGCGATAATGAAGACTGTCAACTCGCCTTTCTATGGATTGACGAAAAAGGCGAAAAGCGTCGAGCAGGCAATGACGATTCTCGGGTTGCGGGCAAGCGCAAACCTGGTCAGCGGTTTGCTGCTGCGGCGCGCCTTTCCGGCAGCCTCCAACGCCACGATGGAGCGCTTCTGGGAAAGTTCATCCCGCATCGCAGGGCTTGCAGCCGCACTTGCCGCTCGCCTGAAGGGTGTAGAAAGCGACGAGGCCCATACCTATGTCCTGTTCCGCGATTGCGGGATGTTGGTGATGTTGCGCAAATTCGAGCCATACGCGGAAGTCATGGAGCGCGGTGCGTTGATCCCGGGCGCGGAGCTCTGCCAAATCGAGGATACCAGGTTCAAATTCAATCACGCGCGAGTGGCCCGCGCACTTGTGCGCAGCTGGTCTTTGCCGGACGCGCTGTGCGAAGCGATATTTCTCCACCACGAATTCGCCATACTGGCAAATCATCCAACCGAATCGCGAGTGGCGAACCGCAAGCTGATCGCCTTCGGACTGCTTGCGGAACAAATTGCCTCCCTGCATCTCAACCAGGGTCTGTGTCCGGACTGGGTTGTTGGGGAACGGTTCGTGCTGGAAACGCTGAACATCGAGGCCGACGAAATCGTCGAGCTGAGCCAGGTTTTGCACGCCGGCGCGGCATAGCCGCGTGGCGATTGCCGAGGCTGTAGTGTAGCAACATCCGGCAGCCATACCGGGGATCCGGACTAGGCGACTCAAGCTGCATGGATTGTCAGCCGATAAGGATGAACCGGCGTAATCGGATGATCATCCTTGGGCAATTCACTGGAGGCGAGCGTAGGAAACATCGACCGTTTCCAGATCAGGAAAATCCTGGGTGAAGGGGGACAGGGAATTGTCTACCTCGCCCACGACCCCAAGTTGGGACGGGAAGTCGCAATCAAAACCCTGACGGTCGGTACCAGTGATGAAATGCAGAATTTGCTGCATGAGGCGCGCGCCGTAAGCGCGCTGCATCATCCATGCATCGTGCCGGTATTCGAAGCCGGCGATTTTCACGGCACACCCTACCTGGTCTTCGAATACGTCACCGGTGAAACGCTGGCTGCGCTGATCAGGCGGGGTGCTTTGCCGGCCGAACAGGCGCTCAACATCGCGGCGCAGGTGCTCGACGGACTGGCCCATGCCCACGAGCATGGCGTACTTCACCGGGACATCAAACCCGCGAACATCATGCTGGCCGACAATGGCGTCCCCAGAATCATGGATTTTGGCGCCGCTTCCAGAAACCCGATCAGCTGGCTCGATGAAGGGCATGTGGGTATCGATGATACTTTGGTCGGTACCCCCTCATATATGGCCCCTGAATATATCGAGAAGAAACTCTACTCCGCCAGGACCGATATCTTTGCCGCCGGACTGGTATTTTGCGAAATGCTCACCGGCAAGCGCGTTTTCCGTGCAACCGGCAGCTTGGACGAGTTGTTTCGCGCGATCGTGTGCGATCCAGTAAAGCTGCCCCCCGGACCGGGCTTGAACGAAAAGGTCGTCGCCTGGCTGTTGAGGGCCCTGGCCAAGGACCCCGAAAAGCGCTACCAAACGGTTTTGGAAATGAAGCAAGCCCTGCTTCACGCCGGGGATCCCGGGCCGCAAAAGTCCGCGGGTGCCGAGGGCCGCGGCACGCTGGAGTTTCTGCTGAGGCGAATCAAGCTGAAAAAGGAATTTCCGGCGATGTCGGCTTCGATATCCAATGTCAACAACATCGTTTTTTCCGATCGTGGCAGCGTCACGACGCTGACCAATGCGGTGCTCAAGGATTTTGCACTGACCAGCAAGATCATCAAGCTTGCCAACTCCAGCTACTACAACCACTCCGGCCGAGGCAACATAAGCACGATTTCCGGAGCAATCTACAGGCTCGGCTTTGACACCATCCGCAATATCGTCCTGGGTCTGCTGCTTTTCGACCATATGAAGGACCGCAACCAGGCTCAGGACCTGATGGGCGAATGTGTACAGGCTATCCTCGGCGGCGCGATCGCCAAGGATATCTGCGTCTCCCAGGGGTATGGCAACCCCGAGGAGACATTCGTGTGCGCCATGATGCATAACCTCGGGCGCATGCTCTCGATCTATTACTTTCCCGAAGAAACGGCGGAAATCCGAAAGATACTGGCACTGGGTGAGGCGGGCGAAGAGCCGATCTCTCGACAAATACTCGGGGCCAGTTACACCGAACTCGGGCAGTGGGTGGCAAAGTCATGGGGATTTCCGCAAAAAATAATCGGCAGCATGGACAAGGCCCCACCGGTTGCGCGAGAGCACCCCGGTCCGGACGACACCACCCGCCTGATCGCCTGCATGGCCTCCGAACTGTCTGCCGCAGTGGTGCAGAACGATCCTGAACTGCAGAAAAAGCGATCCGTACAGGTCATCGAAAAATACAAGGACCGGCTCAAGCTGAAATCCAATGCCGTCGAAGGCATGTTCGGGCGCTCCCTGGGGCAATTCAAGGAATACACCGTGGCGGTCGGATGGAATCTCGACCGCGGCATTGCCGCGAAACTCAGCATGCTGCAGGCGCATCACGGAGAAACGCAGGCCTGCGAGATCACCCAGCGGGATCAAACCCAGGAATTGCAGACCCAGAACATTGAAAATACCCTGCGTGTGGAATGCCATATCACACCGGCGGCACCTCCCGCGCCGGCGCGAGGCCAGGTTCGGGTCAGAACCGAAGTTCTTTCAGGTGGAATTCAGGACATCACCAATGCCATGGTGGAAGGCAGCAGTCTTAACGATATTCTGCGCATCATCATCGAAACCATCTATACCGGCATCGGCTTTGAGCATGTGATATTTGCGCTGCGCGACCCAAAGCGCTCAGCCATGGTCGGCCGGTTCGGCCTGGGCGAAGCCATTGATGCCCTCGTCGAGAGGTTTGAATTCCCGCTCGAATTCGTGCCCGATGTGTTTCATGTCGCCCTGCAAAAGAATATCGACATATTCATCACCGACACCGCCGATCCCAAGATCGTGAATCACATCCCGGGCTGGCACCGCAACGCGTTTGCCGCGGGCGCCTTTCTGCTGTTCCCCATCATCGTCAAAGACAAGCCCTTTGGGATGATTTACGCGGATGCCGCGAATTCCTTCACGATTCAGGAAGACGAGATCAGGCTGCTGCGCACCTTACGCAACCAGGCAGTGCTGGCAGTGCGCCAATCAGGCTGACCCAATCGCCTGTGGTCACTCCCACTCAATCATCAACGGCACTTCTAAACCGTTGTCACGTATACCATTTTTTTCAGTGAGTAGCATTTCTACCGTCAAATCTACCGTCATTTGCATCTGATACCCAAAATTAGCATTCAGCATCTATCGGCACGTATCGCAGACTATCGACAGCCTGTTGCATGTCCCCCTTCAGAATCGGTCGAAATCTTTCGGTACCTATCGCTGGTAACGTTTTTTCTCCTCCAGTGATCGTTCAGTATCTATCGCTACCTATCGGTGGCGATTCCATTCCCACCGCAAATGTTCGCAGGTGAGCCATTCTCCAAATACATTATTGCCTACGCACCCGCATCTGAAATCAGTAGCGGCCATGATCACGCGCGCCGCGACTAATCCCGTGACGCCAGAAGTCCCGGAAATCTCTTTACGCGCAATTCTTCGAGCACCGATTCCGCGAGCTTCCAACCCTCTCCGCCCATCTTGGAAATCAGCTCGATCCAGACCCGCTCGAATGCATGGATCGCATCTACCTCTCCAAAACGAATACCCGCCGGCAGCAGCGGCGTGATGTCCTCGGTCAGGCTCCGGGTTAGTTTTTCTAGCATGCGCTGCTCGGCCATCGCACGGGTGATCGGTTTGCCTTCCAGTGCCAGATAGTGGTCAAAGCACGCAATGATCTTTTCGGGGGCCAGCGCGAGTTGCCCCAATCCCTGATGCAAGTCGAACAGGTCGCGGCTCGCACGCCGCTGCAGCAATGCGCGCAGTTTCGTGCCGAACAGCTCCTCAGGTTCGAAAGACGCTATCTCGGCCTTTCCTCGGTACCAGTCATTGTCGAATGAAAAGGGATACCGCTTGATGCCGAGCAGGTTCGTGTGCTCCCGGGTGTTGATCTCGACCTTGAGCTTGAGCGTGGCCTGGGAATCGACCTCGGGTGTGAACTTGAACACCAGATGCATCGAGTGACCTGCGTGCTCTCGCTGACATCTTCCAAGCCACGACAGTGCTTCCCGGATCGCGTCGACTGTCGCACCGATGGGCTCAGCCTTCACTTGCACGAGGTCGATGTCTTCCGAATAACGCAGCGGCTGCTTGAACAGCAGTTTGTGGATCGCCGTTCCGCCCCGGAACGCTATCTTGTCCTTCAGAGCCGGCGCATTGAACAGGTCGCACAGCGCGCGGCTGATGATCAGGTCCTGCTCGACCTGCCTCAGGTCCGGCCAAGGCGCCTTGACACTCCACGCCTGCAGGAAGGCGGTGGGAATCATTCTGCGGTCTCCACCGTTTCATTGATCGTGAGCTTCCACTTGGTGTTTCTCTGGTGAACCTGCGCCAGTGCTGCCACGATGGCCTTCACGGCGGGATCCAGCGACAACGTCGTCTTGGCTTGCCTGACGAAGGGCTCCAGCGCACGGGCCTGGCGACCGTTCCCCGCCTGTTCGAGCAAATAGCCGAGCCGACGCACAGCCGAGTTTTCGTACACGACAGCCGCCTTTGCAAGCGCACGCGGATTGGCATTTGCGCCGATGTCCTTGGCGATCTGCGCGACGCCGTTGATGCCGGCCGCCTTGTGGAAGTAGCGTACGCAATCGAGCAACGTCAGTTCGACGCCGGCCACCTTTGCGAAGCCAGCGTCGCTCTTCATCTGACCGACCAGGTCGGGCTTGTTGACTTGAGAAAATGCCTCGGGCATCTGATAGATGAACTGCAGGCGGTGACGACCCAGCTCGAAGTCACGCAACTGCCTCGGGACGACGACCTGGAAGACCATGCTGGCCTGATGCGACGAGCCGTGGAATGCCGCCGCGCGCAGCAGCGAAATGCGGTAGTCGATCCCTTGATACTTCATCAGCGGGTCGATCCACTTGACGGGATCTGGCGCGCCGGAGATCTGGTCTTCCGGACGCAGGATCAGATAGAAGCCATGCCTGGGGTTCGCCAAGCGGTGCTTGTTGATCGCGCGCGTGAGCGCTGCGGCTAGTGCCTGCGGCTTTAGTCCCAGCGAAGCGGCTACATCATCCCGGGAAAAGTAGGCGCGGCCGTGCCTGAGCAGATCGTCGAGGTAGGATTCGAGGGAAGCCATGCCGTAACATACGCAAAACTAGACAAATAATCAATAGTTTTGCATACGATTTGGGTCACTCCCACTCTATCGTCAACGGCATATGTAAGCCATTGTCCCATTTAGAAGTTCGTTCTGCGAGTAGCCTTTTTACCGTCAAATTTACCGTCAATCTCATCTGATCCCTGAAAATAGCTTTCAGCATCTATCGGGATGTATCGAGATCTATCGGTGATCTCTTGCGGGTCACCTTTCGAGATGTATCGAGATCTATCGGTTCCCGCGATGCTCATTGGCAACATCAACGAGCGCTTGTGTTGGTCGAAATGGTGCGGAAAAAGTGCCGGCATCAAATCAGCTAACTTATTGTCTTTACAGTCTTGTTCGTCGATTTTTTTACCGTCACGGCGGCGCTCCAGAGGCACCAATGGCGTAGGAAACACCAAGAACCGTCCCCATCAAATAGCCTAACTGATTGTCGCAAAAAGAATTTTCTAGAAATTTTTTACCGTCATGGGACCAAAAGAACTTTCGATAGAGCCTGTTCTGCGTCGTCGACCAAGTATGTCGCCTTGACAACAACTATCGCACCAACGCTGTATGGCGTGAAGTTGCCGAAGTGTCAGAAATATTAGTATAATTCTGCCATTCAGGAGATTCGCCATGCAGACCCTTGCCAAACAGGTCCTAGAGCACGCCGCCGGGTTACCGGAGGGCACTCCTTTAGTCAGCAAGGAGCTCTTGCATCTTGGCAGCCGGGCAGCCGTGGATCAAGTGCTCTCCCGCCTTGTGCGGCGCGGCACGCTGCTTCGGGCGGGTCGTGGCATCTATGTCCGGCCTGTCGAGAGTCGCTATGGCACCCGTGCGCCTTCAACCGTCAAAATGGTAGAAGGCCTGGCAACCCAGCGCGGCGAAACGATCGTGTCTCACGGTGCTGCAGCCGCGAATGCGCTCGGCCTCACCACTCAGGTACCCATGCGGGCGGTCTATCTGACCTCCGGGCGGAGCCGTCGCCTGAAGTTGGGAGCACAGACGGTCGAATTCCGGCACGCACCGATCTGGCAATTGATCCTCCCCGGCCGCGTTGCCGGCGATGTCGTGCGGGCACTGGCTTGGTTGGGTCCCGAAAAAGCCGGAGAGGCAATCGGGACGTTGCGCAGCAAGCTACCTCCGTCCGAGCTAGAAGAAGTCGCGGCGGCGCGCGTACGGTTACCGACATGGATGGCCCAAGAGGTCAGCGCGCTCGTAACCCATGGCTGAGTTCTTCCAGCTCTCCACCACAGAACGTCTGGATGCGCTCAACGCAGTCGCCGATATATCTGGCTTGCCCCCTCACCTGCTGGAAAAGGACATATGGGTCGTCTGGGCTCTGCACCAGCTCTTTACCGGCCCGTATGCAAAGCATCTCGTATTCAAGGGCGGCACGTCCTTGTCGAAAGCCTACGGAGTCATCCGGCGCTTTTCCGAGGACGTGGATCTGACCTACGACATTCGTGCCATCGCAGGCGATCTGGTTGGCGATTCCGATGCGCCTCTGCCGGCCACCAAGAGCCAGGAAAAAAGGTGGAGCAAGGAGATTCGTACAAGGCTGTCGGACTGGGTTGCCACTGAGATCGTGCCACAGATCAAGCAAGCTTTCGATCTCAATGGTTTGCCGGCAACGGTGCGTGCCGAAGGCGACAAAGTGTTCATCGATTACGTACCGCTGGTCACTGGAACAGGCTATGTATCGCCCGCCGTCATGTTGGAATTCGGCGCCCGCTCCACCGGCGAACCCAGCGAGTCACGCGTCATTCGGTGTGATGCCGCTGAATTCCTCGATGCCGTGACGTTTCCCACCGCTGCGTCTGAGGTCATGCGTCCGGAGCGAACATTCTGGGAAAAAGCCACCGCGATTCACGTGTTTTGTGCTCAAGGGGCATTCCGTGGTGGCGATCGTTTCGCACGTCATTGGCACGATGTAACCCGCCTTGATGCCGCCGGATTCGCCGACACCGCAATCGCGGACTCAATGATTGCCCGTGCAGTTGCTGATCACAAAAACGTCTTCTTCGCCGAGAAGAACCGACATGGCGAAGTCATCAACTATCACGCTGCTGTCACGGGTGGACTCCAACTCGTTCCCGACGACGACGCGCTGGCAAAATTAGCTGCCGACTATCAACAGATGGTCGATGACGGTTTGTTCCTCGATGAGGTCGAGCCATTTGAGGCATTGCTGGATCGATGCCGGGCAATCCAGGCGAAAGCCAACGCGATTCGGTGACAAAAATAGTCTTTCATCGAAATCGAACGCGTAGCGCCGCGGACCTATGAGATACAAATCCTCGGCAAATGCAGTAATTCATCCGATGATTTGTATCATCGGCGAAAGATTCTTCATGGGTAAAAATTCGCTGATTCAGGCAAGTTTGCTGCGCGGTAAATGTCGCTTTAGAGAGCCTTCGCCTCCCGGCGTTTCCGCGCCGAGCTGATCGGTTGCGCCGCCCTCCTTGAGTAAAAGGACTTTTACCGTCACATGAAAACGCGGGCTACGGATACCTTAACCCTATATTTCATCGACGATTTCACGCATTATTTTTACCGTCAGGCCGAAATCCTGCGTGACGGTAAACTTTTCGGCGTCGCATCGCGCCTAATTTTTACCGTCAGATTTACCGTCAAAATTGCGTGGATGCCCAAGTGCTGCGCACCCACCGAAAAACAAAACTTTCTTTACAATTCAATGGCTTGAACTGAAATGCGCACTCGGTTTACTATGTCCAACATATAGTTGATAGCTCAACGTAACATATTGATATTAATATCTATTTTCCGTCGCTTTTCATGACAATCACTCCCACTCGATGGTCGCCGGCGGTTTGCTGGAAATATCGTAGACCACGCGATTGATCCCTCGCACCTCATTGATAATCCGGTTGGCGACGCGTCCGAGCAGCGCGTGGGGCAATTCCGCCCATTGCGCGGTCATAAAATCGCTGGTCTGCACCGCGCGCAACGCCACAACGAATTCGTAAGTGCGGCCGTCGCCCATGACACCCACCGATTTTACTGGCAGGAAAACGGCAAATGCCTGCGACGTCGCCTCATACCAGTTGCTCGCCCCCTCTCCCGCAGTGGCGCCGTCCACCGGCGTATTGCGGAGTTCCTCCATGAAAATGGCATCCGCCCTGCGCAGCAAATCGGCGTAATCTCGCCTCACTTCGCCCAGAATGCGCACTCCAAGCCCCGGGCCCGGGAAGGGGTGGCGGAAAACCATTTCGCGAGGCAATCCCAGCGCAATTCCGAGTTCGCGCACCTCGTCCTTGAACAGCTCACGCAACGGTTCGAGGAGTTTGAGGTGCAGCGTTTCGGGCAGGCCGCCGACATTGTGATGCGACTTGATGCTGGCGGCTTTTTTGGTCTTCCCGCCGGCAGACTCGATGACATCCGGATAAATGGTGCCCTGCGCAAGCCATTTGGCTTGCGGGAGCTTTTTTGCCTCGGACTGAAACACCTCGACAAATTCAGCGCCGATGATCTTGCGTTTCTTTTCCGGATCGACGACGCCGGTCAGCTTGCCCATGAAGGCATCACTGGCATCGACGTGCAAGACCTTGACACCCATGTGCCGTGCGAAGGTTCCCATTACCTGCGCGGCTTCGTTCAAGCGCAGCAGGCCGTGATCGACGAAAACACAGGTAAGCTGGGAGCCGATCGCTCTATGAATGAGGGCAGCCGCCACCGAAGAGTCGACCCCTCCGGAGAGACCCAGGATCACTTCGTCCTGGCCAACCTCGGCGCGAATTCTGGCCACTGCTTCAGCAACGTAGTCGGGCATATTCCAATCGCCGGGACAGGCGCACACGTCACGGACAAAGCGATGCAGGATTGCCCTCCCCTGCCGGGTGTGGGTGACTTCCGGATGAAACTGCACCGCATAGAAATGCCGAGCTTCATCGGCCATTCCGGCGATCGGACAGGCGTCATTGGAGGCCATGACCTTGAATCCCGGGGGAAGCTCAATGACCTTGTCGCCATGGCTCATCCATACCTTGAGCATCCCGAATCCTTCCGGAGTGCCATAGTCCTGAATATCCCTGAACAGGGTGGTGTGCCCCCGTGCGCGCACTTCGGCATAGCCAAACTCACGCACTTTTCCTGGTTCGACTTTTCCGCCCAGCTGGTGCGCCATCGTCTGCATGCCGTAGCAGATGCCCAGCACCGGCACCCCGACCTGGAATACCGCCAGCGGCGCCCTGGCGGCACCTTCGTCATAGGTTGAGAGGTGACTGCCCGAAAGTATGATGCCGCTCGCACCAAAGTGCTGCACGAACTCATCGCTCACATCCCAGGGATGGATCTCGCAGTACACCCGCGACTCGCGCACGCGGCGCGCGATCAGTTGCGTGACTTGCGACCCGAAATCAAGAATCAGAATCTTCCGGTGTGCGCTGCCCATGCCGGCATCCACCGCGACCGCTGCTTTATCGAGCACGCTATTCGACCCTGTAATTCGGAGCTTCCTTGGTGATCTGCACGTCGTGCACGTGAGACTCGCGGATTCCCGCGGAAGTTATTTCGACGAATTGCGGACGGGTGCGCATTGCCGGGATGGAATCACAACCGCAATAACCCATGCTTGCGCGCAATCCTCCGTTCAGCTGATAAATAATTGAAAGCGCGGATCCTTTATAGGGCACGCGTCCTTCTATGCCTTCGGGAACCAGTTTTTCGATATTGTTGTCGGCGTCCTGGAAATAGCGGTCGGCTGCACCCTGCTGCATGGCGCCCAGAGACCCCATGCCGCGATACGACTTGTAGGAGCGCCCCTGATACAGAATGGTTTCTCCAGGGGCCTCCTCGCTACCGGCGAACAGGCTGCCCAGCATCACCGAGCTCGCGCCTGCGGCTATGGCCTTGGCGATATCGCCTGAGTAACGAACGCCCCCGTCAGCAATAAGCGGGACTTTCAGATCCTCTAGAACCGAAACAACATTCTGGATTGCAGTGATCTGAGGAATGCCCACACCCGCGACGACTCGCGTGGTGCAGATGGAACCAGGGCCGATACCCACTTTCACGGCATCGGCGCCATGGTCAACCAGGGCCTTGGCACCATCCGCGGTGGCGATGTTGCCGCCCACGACTTCGATATGCGGAAAACTCTGCTTCACCCAGCGCACCCGGTCCAGCACGGCCTGGGCGTGTCCGTGGGCGGTATCGACGACGATGGCATCCACACCCGCCTCGACCAGGGCAGCCACACGTTCTTCGGTGCCTTCGCCAACGCCCACGGCCGCCGCCACGCGCAACTTGCCAAACTGGTCCTTGCAGGCGAAAGGATGTTCTGTCGATTTCAGTATGTCGGTGACCGTAATAAGGCCACGCAACTGAAACAACTCATTCACCACCAGCACACGCTCGAGGCGGTGCTTGTGGAGAAGTTCCTTTGCCTCCTCAGGACTCGCGCTTTCATTGACAAAAATCAGGCGTTCGCGCGGCGTCATTATGGCGCTGATCGGCAGGGAAAGATTGGTCTCGAATCGATAGTCCCGGTTGGTGACGACACCCACGACCCTGCCTTGGTCCACCACCGGGAATCCGGAAACCTTGTGCTGCCGGGTAAGCTCAAGCAACTGGCCGACGGTGATATCGGGGCTCACCGTCATCGGGTCGCGCAACACCCCGGATTCATAGCGCTTTACCTTGGAAACTTCAGCCGCCTGCTGTTTGGGGCTCAGGTTTTTGTGTATTACCCCGATCCCACCCTCTTCGGCCAGCGCTATGGCAAGTCGCGCTTCCGTGACCGTATCCATCGCCGCGGACACCAGCGGCACGTTCAGTTCTATCTTGCGGCTGAATTTTGTCCTGAGGCTGACATCGCGAGGAAGTACGGTGGAATGGGCGGGAACCAGAAGGACGTCATCGAACGTCAATGCCTTATGAATCTCGCGCATGGCACCTCGCAAAATGCGGATTATACGCCGCCGGAACGGGAGGCACGAGTTCTGTAGTCGTCACCGGTACCGGCTGTTCTGCTTTCGGATAGCTTGAAGTAATTGCGTTTCTCAGGTGGTTTTTCGCTTCGCAGCCCCACGGGCCGCAGCCCACGAATTGACGCTACACTCGAAAATCGCTAATGTGATTCCAAACACTTGCCAGGAATATGACGATGAAGCCATGGATTGTATTGATTGCAATTTCTTCATTTTTTGGCGTGGCCCATGCGCAGATCAACAAGTGCATCGATGCGACCGGCAAAACGGTCTATTCACAGGGGGCGTGCCCCAAGGGTGCCAAGGCCTCCAGGATTGCCACAGCGCCCACCGCCAGTTCAGCCACCAAGGCGGGAGATGCTGCCAGCGGCGGTGGCGGCCCCAAGTCCACGGCGGAACTTGAGCAGGAATTCCGCAAGCGCCAGCAGGAACAGGCCGACGCCCGCAAGAAGGACGAAGAACGTCTGGCGCAGTCCAAAAACGACCAGGAGAACTGCGAAGCTGCTCGCCGGCAACTTGCTGGATTCGAGTTGGGCGGGCGACAGTCGAGCATCAACGAGAAAGGCGAGCGCATTTTCATGGAAGATGCCCAAATCGAGCAGGAAAAGCAGCGTGCCCGGCAGGCGGTTGCCACATCCTGCAAATAGCTCTACGCAGATCTACTTCTTTGTTCTGCGTGTGCGCTCGGCGCGACGCCTGCGCGATGCTTTGGGATCCACGGTGAGCGCACGATAAATCTCCACCCTGTCCCCTTCGATGACCGGGGCTTCTGCCCTAAGCCGCCTGCCGAATATTCCGACCCGATTCCTGGCCAGATCGATTTCCGGAAATTCTTCCCTGATGCCGCTGGCGACGATGGCATCGGCAATCGTTGAATTCGCATTCAGTTCTATTTGTCGAAGTGCTTGAGAATGCGGCAGGGCGTAGATCACCTCGACATTGATCCGCGTCATTTCTCACCGTACAAAGCTTCGGCGCGGTGGACGAAAGCATCGACAAAGGTATTTGCAATATGGTCGAAAACCGAGCCCACGACGCGCTCAAGCAGTCCGCTGGACAGTTGATATTCCAGATACAGGCTTACTTTCGAAGCCTGCGGCGCCAGGGCATCAAAGCGCCAGGTTCCCTTGAGGTGTCGAAAAGGGCCTGAGAGGAGATTCATTTCAATCTGGCACCCAGGCTGGTTGTAATTACGGGTGGAAAACTTCTGCCGGATGCCATGGTAGGACACATGCAGCGTCGCCACAATCGACGAGGAATCGTGCAGATCCAGTTCTGCGGCGCTGCACCAGGGCAGGAATTCCGGATACGACTTGATATCGGCCACCAGGTCATACAAGACCTGCGCCGGAAAATTCACCAATGCCGAGCGTTGCACCTTGACCATGTTGTTACAATCGATTCATGAACAAGGCCGTACACACATGAGTATCGTCGAAAACCGCAAGGCGTTTCATGACTATTTCGTTGAGGAGCGATTCGAGGCGGGACTGGTCCTCTCCGGATGGGAAGTCAAGGCGATTCGCGCCGGCCGCGCCCAGTTGAAGGAAGCCTATGTGATTGTTCGAAACGGCGAAATATTCCTGATTGGCGCACACATCTCCGCCCTTCCAGAAGCGTCTACACACGTCCAGCCCGATCCGGTGCGAACGCGCAAGCTCCTGCTCCACGCCGAGGAAATCCACAAACTCGTGGTGAAGGTTGAGCGCGCCGGATACGCGCTGATTCCGCTTAATCTTCATTACACCGGGGGTCGCATAAAGCTGGAAATCGGCCTTGCTCGGGGCAAAAAACAGCACGACAAACGCGAGGCGGAAAAAGATCGCGATTGGAAACGCGAGCAGCAGCAGTTATTGCGCACGCGAAACCGTTGAAATCATATCGTTTGCGCCGGCTGCTGCTTCGCGCCCCGCGATAATCCTGGATATATGCAGCCACTCCTGAAAGCCAGACTCAGTATCGGCGCTGAACATCACCCCCGACGCGCCCTGACCGCTTCGCATCATTTTCTTTACGCCGGCCGAGAGCGAGACTGAAAGGTGCTCGAATCCCTTGCGAATCCGATAGGAAATGGCACGATCGTTGTATAACGAAGCGAACACACGCCGAATGGCATCAAGAACATTATCCAGACCGTGAGTATTGAAAAAACGCTCCTGCTGTCCGGCATTCTTACCGCCGACCGAATCAGCATCGCTCATGCGAAGCTGATCAAACCCCACTATATATCCGGGTGAATTCATCGTGCGAACCTGGCCGATTTGCAGGAGACGGGGAAAGACGACATTTTACCCATTACGCACCGCTCAATGCGCTTACCGTGACGCCAGGAAAACAAAAATACCGCAACAGCAGCGTACCGCGTTCATCGTCCCCGACGGGACCGGGATTACCGCGGAAATGCTCGCTCACAGCCTGCTCACGCAGTTCGAAAATATCGGATTCCAGCAGGTGACCATTCCATTCGTCGACAGCTCCGGCGCCGCGAAGGCATACGCCGGGTCAATTCCACCAGCAAATCAATCGAGGAAATTGCCACAACCATCGCGCAGAAATTCAAACTTGACCGCAAGGTGTACCAGTCAAACCCATGGCGCCGCCCGTTATTGCGATAGCCTTTGCCTTTGCTGCTCGAAAAGACATATCGCCGCTGCCGCGGCGATATTGAGGGATTCAGTAAATCCCGCCATTGGAATCCTGACATTCAAACCGGATGCGTCCTGCGCAGCCTGGGACAATCCACCGCCTTCATTGCCAAACATCCAGATGACCGGTCCGCGCAGATTTGCCTCGTAGAGGCTTTGCCCGGTATTGGATTGGGTGGCAACGATCACAGCGACCGCCCGCTCACTGAGATCTCGCAGATCGACGTTTTCATGTATGGCAAGGTGGAAATGCGCTCCCATGCCGGCGCGGATGACCTTGGGAGACCAAGCGAATACTGATCCTCCCGATAGAAAGACTGTCCGTATCCCCGCACCCAGGGCGCTGCGCAGAATTGAACCCAGATTCCCAGGGTCTTGAATGCCCTCCAGAAATATTGCGTCATCAATCTTTGCCGGAAATTCCGGTGCCGCGGGTGTCTTGATCAACGCAAGAATTCCGGAAGTTGTCACCACCTGCGAGATCTGGGAAAGCAGGCGGTCCTCGATCAGGACACGCGAGTGTGCAGGCGCCGATTCCATGAGTTCCCTGATCCCGGCCTTTTGCATTCCGGTTTCACTGGCGACAATAAGTTCCAGGGGGGCGATACCGGCAGAACGATACGCTTCGATCAAATGCTCTCCGTCCAGAATGGCGGTGCCGCTCAGGCGTCGTTCACGTGATGAGCCGGACAATTTGATCAGATGCTTTAGCAGGGGATTTTCCCGCGACTGAAGGATCTTCATAGCCTGGACCCTGCCGATTCCTCAAGAACTCTGCGCACCGGCGCATAGCTTTTCCTGTGAATATCACAAACACCATGGCGTTTTATGGCATCCAGATGCTCGGGGGTAGGATATCCCTTGTGCCTGTCCAGTCCGTAGTGCGGGTACAGGACGTGCAGGCGCAGCATTTCCAGGTCACGGTCGGTCTTGGCCAAAATCGATGCCGCCGATATCTCGGGTACCGTCGCGTCGCCTTTGATCACCGCCCTTGTCGGGTAGTCAAGGACCGGCCGCTGCCTGCCGTCGACAAGAACCAGCGAAGGAGTCACGCCTAAAGCAAGGACTGCGCGCCGCATGGCGAGCAGGCTGGCCTGCAGGATGTTAAGGCGATCTATCTCTTCCACGCTAGCCTGTGCCACTGCCCATGCCAGCGCCCGTTCCCGTATCGCTATCGCAAGAGTTTCGCGCTTTCCTGGTGTGAGAATCTTTGAGTCCGCCACACCGGCAATCGGTTGCCCTTTACGAAATACCACCGCCGCGGCAAAAACCGGGCCCGCCAGCGGTCCTCGGCCGGCTTCGTCGACTCCGCAGATCAATTCTTCTGCATCCATGGCATCACTACATCGGCAGCACGCTCCGAGGCGTTTCTGCGCAATAGCTCATGCATATCTGCGAACCGCTCCGGCAGTCTGCGCTGAATTGCGGGATCACGGCTCACGTTCAGCAGGGCCTGAGCCAGATTTTCGGGTGTCGCCTGATCTTGCAGAATTTCGGGAACCAGAAATTGTCCTGCAATGATATTGGGAAGTCCAACCCATGGTTGGTAACGCATGCGTGAAATAAGGCGCCAGGAAGTCGGCGACATCCGGTAGGTTATGACCATGGGCTTGCGGTAAAGCGCGGCTTCCAGGGTCGCTGTACCGCTGGCAACCAGCACTGCGTCGGCAGATGCCATTGCCTCCCGCGCGTGGCCGAACAACAGCGTGATCGGCAGGTCCTGCGCCTGGGCGCCATATTGCGCCGCTTCGAACAGAACTCGTGTCTCGCGGCTGACCAGGGGCACTAGAAACTGCGCTTCGGGAATCTGGCTGGCAATGCATCGCGCCGTCTTGACGAATAAATCCGCGTGATATTGCAATTCCGATTGCCGGCTGCCGGGAAGCATTGCGAAAGTCTTTCTGCCTGGCTGGAGCTTGAGTTGCTCCCTGCCCCAATGGGTCCAGTCACCCGGTTCGATGGCGTCCGCGAGCGGGTGACCTACATAGGTTGCGGCGATGCCGGCACTGCGGTACAGGCGCTCTTCAAAAGGAAATAGTGCAAGAACATGGTCGACTGAACGGGCCATATTGCGAATCCGGCCGCCGCGCCATGCCCAAAGGGAAGGACTGACATAATGGATAGTCGGAATGCCCTGCCGCTTCAGACCCGCCTCCAGCGCCAGGTTGAAATCGGGAGCATCGACGCCGATGAAAAGACTGGGCGAGGCCGCGAGCAGGCGGGTCCTGAGGCGGGCTCGCATGGCCACCAGGCCGGCATAATGGCGCATTACCTCAACATATCCCCGCACCGATAAACGTTCCATCGGGTACCAGGAATCGAGTCCGAGGCGTTGCATTCTCGGTCCGCCAATGCCAACAAATCGGAGCGCTGGCATCCGCTTCTGCAGTGAGGACATCAACTGCGCGCCAAGAAAATCACCGGATGCCTCGCCGGCGACGATGCCTATCAGCATGGGGCCGTCAGCGAATGATGCTGCGCCGCGTGCGCGCAAGGAATTCGGACAGCAACCCGATCTCGGGATGCTCGCTTGCTTGAGCGGCAATGGCTTCCTTGGCCTGCTCAAGAGTCAGCCCAGATTTGTATAAGGTCTTGTACGCTTTGCGCAGCGCGGCGATTTCGGCGGCGGAAAATCCGCGCCGCTTGAGGCCCTCGACGTTGATGCCAAAAGGTTTCGCCGTATTTCCCGCTGCAGTCACATAGGGCGGCAAATCCTGCAACAAGATGGTTCCCATGGCGGTAATCGAATGCGCGCCGATCGATACGAACTGGTGCACGACGGTGAATCCCCCCAAAATGGCATGATCATCCACATAGACGTGCCCCGCAATTTGGGCATTGTTCGCGAAGATGGTGCTGTTGCCGACCTGACAGTCGTGAGCAAGATGAACATAGGCCATTATCCAATTGTCGTTTCCGACCCTGGTCACACCCGCGTCCTGTGCCGTTCCGCAATTGAATGTACAGAATTCACGTACCGTGTTGCGGTCGCCGATGATCAGGCTGGTGGGCTCGTCCGCGTACTTCTTGTCCTGCGGCGGGCCACCAAGCGAACTGAAGGAGTGGATCTTGTTTTCCACGCCGATTCGCGTATGCCCGTCGATGATCACATGGGATCCTATCGTGGTATCCCGATCAATGACGACATGCTCTCCGATGACGCTGAATGGCCCAATCGATACTGACGGGTGAATCTGCGCCCCTGCATGAACAATGGCGCTCGCGTGGATCACAGTTGGCGCACCGTGCACATCAGCTTCGCCTCGGCCGCGAGCGCTTCGCCCACCCGCGCCTTGGCCGCGAACTTCCACACGCCCCTTACAAAGCGTTCAATGGTCACCTCCAGCAGCAACTGATCACCGGGGCTGACGGGACGCTTGAATCGGGCCTCGTCGATACCGGCAAAGTAATACACGGATTTGTCATCAGGACGGCTTCCAAGGGTTTTGAACGAAAGTATTGCCGCAGCCTGTGCCATCGCTTCGATAATCAACACTCCCGGCATCACCGGATGGTGAGGAAAATGTCCGGCGAAATATGGCTCGTTTACACTGACATTTTTTATCGCAAGTATCCGTTTCCCCGGCTCGCATTCCAAAACCCGATCGACCAGCAATATCGGAAAGCGATGCGGCAAATACTGGAGTATTTCGTGAATATCCAAACTAATGACTCCCCATAGCTTCGGACAAAATGGAATAGGTTACAGGCCAGCTAAGCGCTGCCCCATGGTTTGCAGCCAGCTGAATTGGAAATCCGCCCGCAGGACCCAATCGAACCGAAAGGTACCCGCGCATCTTTGGAGCCGCTTTTTTTCGCATTTCCCGGTGCGCTGACGGTCGCAAGGTCAACACGATTTTCCTTTTCCGGCCCCGGTGGCACCTGCTTCAAGTTGGCGAACCCGACGCTCCAACTTGTCCAGATTGCGGAGCAAGGCTGCGTTACGAGCCCAAACCGCCTTATCCTGCAGCGGATAAAGCCCCGCATACTGCCCAGGCTCGCGAATGGATTTCGTGACGACTGCTGCGGCGCCAATATGAACATCGTCGGCGATTTCCAGATGTCCCAAGACCACGCTGCCGCCTCCGATGGTGCAGCGGCGCCCGATGCGGGCACTGCCTGCAACCCCTACGCATCCTGCGAACGCCGAATGCGCGCCGATGTGCACGTTGTGTGCAATCTGGATCTGGTTGTCCAGTTTGACCCCGTCTTCGATTATTGTGTCATCGAGCGCACCGCGATCGATGGTGGTATTGGCGCCGATTTCGACGTCGTCGCCAATCAATACGCCGCCAATTTGCGGAATTTTCCGCCAGCCTTCGCCTTCCCGGGCCATGCCAAAGCCATCCGAACCGAGCACCGCACCAGCGTGAATAATCGCCCGATGTCCGATTCTGACCCCCGCATAGATCGTGACATTTCCGTGGAGCAGGGATTGATCGCCAATGTGAACATTGGCGTGAATGATGCACCCGGGTGCCACAATAACGTTCCTGCCAATGACCACACCCTTGCCGACATGACAAAAAGCCCCTAACTGGGTCCCGCTGCCGATAATCGCTTCAGGATCGACCACGGCACTGGGATGCGTACCAGGCTCTGGCACAGGCGCCGGATGAAGGAGTGCCACCACCTGCGCATAGGCAAGATAGGGATCGGAGCAAAGGATGCGTGCACGCGAAGTGGCATCACGATCCTCATTGGCCAGCAGAACAGCCGCTGCCCGGGTGGCGGCAAGTTCAGGGCGATATCGGGAATTAGTCAAAAAACTCAAATCGTGTGGGCCAGCGTGGCGAAGTGTGGCTATGCCGCGAATTTCCGGATTTCCATCACCCAATTGCTCACCATTGATATGGCGGGCTATGTCGGCCAGCAGGTAGGTCCTGGGTTCTGGCATCCAGGACTCCGCTCTAGTTCGCAGTGCTGCTGTCTTCCAGCGTTTTGATGACCCTGTCAGTGAGGTCGATACGAGGGCTTGCCCACACCACCTGGTCGTTCTGGAAAATGACGTCAAAGCTCTCTGCTTCCGCAATCTGTCTGATCGTCCGATTGGCACGCTCGACTATAGCGGACAACTCCTCGTTGCGGCGGGTACTCAGGTCCTCACGGAACTCGCGCTGCTTGCGTTCGAAATCGCGATTCAGGTCGGTGAATTCCCGTTGCCTTCTGGTGCGCTCGGTTTCAGTCATGGTCACAGCGTTTTTTTCCAGACCATCCTGCATTTTCTTGAGTTGCTCCGAAATTCTGACCAATTCCTGATCGCGCTTGGCGAATTCCGCCTCTATGCGCTTTTGCGCCCGCTGCGCGGGCGCCGCGTCTCGAAGAATTCTATCCAGGCTGACAAAACCAAGCTTGCTCTGGGCAAATGTCGGCACCGAAAATAGGGATATGGCCAGAAACAACAAACCGGATGCGCTGCGTATAGCCCGTTTCAAAGGATTCCTTTCGTCGCCACTAGGCCTCACGAATTGCGGGCCTCTAATAATCAATTCGCCTGAATTCACAGGCCTTTGCGTATTATACGTTTACGCTAGAACGTTTGCCCCATCGTGAACTGCGCCCGCTGTATCCTGTCGCCGGTTTTTTGATTGAGCGGCGTGGCAAAACTGAGTCGGATGGGTCCCATCGGCGATATCCAGGAAACCGCCAGCCCCGAGGTATAGCGCAGATCCGACAATGTCAATTTCTGCCCCACGCCGTAGACCTGGCCGCTGTCGACAAAAGCAGCTACCCGCAAGGACTTGTCCAGACCGGCACCCGGCATTGGAAACAGTAGTTCCGCAGTACCAATCACGCGCCGATCGCCCCCGATTGAACTATCGTCAATCGAATCACGAGGCCCCAAACTGGCGGTTCTGAAGCCGCGCACCGTGCCAATGCCCCCGGCATAATAATTCTTGAAAAAGGGTAGTGGTTTCTTATTGAATCCGTCGGCGGTCGATATTTCGCCTCGCAACATCATCGTCAAATCCCGGTTAAACGAGTAATACCAGGCGGTGTTATAGGTGTATTGGTAATAATTTAGGTCGCCGGCTGGCGTTACCTCCAGATTGGCACGCTGAACCAGACCCTTGGTTGCCCAAAGCGCACTATCGCGCGTATCCCGTCCCCACCCGATGTTTCCGGTTATGGAGATATACTCGCTGCCGAACTGGTTTGCGAAATTGAGCAATCGCGGCGGGCTGGCAGGATCCAGCCCCAATGAGGTCATGTCGCCGCTTAGACCGAAAAATATTCCGTCCTGCTCGCTCAGCGGATAACCAAAGTTTACTCCCCCCCCGACTGAATTAGTGGAATAGCTGCCCAGGTTAAGCGATGTGGCATTGGTGCGCCGCTTGTGAACTTCAAAACCCCGTGAAAGGCCATCCACGTTGTAATAGGGGTTGGCATAATTCAATGAGATGTTCTGGTTGATCTTGCCGGTGTTGAAATTACCGCCGACCGTATTTCCGCTTCCCAGAAAATTCACCTGGGAAACCGAGCCCTGTGCCACGATACCTTCCGCGCTGGAAAAACCCAAGCCCACCAGAATGGCACCGGTGGGTTTTTCCTTCACCTTCAGCGTTACATCGACCTGGTCCGTCGACGCGGCGACAGGCGTGGTGTCTATGTCCACTTCGGCGAAATATTGCGTGCGTTCTACGCGGGACTTGGATAGCGTCAACTTGGATGAATCGTAAAACGCGCCTTCTAGCTGGCGCAGTTCGCGCCGCACGACTTCGTCACGCGTGCGTGAATTGCCGACCACATTGATGCGCCTGACGTACACGCGGCGGCCAGGATCAACCATGATGGTGAAAGACACGGTTCGTTTGACCCGATCGACATCCGGGACGGCGTTGGCATTGGCGAATGCGTATCCCTCGTTCCCAAGACGATCGGTAATTGCCTTGGTCGACTCGTTGAGTTTTTCCCGGGAAAACGCGTCTCCTGGAGCAATATGGATCAGCGGCTGCAATAGCGCGGCAGGCAAGATGGTATCCCCGCCAAGCTTGACTTCGGCAACGGTGTATTTTTCTCCTTCGGACATGTTTACCGTTATGTACATGTCCTGGCGGTCCGGCGTAATCGAAACTTGGGTCGACTCGACGTTAAAATCCAGGTAACCGCGATTCAGATAAAACGACCGGAGCGTTTCAATGTCCCCCTGAAGCTTCTGCCGGGAATACTGGTCGTTTTTGGTGTACCAGGTAAGCCACCCCGGGGTGCGAAGCACAAACTGATCGAGCAGCACCGATTCGCCGAACACCTTGTTGCCGACGATATTGATCTGCTTGATCTTGGCGACCTCGCCCTCATCCACCGCGAAATTGATGGCTACTCGATTGCGCTCCAATGGAGTAACCGTCGCGGTGACAGTCACGCCGTATTTTCCCTTGGACAAATACTGGCGCTTTATTTCCTGCTCGGCCTGATCGACCAGCGCGCGATCGAAGACCCGCCCTTCCTGCAAACTGGTTTCGCGCATGGCTTTCCTGACAGCCTCGGGCTCAAAATCCTTCATCCCGGTGAAGGAGATTGAAGCTATCGCGGGACGTTCCTCGACCACTACTATCAGCACGCTATTCTCGACTTCAATACGAACATCGCGAAAAAAACCGGTTTCGAAAAGTGTGCGTATCGCCTGGGTTGCCTTCTCGTCGTTAAAGGTTTCACCAACCTTTACCGGCAGGTAATTGAATATTGTCCCCGCCTCGATTCGCTGAATACCCTCGACACGGATATCTTTGACCACAAACGGGTCGAAAGCCCAGACGCTGGCGGAAAGGATTGCGGACAGCGCCGCAAAAAGCAAATGCTTGGCCATATTTTTATCCGGAGAACAGCCGATTGAAATCGTTATACAAGGCAAAAGCCATCAATACCAGCAGCACTGCAAGCCCCAGACGCTGACCGATTTCCATTGCGTTCTCGGACACAGGGCGCCCAATTACTATTTCGGCGACATAATACATCAGGTGCCCACCATCCAATAAGGGCACCGGCAACAGGTTAAGCACCCCGAGACTGATCGAAACAATGGCGAGAAAAACGAGATAGGACACCCACCCCGCCTGTGCTGATTGACCAGCATAGTCGGCAATGGTGACGGGGCCGCTGATATTGCGCCAGGAGACATCGCCGGTGATCATCCTGCCGATCATTCGCAGACTGAAAATGCTGGTTTCCCAGGTCTTCGCAAGCGCGAGTCCAAGCGCATCACCGGGACCGTGGCGAACTGTGGTGAAAAGGTTTTTCATTTCCTCGGCATTGACCAGAGGCTCCGCACCGATCCTGCCTATCGTACGTCCGCGCTCTGGCGTCGGTTCAGGTGTAAGGCTCATGTGCGATTCACCGGCATTATTGGTGATGCGCAGTTGCACCGTTTCGCCGGGTCTGGATCGGATGGCGATCACGAACTCATCCCACGTATTTATGGCTCTGCCGTCGACCTCAAGAACTCTGTCCCCGGCATGTAGCCCCGCGCGTTCGGCGACCCCGCCGGGCAGCACTCCGCCAACCACGGCGTCGGGACGGTACAGACGAATTCCCAGCCGGGCGACCGGATCCCCCTCCAGACCCTCGAGATCGAATTGGCGCAGATCCATCGATTTGCTCCAGGCGCGCCCGCCACGGTCGGTAATGTCTGCAATCACGATGGCATGATCGACGGTAAGCTGCAGCAGGCGCCAGCGTGCGTCCTGCCAGCTTTGAACCGCCTCCCCATTAATACGCACTAGGACATCGCCACGCTCCAGACCAGCCTTCGCGGCGATGCTGTCTGCTGATGGGGTCGCGATCACCGGTTTCGCATCCGGCACGCCGACCATGAACAGCGCCCAATAAAGTGCGATTGCCAAAAGAAAATTGGCGGCGGGGCCGGCCACGACGATGGAAAATCGCCGCCACACGCTCTTGCGGTTGAAAGCTAGTTCCAGTTCTTGACTGGGCACCGGCCCTTCGCGCTCGTCCAGCATCTTCACATAGCCCCCCAGAGGAAGCGCCGCAAGCACCCATTCGGTACCGTCGGGCGAGAAGCGTTTCGCAAAGAGGGGGCGACCAAACCCCATTGAAAACCTGAGCACCTTCACGCCGCAAAGGCGTGCCGCAAGGTAGTGCCCATACTCGTGGATGACGATGAGGATTCCCAGTGCAATCACAAATGCCGCCAGGGTAAACAGCAGGCTCACGCGGCGCTCCTTGCCCTGCGGTCCACGGCACGATTCGCCTCTGCTCTGGCTTCAGAATCAGCCGCCATGACATCGCCCAGTTCGCGAAGCGGCGTCACCGGCAATACCGCAAGTGTGTCCTCAATGATGGTGACGACGTCCAGGAACCCGATCGCACCACGCAAAAAAGCCGCGACGGCGATCTCGTTGGCCGCGTTCATGATTGCCGGCGCACTTCCCCCCTGGGCAAGCGCCCAATAGGCCAGACGCAACGCAGGGAAGCGGTTGAAATCCGGCTGCTCGAAATTCAAGGTGCCGATGCTGAACAGATCCAGTGCCCCAACCCCGGCGTCCATCCTCTCCGGATAGGCAAGCGCCTGTGAAATGGGCGTGCGCATGTCGGGATTACCCATCTGAGCAATAACCGACCCATCTATATATTCGACCATCGAATGAACCACGCTCTGGGGATGAATGACCACCTGAATCGCTTCCGCCGGGGCCCCGAAAAGCCAGTGAGCTTCGATGATTTCGAGCCCTTTATTCATCATGGTCGCGGAATCTACCGAGATTTTCCGGCCCATTGCCCACGTGGGATGGGCGCAGGCCTCATCGGGAGTCACGTTCTGGAGTTCGCTACGCGCACGCGCGCGAAACGGGCCGCCTGACCCCGTCAGAAGAATTCGTCGCACTCCCCTGGTTTCGGGTCCCTGCCCGTTCAAGGACGCAGGCAGGCACTGAAATATTGCGTTGTGCTCGCTGTCTATCGGCAGCAGCAGAACTTTGTGCTCCCTGACGATGTCCATGAATATCGGCCCCGCCATGACCAGCGCCTCTTTGTTGGCTAACAGCAAACGTTTGCCGGCGCGCGCGGCCGCCAGAGTGGGCGCCAGACCGGCCGCCCCTACAATGGCCGCCATCACTGCATCTACGGTTTCGAGGGTGGCCACCTCGAGCAACCCAGCTGATCCGCTGAGCACTTTGGCGTCGGACCCCAGTCTGCGCAGGCGCTCCCGCAACGCAGTCGCCAGCGACGCATCTGCGATTGCGGCGAAACCTGCCCGACACTGCACGGTCAGAGCGGCAAGTTCGTCCACCTTCGAATTCGCGGTCACCGCAACGACATGAAACCGATCTGGATGCCGCGCAACGACATCGAGCGTGCTCCGCCCGATCGAACCCGTCGCGCCCAAAATGCAGATTCCTTGCGTCATCGCTTAAACGGATTGAATCCAGAAGGGAGAAACGCTGGCATTATCCGCTACGAAACCGGATTTGAACGCATAGAATCGCCACCAGGCACGATTATTAAAGGAACAACAATGCCGCTACCGGCAGCACCGGCAGCAATGCATCGATGCGGTCAAGAATACCTCCATGACCGGGCAGAATTCTCCCGCTGTCCTTAACCCCTGCCCTGCGCTTGAGGTAAGACTCGAAGAGGTCTCCATAGATTCCCAGACCAGCAAGCAGCAGCATGATAGCCATCAGCATCACCCAACCCATCGGGGCACCGGTGAAAGCCACGGGCAGTACGCCGTCGGAAAAATGAACCCATGCGGTCGAGTAAAGCGCCACGAACACCATGGCACCGGCCACCCCCTCCCAGGTTTTTCCCGGACTGATTCCAGGTGCCAATTTATGCCGCCCTAGGGCCGAACCTACAAAATAGGCCGCTGAATCGGACACCCAGATCACCCCCAGAACAGCAAGCACAAACCAGGTACCGGCATCGCGAAGGGCGACCAAAGCGGTCGCTGCAGCCGCTATAACCAGCGCACCGCTAACCATTGCAATGCCTGGACTGGCCGGCATCGCGGATTTCCATAGCCAGTACGGCACCAAAAAAATCCAAAATGCTGACGAAACCGCGAACACGACCTGTCCGTAAATTTCAGGCAGATCGAGCGTCGGCAAAATTGCAACATACAGGGCTATAGCCATCGCGAAAACAGCACCGCCGGTTCTTGACAGCCCCACCAGACGGCCCCACTCATGCGCCGCGCCGGCGGCAAAAATGGCACAAAATACAATCCACAGAGCCCGCGGCGCCAGAAACAGGACGCATGCCAGTCCTACGATCATGACCAAAGCGGTAATGGCGCGCGTTACCAGCATTGATTTACCGGTGAGAAGCAATCACGCAGTTTAGATCCTGCGTCCGGCCGGCGCAGGGGCGGGATCGGATTTCGAATTCTCCGCACCACCCGACTCAAGCTGTTCGCTGGTTCTCCCGAAGCGGCGCTCACGCGCGACAAACCATTCAATCGCCTCATCCAGCGCTTTTCGATCAAAATCCGGCCACAATTTCGGGGTGAAATATAGCTCGGTATAGGCAACATGCCATAGCAGAAAATTGCTGATTCGCTGCTCTCCGCCGGTGCGGATGAAAAGGTCCGGTTCGGGCGCATAGTCCATCGCCAGCAGCGGAGCGAACTGTTCTTCGGAGAACCCTCCCGTTTGCCCAGGGTACTTCCGCACCAGTTTGCCAATTGCCTGCAGCAGATCCCAGCGGCCGCCGTAGTTCGCGGCGACGGTCAGGGTAAGCCTCGTGTTCCGGGCAGTCAGTTCCTCGGCGCGAAGTGCGAGTTCCTCAATGCGTTCGCCAAAGGGCGCGAGATCCCCGATGATCTTGAGGCGGATTCCGTTGCGATCGAGCTTGCTGATTTCCTGTTCGAGTGCCATCAGAAAAAGCTGCCGCAGCATGGTGACTTCTTCCTGCGGCCGTCGCCAGTTTTCCGAACTGAAGGCAAACAGCGTAAGAAACTCAATGCCAAGATCAATACAGGCCCGTGTGACTTCCCTGACGGTCTCTACGCCACGCTTATGTCCGGCAATTCTGGGCAGATGCCTGGATTTCGCCCATCTGCCATTGCCATCCATGATGATGGCGACGTGACGTGGCACAGGCAGTGCCGTAAGGACCTGCTGGGTGGAACTCGGAAATACCGGGGTGTGCGAGGTCAAAGTCAGCGCCTCATATCGACATCAATTCCGTTTCCTTGGCTACAAGGAGTCTGTCGACCTCGGCGATAAACCGGTCAGTCAATTTCTGAATTTCCTCCTGTGAACGGCGATCTTCGTCTTCGGAAGTAGCCTTGGCTTTGAGCAGGTCCTTGGAAGTGTTGTTCGCATCGCGCCTTAGGTTGCGAATCGCCACGCGGGCATTTTCGCCTTCGGCCTTGACCACTTTGATCAGGTCCCGACGCCGCTCCTCCGTCAACGCCGGCATGGGAACCCTGACCATTTCCCCCTGTGTCGAGGGATTCAGGCCAAGATCCGAGTCGCGAATGGCTTTTTCGATTGCGCCTGCGAGTTTCTTTTCCCATGGGGTCACCCCGATTGTCCGGGCATCGATAAGACTGACATTGGCCAGCTGCGTTATCGCGGTGAGCGTTCCGTAATAATCCACCTTCACATGATCAAGAATCCCGGTGTGCGCCCGTCCGGTGCGTATCTTGCCCAAATCCCCTTTCAGCGACTCCAGGGATTTTTGCATTCTCTGCTCGGCATTTTTCTTGATATCCACGGTGCTCATGACGCCTCCTTTGGCATGCAGCTTCTTATTATCGGCCTTACGTTCTTCTCCGGCAGGCGAATACTGTCCTGCCCCTTCGAATACACTGAAACTTATTGTGTCTGTTCGTTCCAAGATTTTCAGGCATAAACATACGTGCCCTCGTCTTCACCCATGACAATACGCAGCATCGCGCCGGGCTTGTAGATACTGAATACCGTAATGGGCAATTTTTGGTCACGGCACAGGGCAAATGCGGTTGCATCCATCACCTTGAGATGCTTTCCAATCGCCTCATCGAAAGAAAGCCGCTGATAGCGCGTAGCATCGCTATGGGTCTTGGGATCCGCTGTGTATACCCCATCCACTTTGGTTGCCTTCAGCACGATTTCGGCACCTATTTCACTGCCGCGTAAAGCGGCCGCGGTATCGGTAGTGAAAAAAGGATTGCCGGTACCCGCAGCAAATATGACAATCTTGCCTTCTTCCAGGTGCCTGATTGCCTTGCCTCGAATATAGGTTTCACATACCTGTTCGATACTCAGGGCTGACTGGACCCGTGCGTTGATGCCCCTTTGCCGCATGGCGTCCTGCAACGCCAGGGCGTTCATGATGGTGGCAAGCATACCCATATAATCCGCCGTCGCACGATCCATTCCCGCCGCTCCTGGGGCCAGGCCGCGGAAAATATTGCCCCCCCCGATCACCACGCCGATCTCCAGACCCAACGCCGCCACCTGGGCAATTTCCGTGACTATGCATTCGAGCATCTGACGGTCAATGCCGTATTGGTGGTCGCCCATCAGCGCTTCGCCGGACAGCTTGAGCATAATGCGTTTGTACTTGGGAGGACTCATGCGCCTGCTCCTCAGACCCGGGTTGCCTGGTTGGCTTGTGCCATGACCTCCGCCGCAAAATCCGTCGATTTCTTTTCAATCCCCTCGCCAACGACGAACAAGACGAAGCGCGTTACCGACGCCTTATGGGATTTGAGCAAAGATTCAATGCTCTGCTTGTCATCCTTTACGAATGGCTGTCCCAGCAGGGTAACTTCCTTGAGATATTTTTGAATGCTGCCTTCGACCATCTTTTCGACAATGTTCGCGGGCTTACCCGACTCTGCCGCTTTTGCAGCAGCAATATCGCGCTCTTTCTTGATCAATTCATCGGGTACGTCTTCGCGAGACAATGCCACCGGTTTGGTGGCAGCCACTTGCATGGCCAGATCACGGGCCAGTTGATCATCTCCCCCGGTGACATCTATCAGGACACCAATCTTCGCGCCGCCATGAACGTAATGCGCGATGCGTCCCTGAGCCTGAATACGTGAAAACCTGCGGATGGAAAGATTCTCACCGATCTTGCCGATCAGACGTGTGCGGGTTTCCTCCACGGTGGCATCACCAAGCTTGAGGACCGCCAACGCCGCCGGATCCGCCGGGTTTGCCGTAGCGACCAAACGTGCAAGATCCGCGGCAAACGCCAGAAAATCCTCGTTCTTGGCCACAAAATCGGTTTCACAATTGAGCTCGATCATGGCCGCATGCTTGCCATCGGTCGCAGAAAACAATCCGACCACACCTTCTGCCGCAATTCTTCCTGCAGCTTTGGACGCCTTGTTGCCCAGTTTTATCCTGAGAATCTCTTCAGCTTTCCCGATATCGCCGTTCGCCTCGGTCAATGCCCTCTTGCATTCCATCATCGGCGCATCGGTTTTTTCACGAAGCTCTCTTACCATGCCTGCGGTGATTTCCGCCATTTACTGTCTTCCTCGAAAAAGGTTCAAAAAAAGGGGCTCACGCCCCTTTTGAGGTTTAAAGCCACAAAATCAACTGGTCACGCCGCGCGTCCTTCGGAGGCATCGATCTCCACAAAGTCGTCGCTGGTGACGCTGGAAATAATTTCCTGCACGGTCTGGTTTCGCCCTTCCAATACCGCGTCGGCCACTCCCCTTGCGTAAAGCCGTATCGCGCGACTGGAGTCATCATTTCCGGGAATGATATAGGCGATCCCTTCCGGAGAATGATTGGTATCTACAACGCCGATAACTGGAATGCCAAGTTTTCGCGCTTCCGCAATAGCCCCCTTTTGATAGCCCACGTCCACCACAAAGATGGCATCGGGAAGCTTGTCCAGATCCTTTATGCCGCCAAGGCTGCGCTGCAGCTTGACAATCTCACGTTGATAACTAAGGGCTTCTTTCTTCGAAAGCCGCTCAAGCGAACCATCTTCGCCCATTGCAAGCAGGTCCTTGAGTCTCTTGATCGACTGGCGTACCGTCTTGAAGTTGGTCAGCATGCCACCAAGCCAGCGATGCTCCACATAGGGCGATCCGCAGCGCTCGGCCTCCTCCCGGATGATTTCTCGTGCCTGCCGTTTGGTGCCGACAAAAAGAACCGTGCCTTTATTCGAAGAGATCTGGCGCAGGTATTTCATCGCCTCCTGATACATCACCATCGTCTTTTCGAGATTAATGATGTGAATCTTGTTGCGATGCCCGAAGATAAAGGGCGCCATCCTGGGATTCCAATACCGCGTTTGGTGCCCGAAATGCACCCCGGCTTCCAGCATTTGTCGCATTGTTGTAGACATGACTTGTTACTTCTCCAGACTAGGGTTGATAAACCGCCAGACCCAATGACTCCGGAAATTCAGAGCACCCTAACGGGCAGACGGCAAGATTTAAAAAACATGCCAGATACGAATGACAAGTCGAATATTTTACCACGAAGTCGTGTGAAACCCAGGGTTTTCCCATTCCAAACAGAGAATTAGTCTTGAATGCGCGCGACTGAAAGAATAACCCGGCATTTGCCTGGTACCCTCATATGGCATATCCTCACACGCCATTTTTCACATTGCGAACCACCAAGGCCATGCCGATAGAAATCAAGACACCAGAAGAAATCGATAAAATGCGCATCGCCGGACGTTTGGCGGGCGAAGTGCTTGATTTCATTGCACCTCATGTCAAACCGGGGATCGCGACAGCCGAACTGGACCGCCTTTGCCATGACTACATGGTCAATGTCCAGGGAACTATTCCGGCGCCTTTGAACTATGCCCCGCCGGGTTACAAACCGTTTCCAAAATCGATATGCACCTCGGTGAATCATCAGGTTTGCCATGGTATTCCAGGCGAAAAAACATTGAAGGCTGGAGACGTCGTCAATATCGACATTACGGTTATCAAGGACGGCTTTCACGGCGATACCAGCCGGATGTTCTATGCCGGCGAACCTTCAATCCAGGCTCGACGCCTTTGCGATGTAACCTTCGAATGCATGTGGATAGGGATCAAGTCGGTGCGCCCGGGCGGCTTTCTTGGTGACATTGGAGCGGCGATACAGCGCCACGCCGAAGGCCACGGCTTCAGCATAGTCCGCGAGTTCTGCGGTCATGGTATTGGACGACGCTTTCATGAGGAGCCTCAGGTGCTGCACTATGGCAGGGCAGGTACCGGTGCTAGGCTGCAACCTGGCATGATTTTCACCATAGAGCCGATGGTAAATGCCGGCACTGCAGCGATTCGAGAATTGGCCGACGGATGGACCATCGTCACCAAAGATCACGGCCTGTCTGCGCAATGGGAGCACACCATTTTGGTCTCCGAGACGGGGTTTGAAGTGCTGACGGTATCGGCCGGAGTCGCACCTCAGCCGGCCATAAGCTGACCTGAGCGGGATACCTCGACGCAATTGGAAATTTCAAGCCGTGCTTTCAGCAGAATCACAAAATAGCTCGACCCAGAAGACCGAGATTGCACGCCTTCGTGGCATGCTCAAGGCCGACCGGGCCGGCCTTCGCAGCAAATTCAAAAAAGGTCTTGGATCGACTGCGCTTGTCAACGCGCATCGAAAGTTGATCGATTCGGTACTGACCAAAGCGTGGAAAACACTGGGGTTCCCGAAGGAACTGGCCTTGCTCGCGGTGGGAGGGTACGGGCGTGGCAAGTTGTTCCCGCACTCGGACGTCGACATGCTGGTGCTTTTGCCGGAGGATCCGGACGAACGCCTGGCCATCAGGATCGAGGAATTCATCGGGCGACTATGGGATCTGGGACTCGAAGTCGGGCACAGCGTTCGAACCGTCGCACAGTGCCGGGATGAAGCCAGTCGCGATATCACCGTGCGCACCGCGCTGCTCGAAGCGCGGGCGCTGGCTGGTTCCCGGGTACTCATACAGGCGCTGCGCGACGGGACCCTGCGATCTCTGGACGCACATGCATTTCTCAAGGCCAAACAACTCGAGCAGGCGCAGCGCCACGCCAAATACCTCGAAAGCCCGTATAGCCTCGAACCCAATATCAAGGAATCCCCTGGCGGGCTGCGTGACCTTCAAGTCATTCTCTGGATAGCGCAGGGATGCGGTCTCGGAAGTTCCTGGTCGGACCTGGCCAAGAAAAGCTTCATCACCAGCAACGAGGCAAAGCAGGCTGCACGACACGAGCGCTTTCTGCAGATGCTGCGTATCCGTCTCCACTATCTGGCCGGTCGCCGCGAAGATCGACTGCTGTTCGATTATCAGGACCTCCTTGCAAGGGAAATGGGATATGTAACCACCCTTGGCAAGCGTGCAAGCGAACAGTTGATGCAGAAGTATTATCGAAGCGCCAAAGCCATTACCCAACTCAGTATTCTGCTGATGCAGAACCTCGAGGCTGCGGTATTGCCGGACGTGGACAGAGAGTCCGTGGAGATCAATGCACGATTCAGCCGGCAACGGGATCTCCTGGATATAAATTCCGAGGATTTGTTCGCCAAGGAACCACAGGCAATCCTGGAATCCTTTCTGCTCATGCAGAGGCATTCTGAACTCAAGGGAATGACCGCGAAAACCCTGCGGGCCCTCTGGCGCGCCCGGGAAGCCATTGACACCCGGTTTAGAAACGACCCTGTCAACAAGACCAATTTCCTGGCCTTGCTGCAAGAGCCGCGCGGCATTGTTCATGAATTGAGGCGCATGAATCAATATGGCGTTCTCGGCGCCTATCTGCCGGCGTTTCGCCGCATTACCGGACAGATGCAGCATGATCTATTTCATGTCTACACCGTCGACCAGCATATTCTTACGGTGGTCAGGAACCTGCGCCGCTTCACCATGGTTGAGTTTGCCCACGAATATCCGTTGTGCAGCCGCCTTATAAATGGATTCGACAAACACTGGCTTTTGTACATCGCCGCAATATTCCACGATATTGCCAAAGGAAGGGGCGGTGACCATTCGTTTCTCGGCATGGCCGATGCCCGCAGATTCTGCAAGGCACACGGCCTTCCCCCGGACGACACCGATCTGATTGTCTTTCTGGTCGAGCATCATTTGACCATGTCCGCAGTCGCGCAAAAGCAGGACCTGGCGGACCCTGACGTGCTGCGCAGATTCGTTGAAACTGTAAAAACCGAGCGACGCTTGATTGCTTTGTATCTGTTTACGGTCTCGGACATCAGGGGAACCAGCCCGAAAGTCTGGAATGCCTGGAAAGGCAAGCTCCTGGAGGACCTTTTTCATGCCGCCGATCGCCTGTTGCGAGGGGAAAATGTCACCTTCGACAACGATATTCTGCGCAAGCAGGAGGAAGCCCTGCGGTTGCTGCGTCTGTACGGATTATCCGATGACGTCCAGGAGCAACTCTGGAAGCAACTGGATGTCCCCTACTTCCTGCGACACGATGCCTCGGAGATTGCCTGGCAAACCCGCAATCTGTATCGAAACTGTCAGACACAGATACCCGTGGTCAAGGCGCGCCTGTCTCCCGTGGGAGAAGGACTGCAGGTAATGATTTACATGCTCGACCAGCCGCAACTTTTCGCGCGGATATGCGGCTACTTCGGCACCATTGGCTACACCATTGTCGATGCAAAGATCCACACGACGAGAAATGGATACGCGTTGGACACTTTTCAGATAATGGGGGCCACGAATTCGCCCGGTTACCGAGAGATGATCGCGCTGATCGAGCATGATCTGGCGGCGGCCTTGCTCGCGCAGGATCCGCTCGCCGGGCCGATAAGAGGCCGGATTTCCCGGCAACTTCGCCACTTCCCGATACAAGCTGAAGTTTATATCCGGCCCGATGATCGCTGTCAGTACTACTTGTTGTCGATCACCGCCGGCGACCGTCCTGGACTTCTTTACAGCATAGCTCTGGTTTTGGCACGTTATGGCCTGAACCTGCACATGGCGAAAGTGGTCACTCTGGGTGGACGCGCAGAGGACGTATTTGTCCTGAGCGGAACCGCGCTGGACAATCCACGTGCTGTCCTGTTACTGGAGCAGGATCTGCTCGATACGCTCACGCCCGAATCGATGCCCCGCTTTGCCGGTGCGTGATCATGACTGCGCAACTTTGACCTAGTCTTCGGAATCCTGCCTGCCGGGAAACAAGACATCGGTAAATCCCAGTTTTGACATATCCGTCATCCGCATCGGGTAAAGTATTCCGTCAAGGTGGTCACACTCGTGCTGCACGACGCGGGCATGAAATCCTTCCACACTTCGGTCAATCGTCGCGCCAAATTGATCCATCCCGCGGTAGCGCAAACGCAGAAATCGCGGTACAAGGCCGCGCAGCCCCGGCACTGACAGACAGCCCTCCCATCCTTCCTCCAGTTCCTTTCCCAGAGTCTCGATAACCGGGTTTATCAAGACCGTTTCGGGGACATCTTCGGCATCCGGATAGCGCGGATTGACGCTTACGCCGAAAATGACAACGCGTTGCAAAACTCCTATCTGGGGCGCTGCCAGTCCGGCACCGTCAAGATGCGCCATGGTATCGCGCATGTCTTCAATGAGCGCCAGCAGCTCCGGGGAAGCGAATGTTTCGACCTTGCGGGAAACCGCAAGCAAACGAGAATCTCCCATGCGCAATACTTCACGAATCATTTCGCTCCTCCCAGCAATGTCTCGATGACACGGCCGACGCGGGCCATGCCTTTGTGATGAATATCATTCAGGCCATCCATATCGACGCGACTGCGGTTTTCACCCCGCCCAGCAATTGCCAGCACGACGGGATTCGACTCGCGCAAAACCGCTGATATTTCTCCAGCCATCGGTTTAATGGTCTTCTGCACCGATTCCGAATCGCAAAACAGCTCGGCCTGCTCAAGTACCTTCCATGCGAGGTGGGGCAACATTCGTGGAAATCCGGAAATGGAAGCAATAAATCAGTGCGTAAGCTTTTCCAGAAGTTCTTCAAATTCCTTGCCAATCTCCGGATGCTTTCGCCCGTATGCAATCGTCGCCGCCAGATATCCGAGTTTCGAGCCGCAATCGTAGCGTGTGCCCCTGAAACGGTATGCGACGACACGCTCCGCCTGCAGCAGCGATTCGATCGCGTCCGTCAATTGAATTTCCCCGCCTGATCCCGGAGCCAATTTCTCCAAATGGGTGAAAATTTCGGCCGTTAGAATATAACGTCCGACCACCGCGATGCGCGAAGGTGATGTCTCAGGGGAAGGTTTTTCAACGATCTCGACAACCTCGTCGAGATCCCCGCTGAGCGCCTTTGGCCTGATAATGCCGTAGCGCATGCTGTGTTCCAGCGGGATTTCCTCCACCCCCAGAACCGAACACTGCATGCGCTCATGTACAGCGGCCATCTGCCGCATTATCGGCGGCTCACCATCGATCAGGTCATCGGCAAGAATAACGCCAAATGGTTCATTCCCTACGACGGGTCGCGCACAAAGTACCGCATGCCCGAGCCCTAGCGGTTCGGCCTGCCGGATGTATATGCAATTGACGTATTTCGGAATAATCCCCTGTACCAGTTTCAATAGATCTTCCTTGCCGCGCGCCGCCAGTTCAGTTTCGACTTCGTATGCCTTGTCGAAATGATCCTCGATGGCACGCTTGTTTCTGCCCGTGATAAAGATCATGTCTGTCATTCCCGCTGCAACGGCTTCCTCCACCGCGTACTGGATCAACGGCTTGTCAACGACCGGCATCATTTCCTTGGGACTCGCCTTTGTCGCTGGAAGAAACCGGCTGCCCATGCCAGCCACTGGAAATACCACTTTGGTTACCTTACCGCTCATCTGAATTCTCTTTCCCGTTGCGATTTACCAGATCATTGAAGCTGCGTTCGTCCAGAATATTGACCCCGAGCGCGCGCGCTCTCTCAAGTTTGCCACCGGCATCTTCGCCCGCCAGAACAAAATCTGTCCTGCTCGACACTGAACCGGCTACCCTGCCTCCCAGGGACTCGATCACTTCCCGGGCATGTTCGCGAGTCATTGTGGGCAGGACGCCGGTCAGAACAATGGTCTTGCCCGCCAGCACCGCGCCGCGCGGGGTACTCCGAGATCCAGGCTTTACGACCTCCTTCAGGGCAAGAATAACCGCGCGGTTGCGATCTTCCATAAGAAATCGTGCAAGACTGTTCATCAGCTCCGGTCCTATGCCCTCGAGCAGCTGTTTCAATGGCGCTTCGCCACGGCGCTTGCGCGAGGCATTTTCACGCTGAATAGATTTCTTCTGTTCTCCGATAGCGTCCCAATCGGCATCAATCAGGGAGTCCAGGTTCCCGAAATAGCTGGCCAGAACCTTTGCCACCTCCTCGCCGATTCCGGGAATCCCCAATGCAAAAATCAGCCGCGCCAACGGGCGTTCGCGCGATTGACCGATGGCTTCCATGAGATTCTGTGCCGACTTGGTGCCCATGCGGTCCAAGTCGGCAACCACTTCCCGCCTCAGACCGTAAAGATCCACCGGCGAGGTAACCAACGCCTTGTCTACGAGTTGCTCGACAACCTTTTCGCCCAGCCCGTCGATGTCCATCGCGCGTCTCGACGCATAATGCAGCAGGGCCTGCTTTCTCTGCGCCGAGCAAAACAATCCACCGGTGCAGCGCGCGGCCGCTTCTCCCTCCAGGCGGATGACGCCCGAGCGACATACCGGACAATTTGTCGGCATCACAAAGCGGTCGTCCGCGGTGCGCGGGCCTGGATTCGCTACCCGCGCCACCTCCGGAATGACATCGCCTGCCCTGCGCACTACAACGGTATCACCGCGCCAGATATCCTTGCGCCTGATTTCGTCTTCATTGTGCAAGGTCGCGTTGGTTACCGTCGCCCCGCCGACAAACACCGGTTTGAGACGCGCGACAGGCGTCAACGTTCCGGTGCGCCCGACCTGAACATCGATCGCCAGAATTTCCGTGCTTGCCTCTTCGGCGGGGAATTTATAGGCCACCGCGAAGCGCGGGGCACGGGCCAGAAACCCGAGTTTCTCCTGCATTTCCAGGGAATCCACCTTGAACACCACACCGTCGATGTCATATGCGAGCGATGCCCGCCGTGCTGCAATATTCTGGTAATAGTCGAGCATTCCCTGCAATCCCTGCACTGCCCCGCACTCCTTGGAAACCGGCAAGCCCAGCCCGGCCAGCCAATCCAGCACCATGGAATGTAATTGTGGCAAGCCTTGTTCCCCGAAATCACCGATTCCATATGCAAAAAAACGTAATGGCCTTTGTGCAGTGATCCGCGGATCCAGTTGGCGCAGACTGCCGGCCGCTGCGTTGCGCGGGTTTATGAACTCCTTGTCGCCAGTTGTTCTTTGGCGCTCGTTCAAGCGGTTAAAATCCGCACGAAACATCAACACTTCACCCCTGACTTCCAGAATCGATGGCGCGGCGCCGCGCAGTCGAAGCGGAATGGCGCGGACGGTGCGCAGATTGCTGGTGACTTCCTCGCCGTTACTCCCGTCACCCCGCGTCGCTCCGCGGATCAAAACCCCGGATTCGTAAAGCAGGCTGACAGCCAGGCCGTCAAATTTCGGCTCTGCGGAGTACCTGATCTCGTCTGCATCGCAGGATTCGCGAACACGTCGATCAAACGCGTGCATTTCCGCTTCAGAGAATGCGTTGCCGAGCGACAGCATCGGCACCCTATGTTGAACGCTGCCAAACTCCGTAAGCGGCTCACCGCCTACGCGCTGGGTCGGAGACCGGGACTCAAGGAGTTGGGGAAACTGGGCTTCCAATTGCTGCAACTCACGGAACATGCGGTCGTATTCCGAATCCGGAATCTCCGGATCATCGAGCACGTAGTACCTGTAGTTGTGGGACTCAATGGCTTGCCGCAGCGCAATTACGCGAGAGCGCGCCGCATCCAGGTCCGCAGACATCGGATCTCAGGAAAAAAGTCGCAATGAATCCGGACTGCCCGGCAGAATTCCCCGGGTCACCATCGCCTGATCAATTGCGACCAGTTCCTTGGCGATCGCGTCGAATCCCGTTCCATCAAGCGATGCACGGTTGTCATCCACGACCCTGCCCCCCAGTCCTGAAGCAAGGTGCTCCGCGAACTGCCTGAACCGCGTGAAGGAATGATTTCCACCGGGGCATCTTGCAACATCAAATTCAAGTACCAGCGAGGACGTAGAAAGTTCCCGCATTATCTGCACTTGAAAAGGCGTTTCCCCCTCATTGGCCAGACTGAATATCTCACGCCCGTCCTCGTCCCGTCTTCTAAACCTGCCGTCGGCCTCCATGGCAAGGCCCGCCGCCTCGGCAATGGCGCGGATGCGTGTGCCTGGAAAAGGGGCATCTCCTGCAATGACGTGAACGGCGATCTGGATGTCTACATCGCCGCAAAATTTGTCCAGGCTGAGCGCCGCTTGGTACGCCGCACCGAGGTCCAGCGGCGCCGTCCGTGAGCCGAACCGCTCTGCAATTTCCCCAACCCACTCGGCAAACGAATCCAGGTCCCGGATGGATACCGCCCCCCGACGGCTCGCCAGTTGAAGTCCGACCTGCAGGCTCTGGTATCGCCTGTTTTCAAGCGGCGTGCCCCATACACCTTCCGTCAGGCCCTCCAGCCTGATTCGGCCTGCAAGGCCTTCGCCCAGCCCCGAAGCGTGCAGATCATCGACGGACAGGCCGAGCGGCGATTCGATCAGCGTAATCAGGTCAATCGCGCTGGACAGGCAGGAACCCTCCGATGCGGCCTTGGCAGCAAGCCTGCCGACCGGGACGATGCCCGCCCTCCCCCGATCCGATTCTGCGATGGCCACATGCGGCACAGCCTCCTCCACATCCTCGTCCGGCAAGCCAATTTCCACATTCACCTCCGGATCGAGAAGCAGGTCAGGATGATCCGGCTTGAATGACCTTTCCGAATTGCGGCGATAGCGGATCTCCTGCCATTTATTGAATGCCAGGACGGCAACCACCACCGTTGCGCCTATTACCAAGAGCCCCAACTGGAATTCGCTCATCGCTTTGTCATTTCCATTGCCAGATCCAGGCTAGCGTCACCAACTTCGCGTCAAATCACGCGGCTACCGGTTCGCGCAGTTTCAAAGCTTCTTCAATGTCCACCGCAACCACGCGTGAAACACCTTGTTCCTGCATGGTGACTCCCACCAGTTGACTGGACATCTCCATTGTTAACTTGTTGTGGCTTATGAACAGGAACTGCGTCTGTTTCGACATTTTGCTCACCAAATCGCAGAATCGCACCGTATTGGCATCATCAAGCGGTGCATCGACTTCGTCCAGAAGGCAAAAGGGTGCTGGATTCAGCTGAAACATCGCGAATACCAGTGCGATCGCCGTCAGAGCCTTCTCCCCCCCAGAAAGCAGATGAATGCTGCTGTTCTTTTTTCCGGGAGGCCTTGCAATTACCTGCACACCGCTGTCGAGGATCTCATCCCCGGCCATCTCGAGGCGGGCCTCTCCGCCGCCAAACAGCGCCGGAAACAGTTCGCCGAAGTGTCCATTGACCGTATTGAACGTCGATTGCAGCAATTCGCGTGTTTCATGATCAATTCTGCGAATCGCCGTCTCAAGAATATCGAGCGCCTCGGCCAGATCCTGATACTGGGCGTCAAGGTATTGCTTGCGCTCGCGATTGGTCACCACCTCATCAAGCGCGGCCATATTGATGGCGCCGAGTTCGCCGATTGCGGTGTTCAATCGATTGATTTCCCCTTGCAAAGGAGCCGGTCGCTGGCCGTTCCTGAACTGGCTTGTCAAGGCATCTTCATCGGCACCCGCAGCCACAAGTTGCGCAGCGTACTGCTCGAAGACCAGCCGAGCGGCCTGTTCCTTCAATCTCAATTCCACGATTCTGTCGCGCAGCGGCTGCAGCTTGATTTCATGCTGCTGCCGTACCGAATCTGCAGAGCGCAGTTGCTCAGTCAAATCTTCCTGAAGCGATCGCGCCCTGCTCAAATTCTTTTCGCGAGAGCTCCGTAATTCAAGCGCGTCATGCAGTTTTTCCTGCAATAGCTGGTCGCCCAGTGTAGAAAATTCCTGCTCCAGGGCCGCCACATGCAACGACGCCGATGAAATCTGCTCCGCCGCCGACCTTAGATTAGCTTCTATTTCATCGATCTTGGTCTTGCATTCCCTTGCCGCAAATCCGGCATCCTGTTCTTCGCGTGCCGCCAGTTGCAGCGCATCCCGTTGTTGTCCGAGCAAATCCCCGGTGGTCTGGCAATGCCCGGCGGTATCGGCCACCTGCTGCCTCATCACCTCCAATTCGGCCCGCATTTTCTGCGCATTTTCCATTGCGGCCGTATGCACCGTGCGCTCGTCCGCTTCGTGTGCGGCAATTTCCCCGAGCTCGTGCTCGATCTGCGCGAATCGCTGAGCGATCCTTTCGCGCTCCTCGACACGCTTGACCTGCTCAAGCTGCTTTTGGTGATGACGCTGGTTCAGCGCTTCGCCCGCGGCACGAAGCCTGGAGACGGCACCCAGATGTTCCTCGAGCTGCGCCGAGAGCTCCGTCAGATTACTTCGCGCAGCTTCTATCAGATCCCGTTTGAGCGCGACTTCTTCAATCAAACCTTCGATTTCGCGCTGCCGCGCAAGTATCCCGCTGTCCACGCTGTCTGGCGCGTGAAAAATTACGCCATACCGGCTGAATTGGTGTCCAACCCGGTTGACCAGAATCTCCTCACCGGTCAATCCAAGCCTGTCGTCAAGGCCGGGGAGGCCTTCGATCACGTAGTACCCCCGCAACCACTCATTGACCATTTCGCCGAGCCGCGCGTCGGTAATCTCCACCAGACTCGAAAGGGGAACCCGTCCTTGCGCCACCGGCGTCCGGGCCTCAGCGCCGGGCAAATGCACCAATACTCTCGATGGCGGCGGATCAACCAGTAACCGCTGCAGGGAATCCGGGTGTTCAATTTCCAGTGAATGCAGTCGCTCGCGCAGGACCGACTCGACCGCTGTCTCCCAACCCTCGCGCACGACCAGTTTTTGCCAAAGGCGCGGTTGCTGCAGCAATCCCTGTCGTTCAAGCCACTGGTCAACCTTTCCGTTTTCATCAGATTGCCGCTGGATGCGCTGCAGGGTAATCAGCTTGGCGTCAATCGCCGAAAGCTCCCGCTCCAGCGCCTGGAGCCCGTCTTGCGCCAGTCTCCTTTGATCGTCGAGTCCGGCGCGAGCATCCTCGAGCTGCTCCAGCAGCGCCTGCTGCCGCGGAATCTCACCGCTGCTTTGTTCGAGTTCCTGTTCGAGTACCGCTAACGCGTCGCTGTCCGGGACCGCCAGCGCCCCCCGCTCATCGGTAAGCCGCTGCTTGCGAGCCTCGAGATTCTGAAGGGTCTTCTCGGCATGTGCGGCATGGGTTTGTTCAAGGTCCAGCGAACTTTCCGTTTCGGCAATCGTCGTGCGCTGCGCCGTCAATTGGTCCTGTGCAGCCTTGTGGGCGAGTTCAGCCTGCGGCAGTTTTTCCGCTTCCGCGAGACGGGCCTGGCCCGCTGCCTGCAAACGCGCATCGGACTCCTCAAGACGCGACTGCCACAATGAGGCGGCCTCGCGCAGTTCGCTGCTGCGCTGCTCTTCGCGCACGAGGCTGACTTTGCCCTGGGCAATTTGCGCCTGGACTCGCTGACGGGTATCGGTCAGAAAACGGATTTCCGACTCAAGGCCTGAAACCTCGGTATTGGACTGGTAAAGCTCACCCTGTGCACTATTCAGGGCGTCCGCAGCGACCACATGTTCGGCCCGAATCTGCTCAATACGCTTTTCAACATTGCGAAGATCAGCAGTCTCCGCTTCGATTTCCAGCCCGCTTCGCTCAATTTCCGCAAGATGCTTTTGCGCGTCGGTGCGCGCCTCATTGCGCCTCAGCAAGGTCAGCAGGTTCTGCTTGAGATCCCGCTCGGCGGACAACTCCTGGAAGCGCTTGGCCACTTCCGCCTGCTTTTCCAGTTTCTCGATCTGCGCGCCGAGCTCCTGCAAAATATCGGTAACGCGCGCTAGATTTTCCCTGGTATCGGAGAGGCGGTGCTCTGTCTCTCTCCGACGCTCCTTGTATTTTGAAATTCCGGCCGCTTCCTCAAGAAATACGCGCAGATCCTCAGGCTTCGCCTCGATGATCCGCGAAATCATCCCTTGCTCGACAATGGCGTACGCCCGTGGCCCCAGCCCGGTGCCAAGAAAAATATCCTGAATGTCACGCCTGCGCACATGCGTATTGTTGATGAAGTAGCCCGATTCACCGTCACGCTGCAGTACACGCTTTACCGCAATTTCCGCATACTGCGACCAGGACCCGGAGGCCTTGCCCAGGCTGTTGTCGAAGTGCAGTTCAACACTTGCCCTGGCGACCGGATTCCGGTGCCCGGATCCGTTGAAAATGACATCCTGCATCGAATCCCCGCGGAGCGCTGAGGCGCGCGACTCCCCAAGAACCCACCTTACGGCATCGATAATGTTTGATTTTCCGCAACCGTTGGGGCCTACGACGCCGACCAACTGCCCCGGGACATTGATGGTGGTGGGATCGACAAAAGACTTGAATCCTGCAAGCTTTATTTGCGTCAGGCGCATTTTTACTGATTCGGTGAAATGGGAGAAGCCGCCTTGACAGCAATTGTCGCGGAGGAGCTTTTTATATTCGAAAACACTCTTGCCAAGCACAATATAATACCAACTTTCGCGCGCAATCCATTCCGAAAAGCACCACGACAGATGTCTCACAGCCGAAACAAGGGCATTACAACCTTTCCCAATCCCAAACCGGATCGGGATTACCTGATTCATATGAAGATCCCGGAATTTACCTGCCTTTGTCCGATGACGGGACAACCGGATTTTGCGACCTTGACTCTGGATTACATAGCTGACCGCAAATGCGTCGAGCTGAAAAGTCTGAAGCTCTACATCTGGTCATATCGGGATGAGGGCGCCTTTCACGAAGCCGTCACCAATCGGATCCTGGACGACATCGTGGCCGCGCTTTCGCCAAGGTATGCCCAACTAAAGGCACAGTTCAACGTCCGCGGCGGAATATTCACCACGATTTTGGCTCAATACCGCAAACGTGGCTGGAAACCCCTGTCACCGCTGTCGGTAACGGACACGGTTGCTCATCCTGGAATCGGCGATTAATTTCACCTCGACAAGGCCGCGGATAGACATTCGCGGGAATTGAATTGAACCCCAATCTCGCAAAACTGCAGCCCTACCCTTTTGAAAAACTGCGCGCCCTTTTTGACGGGGTGGTCCCGGATTCCGCTTACCCCCGAATTGAACTGCACATCGGCGAGCCAAAGCACCCCACGCCGGAATTCATAAAGCAGGCCATGGTTGGCGCCATGTCGGGACTGGCGCAGTACCCCGCCACCATGGGAACTCCTGCACTGCGCGAGGCCATCGCACAATGGCTTCAGCGACGCTACCACCTGCCCAAAGTGGACCCTGCCAATCAAATCCTGCCCATTAACGGCTCGCGCGAGGCGCTATTTGCAATCGGTCAATTGCTGCTGGCCCCTCATCCGGACGGAGAGCCGCCGCTGGTGGTCTCACCCAATCCGTTTTATCAAATTTACGAAGGCGCTGCATTGCTCGCCGGTGGGGAGCCCTATTTCGTCAACGCCGTTGCCGAAGACGGATTTGCAACCGACTACAGCGCCGTGCCTGACAGCGTCTGGCGGAAGGTGCAATTGGTTTTCACCTGTTCACCGGCGAACCCCAGCGGGCGGGTCATGACTCTCGCCGATTGGAAACTTCTTTTCGAATTGTCGGATCGATACGGATTCAGCATCGCCTCAGATGAATGCTATTCCGAACTCTATTTCGATGAATCCGTCCCGCCCCTGGGGGGATTGGAAGCCGCGCATCGCCTTGGACGCACCGAATTTTCAAAGCTGCTGGTTTTTTCCAGTCTCTCCAAACGTTCAAACGTGCCGGGATTGCGTTCAGGATTTGTCGCGGGAGACGCGAATTTGATCAAGCCGTTCCTGCTCTACAGAACCTATCACGGCAGCGCCATGAGCGCCACGGTTCAGGCGGCATCAACAGCTGCCTGGCAGGACGAGGTACACGTGGTGGAAAATCGGCGCATTTATGCCGCCAAGTTTGATGCCGTGGCACCGCTCATCCAGTTTCCGCTGGTCACATCCCTACCTCAAGCAGGGTTTTATTTGTGGATACGGACCCCCATAGACGACACCCGCTTCGCTCGCGAATTCCTCCAAGCCTATAATGTCACGGTGCTGCCCGGGAGCTTCCTTGCCCGTGAAGCGCAGGGTTCCAATCCCGGGCGAAATCACATTCGCTTGGCCTTGGTTGCACCAATCGAAGAATGTGTGGAAGCCGCTCGCCGGCTAGGCCAGTTTTCCAAGAGATACCAATGACAATACAAGAACTGCAACAAATAATCGAGAAGGCGTGGGAGGATCGCGCCAATATTCAACCGGGAAAGGCACCCGCAAAAATCGGCGAGGCCGTCGCACAGGTCATCATCGACCTAGACCAGGGGAAATTGCGCGTAGCCGAGAAAATTGGCGGCAACTGGACGACACACCAGTGGCTCAAGAAAGCAGTGCTGCTTTCGTTCCGCCTGGAGGACAACCGCATCATGCAGGGCGGCGAACTTCGTTACTTTGACAAGGTGGACAGCAAGTTTGCGTCCTATGACCAGGAACGGTTCATTCGCGGCGGATTCAGGGTTGTTCCGCCGGCGGTCGCGCGTCGCGGTGCTTACGTAGGGAAGAATGTGGTCCTCATGCCTTCCTATGTGAATATAGGCGCCTATGTCGATGAAGGAACCATGGTCGACACCTGGGCAACGGTGGGCTCCTGCGCTCAAATCGGGAAGAACGTGCATCTTTCCGGCGGGGTAGGCATTGGCGGCGTGCTGGAACCACTGCAGGCCAACCCAACCATCATTGAAGACAATTGTTTCATTGGCGCGCGCTCCGAGATCGTGGAAGGTGTCGTTGTGGAGGAAAACTCCGTGATATCAATGGGGGTTTTTATCGGTGCCAGCACACGGATTTACGACAGATCCAGCGGAAAAGTCCTGTATGGCAGGGTTCCCACCGGCTCCGTCGTGGTACCAGGCACCCTGCCCTCCGCCGACGGAAAGTACGGCCTTTACTGCGCTGTCATCGTCAAACAGGTCGATGCCAGTACCCGGGCAAAAACCAGCATAAACGAACTGCTGCGAGGCGATTGAGCGGACATGAGGTTGAGCATTTCTAGCTTGCTGTTTTAGAGGGAGGGGGCTGGCTATGTCGGCAATGAAAAGACTTTTTCAGTTGATGGCGGACAAGAAGGCGTCCGACATTTTCCTATCGGTTGGCTCGCCTATAAATATAAAGATCAATGGTCAGGCAATCCCTGTCAATCAGCAGGTAATGGATGCCGAGACGATCGTAACTCTTCTTTATGAGGTACTGAACGACAAGCAGAAAAAGGAATTTGAAGACTCCCTGGAACTCAACATGGCGTATTCCATCGCCGGAACAGGGAGTTTCCGAATCAGCGCTTTTCGCCAGAAAAACTGCCCGGCGATTGTGGTTCGGTATATTCCCGCCACCATTCCGGTTTTTGATTCCCTGGGTCTGCCCTCCACGCTGAAGGATGTCATCATGGAGAAGCGGGGGCTCATCCTCATGGTGGGCGCGACCGGTTCCGGTAAATCGACCACGCTTGCGGCAATGCTCGATTATCGCAATGAACAGAAATCAGGGCATATCCTCACCATCGAGGATCCGGTCGAATTCATATTCCAGAACAAGAAATGCATCGTCAACCAGCGTGAAGTCGGCTCGGACACGCTTGATTTCAGGATTGCGCTGAAAAACGCGCTGCGCCAGGCACCGGATTGTATTCTGATTGGCGAGGTTCGCGACAAAGACACCATGACCGCGGCGATACAATATGCGCAATCAGGGCACCTGTGCCTGGCTACGCTGCATGCAAACAACAGCTATCACGCCATGAACCGGATTCTCAGTTTCTACCCGCTGGAAAACCGTCCGGCACTGCTTGAAGACCTTTCCGCGACGCTGAAATCCGTCATTTCCCAGCGATTGATCCGCAACAAGAAAGGTGGGCGTTCCGCAGCCGTGGAAGTGCTGCTTGCAACGCGCTACATCGCGGAACTTATCGGCAAGGGCGAAATTAACGAGATCAAGGAGGCGATGGAAAAAAGCCTGTCGCCCGGATCGCAGACTTTCGAGCAAACCTTCTTCAGTATGTTGCAGCAGGGTCTGATCACCCAGGAGGAAGCTCTCGCCAATTGTGATTCCCCGACGAATCTGCTGTGGCTGATCAACAACACCGAGGCCGGCAGCAGTATGAATAACCAAGGCGGCACCGACGCCAAATCGGATGCTCCTCCACCGTCTCTGGCAAGCACAATGCCGATGGAGTTTTCAGATATCAAGCTTGATTTGTCCGAAGCCTGAGGATCATCACGGTTCCATTGCCTTTCTAATGACCTCGAATGAAGAAGCCGAGGCGCTGGATGGCACCGTCAAGGTCGTCGAGACGCTGCCCAAACGAAATGTGCCGTTGGATTTCTGCGTCGTGGGCGAACCGACCTACGAATCCAGGCCTGGGCGGGTCTGAAATTGAGTAAAAATGCCATAAGCCTTGCGGATTGGATAACGGTAACTGCAAAACGCCTTCGGGCAGCCGGCGTTTTTTTCGGCCACGGGACGCAAAACGCGCATGATGAAGCAGCTTGGCTGGTCGCAGGCGCCGTAAGAATTGCGCCGCTTGAATTAGGTCGATCGCTTAATCGCATTGCCAGTAAAAATGAAATCCGGCGTATCCTCACACTGACCGAAAAGCGTGTTACAGGCAGACAGCCACTGGCGTACTTGCTCGGCGAAGCGTGGCTGTCCGGACACCGTTTTTTCGTCGACCCGCGGGTCATTGTCCCTCGCTCATTCATCGCTGAATTGCTTGACGAGGGACTCAGCCCGTGGTGTCTCTCACCGCGCAAGATCGGGAGGGTACTGGACCTTTGCACTGGATCTGGCTGCCTCGCAATACTTGCCGCGCTGGCGTTTCCGCGAGCCAGCATCGACGCTGTCGATATTTCCAGCCCCGCTTTGGCCGTTGCGCGAAAAAATGTACGGGCATTCGGATTGGACAGCAGGATTTCCCTCATTAGATCGGACCTTCTCCAATCTGCGCCTATGGGGGAATACGACCTGATAATCAGCAATCCGCCTTACGTAAAGGCGCAATCGATGCGAAAGCTTCCGATTGAATACCGGAAGGAACCGGAAATCGCTCTGGCGGGCGGTAGCGATGGGCTGGATCTGGTGAGGCGCATCATTCTCGATGCGGAAAAGCACCTGAGGCCGGACGGTCACCTGTTGCTGGAAATAGGCCACAACCGCAGCACATTCGAACGCAAATATCCCCGCCTGCCTGTCATCTGGCTGAGCACCAGTTCCGGGACTGACGCCGTGCTCTGGGTTTCCGCAGAGCAACTTGCCGAAATGAGCAGACCACTCGTCCAATAATGAAAAAGTTGAGGTGGCTGATGGGAAGCATTCGGGTCGGTAAAGCGGAGGCGCCCTTTCAGTTGTTCCTTCAGAATCCGGTTCTCGGCAGCCAGATGTTCGTCTTGCAGCAGCAACTGCTCATCCACCGCGGCATTATTTTGCGGACGGCTTGCTGTCGAGCAATTTAAAGTCCGGAACGAACCAACAAGCAGCAGCGCTTACCGCAGCAAACACCACGACCGCCCAAAAGACGATATGTAATCCAGAAGCCAGACCGGCGGAAGACGCCGCAGTCGATTCAAGCGGGTGCTGCAGAGCAAGATTGAGCACGCCGCCGAACACAGCCGCTCCCAGCGTGTTGCCCAGAATGCGCATCAGCATGTTGGATGCGATGGCACCCCCCCGTTGGGACCAAGCCACGCTCGATTGGATCGAGACAATGAACACCGCGTTGAGAATCCCCAGGCCCGCGCCCATGATAAAAGAACCGGCCGCCGCCGCAGTCGGACCGTGCTCAATAAATGCTGCAATCACCACTCCGCCGGCCAATACAGTGCAGCCACCAACGCGGCAAAGCAGGCGCAAACCGACGCGCGTGAGCACTCGTCCGGTGATGACCGACGCAAGCGGCCAGCCGACCGACATCGCGCACAAAGCCGCGCCGGCTACCAGGGATGATCCGCCCTGTACGTTCTGAATGAATATAGGCATGAAGCTGATGACGCCGATCATGGCGATACCTGCAGCGAGGGTTGCCAAATTTGCTACGGCGATCACGGGTGTTTTCCACAGATCCAGATGCATGACCGGATCGGGCGCACGCCGCTCCTGGCCGATGAAAAGCCAAAGCGAAACCGCGAAAAGGGCAAGCAACGACAAAGTGGCAGCCACTCCCCAGCGGCCGCTTTGGGTGAACGCCAGCATCACGGCGAGGAGGCCTGTAAGCATCAGGGCCGCACCGGCATAGTCTATGGACGCCTTGGTCAATTGCACCTCCTCGTGAAAAAACAGGACCACCATGGCAATGGAAGCAATCCCGAATGGGAGGTTTATCCAGAAGATCCAGCTCCAGCTGGCATGCTGAACGATAAGCGCGCCGGCAAACGGACCCACGATGGCCGAAATGCCCCAGACGCTGGAAACATAAGCTTGCACACGGCCACGCTCCTCCCGCGAGTAAAGGTCGCCGGTCATCGTGGTCGCCAGCGATTGAATTGAGCCGGCGCCCAGACCCTGCACCAGCCGGAAAACCACTAGTGCCATCATCGACCAGGCAAGGGCGCAAAGCGACGACCCCACCAGGAAAATCACGCTTCCGATGATGAATACCCGCTTTCTGCCGAACAGGTCCGCCAACTTGCCGTAGATAGGGATGGACATTGCCTGCATCAGCAGAAATCCAGAAAATACCCAGCTGTAGAGAGCCAGGCCACCAAGCTTCTCAACGATGCTTGGGAGCGCCGTCGCTACAATCGTGGCCTCGATGGCCGACACGAACATAGCCAGCATGAGTGCGGCGAGAACCAGCGGGCGGCGGGTGCGGTTTGTAGGCACTGGCGGCATCAACTGAAAAAATCCGCCTCACCTCGAGCATGGCGGGCAAGAACAGCGCCGTGGAAACGCCGGGGCTTTGGGAATCGCATGGTGAGCTTCATTTTATTGGTCTATCGCCAAACTTCTCCTGACTCGGATAGTGCCAGAAAGAGGGGACTATTGAAAAAGTCTTGCCACTCTTGCTAGGTCTTATTATTGCGACGCGGCCAAGGATTAGATGTTTAGGAGAACATTCGGATGCGGTCTTCAGTCACACCATTTGCCCCGGGTGTTTGGGTAGGAAGCTCGTTATTTCTCTTTGCGGGACAGCCAGGTGCAAACAGTCGCTTTTATTCGCGAAAAAAAGGATCGCGTTTTCCTAGTAGGCAGGGGAACATGCATAGACCGTTCGCCAGCTGGCTAGGACGCATTATCAGCACTGATCAGTGGCGAATACGGAATAGCTATTCGAGCCTGATGTTGCCCTGTTCGATGATGGTCTTGTAGCGCGCCGATTCTGACCTGATGTACGCCGCGGTCTCAGCGGGAGAGAGCCCCACGGGGTCCAACCCGAGGTCCATGATGCGCTTGCGCGCCCCGGCATCGGCTAGCGCGGCGCGGAATTCGAAGGCAAGTCGCTCCACAATGCGCAAATTCGTGCCTTTCGGAGCCGCCAGTATCCACCAGTTGGACATGGCCAGTTGCGGAAACCCGGCCTCGACCGTGGTCGGCAGGTCGGGCAGCTCTGACTGACGCTGCCGACCCATGACCGCCAGGGCATGCAGCTTTCCAGCCTTGAGTTGGGGCAGCACTGCTGCCGTCGAGGCAAACACCAGCTGAATATCCCCGGCAAGCATCGCCTGGATCATCGGCGGGGTTCCTTTGTAGGGGATGTGCACCATGGTGTTGCCGGCGAGCCTGCTGAATGCGGCGCCGATGAGGTGGGTTGGCGTACCCGATCCCTGCGAACCATAGTTGAATTTGCCGGGATTGACACGAACGTACTCGGCGAGCGCGCCGAGCGATCGCGCCGGAACGCTGGCGCCCACGGTGGCGAGCGGCCAGTTCTCAACCAGCATCGAAATGTGCTCAAATCCGGACTGCGGATCAAACCCAAGCTCCTTGTACAGGTGCGCAACGACGGCAAACGTCGCCGTCGGCGCGAGCAGCAGCGTGTAGCCATCGGGCTTTGCGCGCGCCACCTCTGCCGCGCCAATGTTGCCGTCGGCGCCAGGCTTGCCCTCGACTATGAAGCGCTGGCCGAGCTTTGGCTCTGCCACGACGGCAAGGATGCGGAAAAAAACTTCGGCAACGCTTCCGGCCGCAAAAGGAATCACCAGGCGAATCGATGTTGCGGGATAGTCCTGAGCTTCGACTGTGCCGGCTCCGATGATCATCGCAAGCCCGACACCTGCTGCAAACTGTGTGACTCTCATCCTGTCCTCTCCTCTCGCCATAAAAAAACGCACGCTTGTTCCAGGGTAAAGTTACTCACAAGTGCAGTAACCTTTCAGCGTTGAGATGAGCAATTCTTTCCATGTCCTGCTCACATATCGGCAGTGCCTTCAAAAACTCTGTGGCTGACGTGTTTTTTTCATAGGGCCAGTCCACTGAAAAAAGTATCTGATTGGCCCCCAAAGCCAAATAGGTACAAAGGAATGCCGGCATGAAGAAATTACCGCTGGTAGTTACGATGAGGTGATCCTGAATGTACTCCATTGGCATCTTTTTCAGACCGCGTCTCTTCGCGGCCTGATAGCTATGCGTATTTATCCGCTGCATTAGAAAAGGTAGTGCCTCGCCCAAGTGGCCAAGGATAATTTTCAAATTAGGATAGGCATCGAAAACACCGGCAAAAACAAGCCGTAAAAAATGGGCGCCAGTTTCAAAGGTAAAACCCCACGGTGCGCTAGCCAACTCCGGAAATCCGTCAAAGTATGAAGTCATTACTTCGTGACGCGGCATCGCTGGATGCAGATAGATAGGCACATCAAGCGATTCGGCACAGGCAAAAATGTCCCAGTACTTGCGGTCGTCCAGAAAGCGGCCTTGAGACAACCCATTGATAAGCGCACCCTTGAACCCCAGAACCTTCACTGCCCGCTCAAGCTCTTTTACTGATTCGACAGGTGATTCCGTTGGGAGTGCGGCAAAACCAGCAAACCGATCAGGGTACGCTTTTACGGCCTCAGACAACCTGTCATTGGCATCAAGTGCAAGAGGGATTGCCGTTTCCGGTCCATATCCCTGAGCTCCGGGCTGCGTAAACGAGATGACCTGCACATCAATTCCGGCAGCGTCCATCGCGGCGATCCGCGATTCGCTCAGGTTGCTGAGCTCCTTTTCCAAGTCGTGCCCGAGGCGCGCATTGATATCCGCGAGATGTGCTTTTCCACCTGCTGTTGTGCGAGAGGATTTTTCCAGGAGCATTGCCGTCGCGAAGTGGTCTTCCAAACTGATGATTTTCATGGTCAGGTTCCAATGACGTCGAATGCCGCATTGGCACTCTATCCGAGTCCATCACGATCCGTGTACCTAGTGAAGATAATTGTGAGCTCCTTGCGGAATTACGGATTGCTGGCGAAAGGACCTATTTGATCGATTTTGACCTGCATTTTCGGCACAGCGGACGGTTACGCTAACATATCGACAGACTAACTTGAACAGACCCAAATTCCAGTTGCAACGACAGCGGATAGATTGAACGCATTGCGAAACATTTAATCGGCCTTTCTCGAAAGTTATAAACGAATCTGGCATACAAAAATGAGTTGAAGAAGGCGGCGCTACCTTCAGGAATTCGATTGTCGA
>CAIOLO010000029.1 GCA_903859155.1 uncultured beta proteobacterium
GAAATCCTACAAATCCTGAGTCTGACCATGTTCGAAACAACACCCATAAATCAATTACTTCCAAACTCCTCGACCAATTCAGAGCCACCAATTGCGCCGATTCAGGGCGTTCTCCTCTGAAAAACGTTGGGACGCTTCTGATTCCATTTACTCTTTGATCTTTAGCAACAAACCGGCAGAATTTGAGGAGCTCATACTTCATTCCCGATTGGCTCCTTGAATCCGAACCCGCATTGCAGACGCTGGTGTCAGCGCATCACACGATTCCCGCCGCATTACGTTCTCAGTTCACGCAGAAGGGTTATCGTTGCGTTCGGAGTCACGGAACAGCCGGTTGAGCACCTTACCTAGTTCATCCATGCTGACTGGCTTGAGCAAGAGTTCACGAATGCCGACTGCGAGGGCGTTGGCCTGCTCCTTTTCCCCAATGTTGCCGCTGGTCATCAGCACCGGCATCTCCGGGCGTATCGCCAGCATCTCGCTCGCCAGGACTAGGCCCGACATCTCCGGCATCGACAGATCCGTAACAACGATGTCAAATTCCTGCGGATGGGCCCGAAAGGCTTCGAGCGCCTGCCTCGGGTCGGTGAATCCCGTGACGCTGTGCCCCAACCGCAGCACCACCCGCCTGGCAAGCGATACCAATGCCTCTTCATCGTCCACATACAGCACTCGCATGGTCGAGCTGAGCAGGCTTTGCTCGGGAGCGCCTGGCGCCTCCGTCTGGTCCTTCATTTCGGTCGCGGGGAAGTAGAGCGCAAAGCTCGAGCCCTTGCCTGGGCTGCTCTGCACCGCCACCGCCCCACCGTGGCTCCTCATCGTTCCATGCACCATCGAAAGTCCCAGCCCGGTACCTTCACCCACCGGCTTGGTGGTGTAGAAGGCATCGAATATGCGCTCCACCGTAGCTGCATCCATGCCGCAGCCGCTATCAGTGACCGTTAAGCGCACATAGCGCCCGGGCGACAGGCCAGAGATGCTGTGGGCGAGCTTCTCGTCCGCCTGCGCGGACTCCAGCCGGTACTGGATCGAACCATGCGCGCCAATGGCGTGGGCCGCGTTGGTGGTGAGGTTCACGACTGCCTCGTGGACCTGGCTCGCATCAGCCAGCACTCGCGGGGTGTCTTTGCCGAAATCTGTCTTCAGCGAAATGCCCGCCGGCAGTGTTGAGCGCAACAGCTTCAATACCTCATCTACCACCGTGCCCAGGTCTACCACCGCCGGCTGTGCTTGTTTCGGACGCCCAAAGGCCATGATCCGGCGCACCAGTTCGTGCGCGCGGGTGCTCGCCTTCTTGATCTCCTCGAGGCTCTGCGCTGCAGAGTGATCCGGCCCCACGTCCTCTGCAGCCAGATCAACGTTGCCTCTAATCGCCGCCAGGATGTTGTTGAAATCGTGCGCGATCCCGCCGGCCAGGGTCCCCAGCGACTCCAGCTTCTGCGCTTCCTCGATGCGTTTCCTATCGGTGACGTCGAGAGTAAGTGTCAGAATTGAGTCCTGTTGCTCGAATTCGATGAGTTCCGTGTAGAGGAGCACAGTTCTTGTTTCGCCCGATTTCGTGCGCCCCTGCGTTTCAAAATGCGAAAGTGCGCGGCTTTCCTTGAGCATCGCCACGAATTTGGCGCGCTCGTTCGGATTCACCCATATCCCCAGTTCCATGGTGGTTCGGCCAAGCGCTTCTTCGCGCGTGTAGCCAAACATGCGCGTGAAAGCCGGATTGATGTCAACCATCCGCCCGTCCTTAAGGAGGCTGATATTGACGGCGATGGGACTGGCGTGAAACACAGTAGAGAACCGACTCTCGCTTTGCCGAAGCGATTGTTCCACCAGCTTGCGTTCCGAGATATCGGCATGGGTGCCGGTCATCCTCATGGGTTTGCCGGCGGAATCGAACTCAACGACTTTTCCGATGGAGCTGATCCATTTCCATTCGCCGGATTGCGTCAGCCGGCGATACTCCATTTGGCCTGGATTACCGGTTGCTAGACATTCCTTAAATACTGCGAGAACGGCCTCGCGGTCCTCCGGATGAAGGCCATCGGTCCATACCTTCAGGTCAGTGCTGAATTCCGTCGGCTCATAACCGATCATCTTGGCATACTCCGGACTTACCGTAACTTGGCCGGTCTGAACGTTCAGATCGAACCATCCCAATTGCGCAGCCTTCATGGCGAGGCGGAGGCGTTCTTCGTTCAGCCGGAGGTTCGCGGCGGCCTGCTTGCGCTCGGTAATGTCGCGGATGATGCCGGTGACAAACCAACCATCGGTGGAAACCCAGTGGGCGAGTGAAAGCTCCAGCGGAAACTCGCTTCCATTTTTGCGCAGTCCATTCAGCTCAACCGTCTTGCCGATAACGCGATGCTCTCCGCCAGAGCTAATGCGATTCATTCCCGCGAGATGTCCATTGTGGTATCGCTCTGGTATCAGAAGTGTCAGGGGTCGACCGATGACCTCAGACTCGGAGTAGCCGAAGATGGTCTCAGCACCATGGTTCCAGCCCACAAAGTTTCCCGCACTGTCGGTAGTTATGATCGCATCGTGAGCGGACTCGGTGACCACGCGGTTTCGTGCCTCGCTCTCGCGCAGCGCCGCCTCCGCCTGCTTTCGCTCGGTGATGTCCTGTGAGGTTCCAACGGCGCGCATCAGCTTGCCCTTGGCGCTGAGCTCCAGATCTGCCACCGCCCGGGGCCAGGCAATCGCTTTGCCAACAATAATGCGATGCTCGATCTCGAAGGGCTTCCTGCCTTCGCATGCCGCCCGCCAGGCATTTTCCACTGCGCTGCGGTCCTGCGGATGAACGCGTCCCAGGTAGGCTTCGTAACTGTCTACCGTACCCGTGGCCACGCGATAAATACGACACGTTTCCGGAGATAAATGCATTGTGTTAGCAGCCAGGTCATACACCCAGCTGCCGACGCGAGCAACGGCCTGGGCGCGGTTGAGATCACTTTCCAGTTCGTTGAGTGCGTTAAGGCGGCTTTGGTACGAGCGCATCAAATAGAAGATCAGGACCACCGAACTGGCAAAAACGAAACTTTGAATAATCCAGCGAATCGCTGCTGGAGTCGGGAACGCCAGCGGCAGCAATTCCCAAGATTCCGCTAAGGCAAACCCAAAGGCCGTTGCGATGGTGAGCAAGGCACCGGCGAGGGCAGCGCGTATGCCGATGAACCAACCAAGAAAAAGAATAATCTGCGGATAGAGCAGGCTGCTCGTGCCGAGCAACCCGCCCGTGAACAGCGCTACGCCGGACACGATAGACCACATCCCTATGGCCAACAGATAAACAGTGGTTTTGATCCTGCCGCGCACAAGCAGAAACCAGGCGACTAGGGCCAGCAAGCACGTCGACCCCGCGCCTAGAGCGCGCAGGGTCTGGTCTGGCACAAAGATGGAAATGGCAGTCAGAACCGCCGCAGATCCCGCCAAAAGCAGGGCGATGGTGCATTTTAGAAACGTCAGCGAAGGTTCCCGGTACATCGGGCGATCCCTGTCGTCCCTGGGATGCGAACGTCGTTCTTTCATGCCAGCGCGCGCGTGAAAGCGAGCTCAGCCGACCCGGCTTCGAGTGAGCTGCCAAGCTTGCACAGGCCCCTACTAAAACTGCAAGTCTGCATTACGATATCTCGCGCAGATTGAAGTTGAAGCGATTGAATTTATTCTTAATTTGGCAGATGCATTATGAGATCCGTGATCGGGAAAGATGTTTGACGGGGATCAAATGTATCGCAGTACAGGGCACCTGGCATTGGTCGAAATAGCTTTGGACTCAAAAGCGTCGGAGCACTTCAAATCCTGTGCAGCCTGTAGGTCCGCGATGAGTGGATGGGCGGCCTTTGATCGGCGCAGTTTGTGGTTCGTCCCAGTGATGGGTTGTGGCCGATTGCACCATTTGACCAGTGTCCGCTCCAGTGATGCTGGCGCGCGACTTCGGCCACCGGCCAGGGGAAGTCGATGTCCTTGAGCACCTCATAGCCTTGCTGGGCGCGCCCCTGGATCAAGCTGTATTCGAACGCGTGAGGCACCTCCATTCGGAATTGTCGGGCCAGATACAAGGAAAAGGCAAATACGAAAACGTTGAGATTCATTAACTCGGATTGCCCTGATCGCTCCGGTCCAAGCGAGCGCTTTCACTCGATGGGGTAGATCGATATTCCTATCAAGGGTTTTGTAAAAGGATGATCGGTTTTGCCGATGAGTTCCATCAGCAAATCGCTTGCAAGCGCGACGCGACGTACACCGGAGCAGGCCCGCTACGCTCGCGGCCCGTCTTCTTTCCCGGAGCGGATAGCGCAATCTTCGCGTCGGTTTTGACAATATGCCGCACTGCGCATATAGTCATATACCATTCACTAAAACAATAGAAAACTAAAATGGACGAACACCATCAAGCGATTGACGCGGTCGCGTCATATTTCCGCGTACTTTCCGAGCCCACGCGCATACGGATTATGCGTGTGATATGCGAAGAAGAGAAATCGGTGTCGCAAATCGTCGAAGAGTTGGGCGGCAGCCAGACCAATGTATCCCGCCACCTGGGAATAATGCATCGAAGCGGCATGCTTGGGCGGCGCAAGGAGGGCAATCAGGTCTATTACCGCACGGCCGACGCAGCCATGGTGGACCTGTGCCGCAGTGTATGCAAACGCATCTCCGAGCGCGAGGACGGGAAAGCTCCGCTGCGTCATGCGCTGCGACGTCTAATTCCGCAGGCAAAGCGGGATACGAAACCAAAGCGGTCCGCGGTCTGACAAGCAACGGACGTTGCGCGCTATGCCCGCCTGTTTGAGCACTTTGCGCAGGCATCCCCTGCCTGAATGCCGATTACCTCACTAGCAATTCGACGTTGATTCGCCAGGGACCGCTCCCGGGGTTACTGCACGGGATCGGCGGCAGCCATCCCCCGGGTGCTCAATACCGGTCTTGGATCGACTATCGCCTTGTCAAGCAACGCGGCCGCCTCACCCATTCCGAACGCGAGCACCATGAGCTGGGTGGCATGCACAATCGGGATGTCGGCATCCAGCCCCAATGGCGGTTGGCGCGCATCGAGATTCATGTGACACATCGGACACATGGTTGCAACCAGGTCTGCACCGCAGGCGCGGGCGTTCTCGAGAATGCGCCGCGTCATTTTCAGGGCAACTTCGGTTTGCGTCACACTGAGCGACCCGCCGCAGCAGTCGGTCTTGGAAGACCAGTCCAGCGGGTCTGCGCCCAGGGCCTTCATCAGGTAGTCCATCTTCATCGGATATTCGGGATGCTCGGCGCCGGTGACGCTGCTCGGGCGGGTGATCAGACAGCCGTAATAGCAGGCCACCTTGAGGCCCTTGAGCGGGCGTTTGACGCGCCGCGCAATGCCTTCCTCTCCAGCCTGTTCCATGAATGTGTCCAGCAGTGTCTGCACCCGGACCGTGCCGGAATAACGGTAGCCGAGGGTCTGTGCCACAAGCATGGCTTTGCCGGAATCCTGGTTCACCTCCTGTTCCGCAGTTTTCAGCCGCGCATAACACATGCTGCAGGGCGACGTCAGCGTGTCGATCTGCATGCGCTCGATCGTCGTCACCGTGCGCATCGGCATTAACGTGGCTTTTGCCGGGTCGGTGGCATGGGCGGGACTGGAGCCGCAGCAGGTCCATCCTTCGGGCTCGACCAGCTCGATGTCCAGTGCCCCTGCGGCGGCGCGCGCGGTGCGGTCGTAGTCGACTGCACTTCCTTCCGAGGCGCAACCGGGAAAGTAGCCCACTTTTTTGTTGCCGGCCGCAAGCGCTGTAACGCTCCGGCGTGTGCGCACGAATGTCGGTATCAATTTGAGGCGGCCACGGCGAAACAATTGCCATCCCAGACCCAGGTCCTGCGTGAACTTGCCGCGGGCAATATTGAACGCCCCCATCAATAATCCCTCGGGCAGTCGTCCGAAAAAACCGACCAGCCGCATGAAAATTGCCTGAAACGCCGGTATTTCAGGAATCGCAGGCGCTACCCCGCGTCGTTGCGCCTCGATGCGCAGGGTGTCCATCACTGCCGTGACGTCAATGTCGCGCGGACACCGCGTGGCACAGGTGTGGCAGGAGGCGCACAGCCATATGGTGCGGCATGTCAGCACACTGGCATCGTTCAGCTGCAATGCGCGCATTACCTGGTTGGGCGTCATATCGAACTGATCTGCCAGCGGACAGCCGGAGGTGCACTTGACGCACTGCCAGCAGCGATTGACGTTCTCGCCGATTCTGCTGCGCACCAGTTCGGAGAACAGGGCGGGTTGTTCTGCGCTGCCCGGTGCTGCCTGCGCCGCGGTGTTCATGCTCAGCCCGCCGCGCTCGAGCGCAACCCGGAGGCCTTGACGATCTCGGGCACCGCCTCCTCCCATTCAATCGCCATGATGTGCACGCCGGCGACGCCTTCGATTTCGCGGATTTCCTGGATCAGCTCGACGCAGATGCGTTTGCCTTCCTCGCGCCAGGCGCGGGTGCGCGCCTGCTTGTCTTCGGTGTCGATTCCTTTGACAGCCGCTTCCATGCGCGCATCGAAAACCTCGGGCACCGACATGCCGGGCACGTTCTGGCGCAGGTGCCGCGCCATGCCGGGACTTTTCAATGGCCCGACACCTGCAAGGATCGCCAGCTGCTTGTGCACGCCCAGGTCCACGGCTTTTTTCATGAATTCGCGAAAACGGGGCACGTCGTAGACGAGCTGGGTCTGGATGAAATCGGCACCGGCAAGCGCTTTTTTGCGCATCCGGTACGGTCGCATTGCAGCCGGATCCGCGAAAGGATTTTCCGCGGCACCTATGAAAATGCGCGGCCCGCCACCCGGAATGTCCTTGCCGTTCTGGTAGCGGTTTTCGTCGCGCATGGCGCGCACCATCGCCACCAGCTGGATGGAATCGATGTCGTGCACGTTCTTGGCGCCAGGATGGTCCCCCTTGGATTGGTGATCGCCCGAGAGGCACAGCAGGTTGTGCACGCCATGCGCGGCGGCACCCAGCAGGTCACTTTGCATGGCCAGCCGGTTGCGGTCGCGACAGGTCATCTGGATGATGGGTTCCAGCCCTTCGCCTATCATCAGGAGGCCAGTGGCGATACTGCTCATTCGCACCACCGCAGCCTGATTGTCGGTGACATTGGCCGCGTCCACCCAGCCTTTGAGAATTTGTGCTTTTTTGCGCACCGGCGCGGCATCGCAACCGCGCGGCGGCCCCAGTTCGGCCGTCACTGCGAACCTGCCTTGCGAGAGCACCCGCTCAAGATTGCTGGCCGTTTTCAGCGTGCCTTGTGCAGCGACCGGGGCTGCTCCGGGTACGGCCAGTGCGTGATCCTGACTCACTCGTTGCCTCCATCCTCGGTGGGTGTGCGCAGATCGTCGCGCACCATGCGGCGCAATCCGCCATCGCGGCTGCTGGCCCAGTTCTTTGGCGGTTCGATCTCCATCAACGCGTCGGTCATGCCCAGCGCATCGGCTCGCTCCCAGATCATGTGCCAGGCGCAGGGCACCGATTTGTCCACTTCACAGACGCCGTTCTGGGAACCGCCGCAGGGGCCGTTGAATAGTTGTTTGGCACAACGGCTCACCGGGCAGATGCCGCCGGTCTTGTCCAGGACGCAGGCGCCGCAGGCCTGGCATCGCTCCTCCCAAACGCCCGCTTCCGTTGGCAGTCCCATGAACAGCGTGTTGAGGGCCGGCAGGACACGCGTCCCGGGAAAGCGTTCCGCAAGGGTTTGCACGCCAACCCCGCAGCCCAGGGAGAGCACCGCATCGTATTTCTTAACCTGCTCGGCCAGCGGTTCGATATATTCCCATTCGCACTGGCGCTGCACAAAGGCTTCAGCCACCTCAAGCGGTTTGCCCTCGATGCCTCGCTTCATGCGCAGGCTGGCCGCAAGCGTTGCCACTTCCTTGCGGCCCCCGGCAAAGCAGACGGTGACGCAGGTGCCGCAGCCGACGGCGAGCACCTTTTCATAGCGCTGGAGCATTGCCGAAATGGCCTCGAGCGGTTTGCTTTCAGCGACGATCATGCCGCGACTCCTTGTTTGGCTGCACTTCGCAGCGGGTTGGGGCCCAGCTTGCGGACGCATTCGACGTGCTCGTTGGCCAGTTCGGCGAAGCGAATGCCCATGGCGGCCGAGATATTGACCATCCGCAGGCGCTCGCTTTCCAGTCCGATTTCGTCCAACAGCGCTTTGAGGTAATTGACACGCTGACGCGCGTATAGATTGCCTTTGATGTAATGACATTTGCCGCTCAGGCAGCCGGCGACCAGCACCCCGTCGGCACCCGACTCGAAAGCATGCAGCACGTTCACCACGTCCATGCGGCCGGTACAGGGGAGTTCCACGATCTTGATCGCGCTTGGATACGCCTGCCTGCCACCGCCGGCAAGATCGGCCGCCGCATAGGCGCAGTGCCGGCAGCAGAAAGCGACAACCTCGGGCTTGAATTCGACACTCACTGCAGGATGCCCCCATGAACGTGCGGGTGATCGCCGCCTTGGTCGTGGGTGAACAGTGCGTCGACTTTTGCGCGAACCTGTCCATCCGTATAGTGATGCAGCTGTATCGCGTTTGCGGGGCATTGCGCCGCACACAGGCCGCAACCCTGGCATAGCGCCGCCTCGATTCGCGCAGCGCCGATAATGCCGCCGATGCCGGTCGCCTCGTCGCTGATGCGCGGTGCCGAGTAGGAGCAACTGCGCACACAGGTCAGACAACCCACGCATAGGGAAGGATCGACCTCGGCAATGCGCCCGCCCACGGTAATCGTGTCCTGCGAGATCAGCGCACCGGCGCGTGATGCCGCCGCCTGTGCGTGTACCAGCGTTTCCTCCAGCAGTTTGGGGTAGTGGGCGGTTCCTGCCATGAACAGGCCTTCGGAGAGGAAGTCCACCGGGCGCAACTTGACGTGGGCTTCCATGAAAAAGCCATCCATATCCACGGGCACTTTGAGGCAACCGGACAGCTCGCGCGACTCCGGTGTGGGCACTACCGGCGTGGACAGAACCAGATATTCCGGCGTGAACGCCATGTCTTTCCCGAGTATTTCCTCGAACACGCGCACCTCGGGTGTTGCGTTCGCGGTGGACACCTCGGGCGGCCGCGCATCGTCATAGCGGATGAACATGACGCCCGCCTCGAGCGCCTTGTCGTACAGCCGTTCCTTGAATCCATAGGTGCGGATGTCCTTGTAGATCACCGTCACCGCTGCCGCGGGGTTGCGCTGCTTGAGGATGAGCGCATTCTTGAGTGCAGTGGTGCAGCAGATGCGTGCACAGTAGCGATCAGCCGGACCGACACACTGAATCATCACGACACTGCGCGGGGCTTCGCCTTGAGCGAGCTTTTCCTCGAACTGACTCTGGGTCAGGATGCGGGGGTCGGATCCATAGCAGTACTCCTCGCCCCGGTACTCGACACCGCCGCTGGCGAGCACGGCCACCCCGTGCTCCACCCTGGCCCGCTCGACCCCTCCGTCGGGCGAGGAAAGCGTGGAGGTGAAATTACCCATGAACCCCGCGGTTTTGACCAGCACGGTATCGAGGTGAACGGTAATACGGGGCTCGGCCTGAACGGCGGCAATGGTTTCGGCGAGAAACTGCCGCGGACTGATTTGCGCGTCGCCGCCATTGCGGCCCAGCGGATTGCCGACACCGATATCGTCGAGGCCGAAGTGCTGGCTGCGCAAGGCGCCGCCAAGCTCAGCTTCCTTCTCGACCAGGTGCACCGGAAATCCCTGCTGCGCGAGGGACAATGCGGCCGTCATCCCGGCCGGACCGCCGCCGACGACCAGCGCGGTCTTGTTCATCGCCATGGTGCCGGTGGGCAAAGCCTGCAACTGCGCGGCGCGCGCGGCCGACATGCGCACCAGGTCCCGGGCTTTGGTGGTGGCCGTCGCGCGGTCATCGGCATGCACCCAGGAGCACTGGTTGCGGATATTCGCCATATCGAACAGGAACGGGTTGAGCCCGCCATTTCGAGCGCAGTCGCGGAACAGTGTTTCGTGGGTCAACGGCGTGCAACTGGCAACGACCAGGCGATTGGCGCCCAGGCTCTGCACCTTTGCCGATATGTCGGCAACACTGTCGCGCGAACAGGCATAGAGCTTTTCCTCGGCATGAATCACGCCGGGCAGGTTCCTCGCGTACTGGGCAACATCGCCGCAATCGACGTAGCCGGCGATGTTGGTGCCGCAATGGCAGACAAACACCGCCGTGCGCGGTTCCTCCTCGGCCACGGCGCGCTCTTCGGGATAGCTGCGCCTGGTGGTCAGGGTGCCGCGCGCGCCCGACAGCAGTGCGCCGGCACCGGCCGCCGCTGCGCTTGCATCGACCAGGGATTCCGGGATGTCCTTGGGTTCGCGGAACGGTCCGGCGGCAAAGATGCCGGGGCGACTGGTTTGCAGCGGGTCGAACTGCACCGTCCGGCAGAAACCGTAATCATCGAGTTCGACGCCAAGGCGTCGGCCCAGTTCCCGGACTTCCGGGGCGATTTCCATGCCGACTGACAGGACCACCATGTCGAATTCTTCTTCGATCATGGTACGGGCGCCGGCGCGATCCCAGTAACGCAGCTGCAGATTTTTCGTCGCGGGATCCTCGCGCACCTGCGAAATCCGGCAGCGCGTGTAGGCGATTCCGTATTTCTCGCGCGCATTCCGGTAATAGCTTTCGTAGCCCTTGGAGAACGCGCGCATGTCCATCATGAATACGCGCACCTGGGTGTCCGGTTCGTGTTCAATCGCCTGCACCGCCTGCTTTGCCGCATACATGCAGCAGACCGCCGAGCAGTAATCGTGCGACTGGTCTCGCGACCCTACACATTGCAGGAAGGCGATCCGCTTTGGTGTCTGTGCATCCGAGGGCCGCCGCACGTGGCCGCCATTGGGGCCCGATGCGCTCAGGAGCCGTTCGAACTCAAGCGAGGTGAGCACGTTGGGGTAGCGCCCGTAGCCGTATTCCTCCGATAGTTCCGCGCGGTAGAGCTGGAATCCCGGCGCAAGGATCACCGCGCCGACGTCAATCTTGCGCGCGCGTTCTGCCATGCGGAGGTCAATCGCGCCGACGCCGCATGCGTAGACGCACTGGTTGCATTCGCTGCAGATGCCGCAGGAGAGGCAGCGCGCCGCCTCCGCGCGCGCCTGCGCCTCGCTGTAGCCGGTCTCGACCTCGGCAAAACCGCCAATGCGCGCAGCGATCGCCATCGCGGGCATCGGCACGCGCGACGCAGGAATAATGCGGCCTTTGCGCAGTTTGTCGTCGAGTTCCGCCTGGTCCATGGTGGCGACCGGCGGCTTCGGTTCGTCCACCGCGGCGACCGGGCCATGGCGAAGGTAACGGTGGATGGCTTTGGCACTGCGGTGGCCGCCGGCAATGGCCTGGATGGCAAAAGCGGTCCCGCTGGTGCTGTCACCGGCGGCAAACACGCCCGGTCGCGCCGTCGCCATGGTGCGATCATCAATCGCCACCGTCTTCGCCTGCGTCATGGTGATGCCGGCAGATTCAGGAACAACACCCAATCCCACTCTCTGCCCAACCGAGAAGATCACCACCTCGCAGGGCATGACAAATCTGGAATCCGGCTCGACGGTGACGACAAAACGGCCGTTTGCGTCGCGCTTGAAACTCGCAACGCGCTCGCATTCGAGCCCGGCAACACGTCCCGAACCGTCCTCGACAATGCGTGCGAAATCCAAAGCGAATTCGAAACCGACACCCTCCTCGAGCGCAGCCTGGCGCTCGGCGGCACTGGCCGGCATCTGGTCGGTGTTTTCGCGCATCGCCAGGCGTACCCGCCGGGCACCCAGGCGCAGCGCCGTGCGCGCAACGTCGGTGGCAACGTCACCGCCGCCGATCACAACGACATCTTTGCCTTCAACCTGTGCGCGCGGCCCGGCAGTATTGGCATCCTTTGCATCGCCAGGCGCGCGTGACATCTGCGCCAGGCGAATGTCGCGCAGAAAATCGGTGTTGAGCAACACGCCAGCAAGATTGTTTCCGGGAATCGGCAGGCGCATCCCTTCCTGCGCTCCCACGGCGATCAGCACCGCCTGGTATCCCTGTTCGAACAGATGCTCCAGATTGTCAACCCGGGTGTTGAGCTTCAGTTCGATGCCAAGATCCAGAATGTCCTCGATCTCGCGCTCCAGCACCGCAACAGGAAGGCGGTGCGCGGGAATGCCGAATCGAAGCATGCCCCCGGCCGCCGGAAGCGCATCGAACACGGTCACCGCGTAGCCCTCGCGCACCAGGTCCTGTGCCGCCGTAAGACCGCAGGGCCCCGCGCCGATGACGGCGATGCGCTCTTCATGGCGGCGCCGGGCCGGCTGTGGCGCCTGGCGCGGCTTCGCATATTGATGGTCAACCACGAAGCGCTTGAGTGCACGGATGCTTACCGGTTCGTCCACCTTGCCGCGGTTGCAGGCGCTCTCGCAGCGGTGGTCGCAGACGCGTCCGCAGATGCCCGGGAACGGATTGTCTTCCTTGATGGTGCGCAACGCGTCTTCGTAGCGGCCCTCGCGGATCAAGGCGATGTAGCCCTGCGCCCGCTGATCGGCGGGACAGGCGTCGCGGCAGGGCGACACGCCACGCTTTTCGATTGCGTAGGCGTCGGGTGTTGCCTGCGGATAAAGACGGTAGGCCGCGCGCTGCTGGCGCAATCCCTCGTCAAACAGGCTGGGCAGCGACTCGGGACAGACTTCGGCGCATTTGCCGCAGCCATTGCAGATGTCGGTATCAATGAATCGCGGCCGGGTGCGTACCGACGCGCTGAATGCTCCGGCCTCACCGTCGAGGGAAACCAGTTCGCTGTCCGTGAGGATCTCGATGTCAGGGTGCGCCCCCGTATCCACCAGACGCGGCGAAATGGTGCACATGGCGCAATCGTTGGTGGGAAAAGTCTTGTCGAGCTTTGCCATGTGCCCGCCGATGGCGGAGCGTTTCTCAACCAGGTATACCTTGTAGCCGCTCTCGGCAAGATCGAGCGACGCCTGGATCCCGGCAATGCCACCGCCGACCACCATGACCGCACCGGTATCTCCAATGCCAGGGTCATCCTTCAGGGTGTTCATTCGGAAAGGTCCGCAGTCCGCAAGATGCGGCTTGAGTACTTCAAATACTGTCCGCGCGCAGCACTCGTCCAGAGCACAGGCCTCACATTGCCTCCGCGCGGTGGTCTGACCCGCTCGCAAATGAACACGTGTATTGAGGAATCCCCAGGTAGCTGAGGCATTTTATGCGGCCGAAACCGGCGTCGATTTGATCTATGCCAAATGTCAGTCTGGAATCAGGGACATGCAGTGGGCACCCAAAATTCGCCCCACCGTTTGCCCACTGCCCAAGAAGAATTCGAATCGCGCGGATATGGGCAGGAGGAAAGTATTCGCCCGAATCGCCGCCACGGAAGATGGGGAGTTGTCGCGGCGAAACGAATATCCGGCCGGGGCGGATTATTCTCTGTGTTTGCAGGTCATTGCAAGGATCGCCGGACAATAAACTACGCTGGGCGTGCCAACCGCACGCGCTGTTCCGGCGTTATGCGGTGATGCATTCCTGCAATGATAAAGCTTGAGATCGGCCATCGTCGGTTTCGCTGCCGGCGTATGTTGGCTGCAATGGCAGGCCGAACTGCCCGGGTGGGCGCTCATCACCGCGGCGCTTGCCATATCGGCGGTGCTTGCCATGACGTGGCTGGCCTGGTCGCTGCGTGCCGCGGCAGCGGCGTCCGGGGCACGCACGTTCCCTCGGCGTTTGCTGCACGCGTTTGCCGGGGCTCTTCTTGGCGCCGTGTTCGGCTTTGCCTGGGCGGCCACCGTCGCGCACTGGCGCCTGGCCGACCGGCTCGACCCCGGTTGGGAAGACCGGGATGTCACGCTCACCGGCGTGATCGCCGGCCTGCCGCAGCCCTTCGAGCGCGGCGTGCGCTTCGAGTTCGAGGTCGATGCGGTGCAGCCCGCGCAGGCCGTCGTGCCGCAGCGGATCAGCATCGCCTGGTACGACGGCCTGACTGCGGAGGAACATCAGGTGGTCATGCCGGTGCATGCCGGGGAACGTTGGCGCCTGGCCGCGCGGCTGCGCCTGCCGCATGGCCTGGCGAACCCGCACGGCTTCGACTACGAGGCCTGGATGCTGGAGCGCGGCATCCGCGCCACCGGTTTGGTGCGTGCGCGCGGCGGCAGCGAGCGCATCGATGCGCTGGTGCAGCGGCCCACCTATCTCATCGAGCGGCTGCGCGAGCGCATTCGCGAACGTTTCCAGGATGCGCTGGAAGGCGCGCCGTATGCGGGCATTCTGATCGCGCTGGCTATCGGCGACCAGCGTGCCATCGAGCCCGAAGACTGGCAGGTGTTTGCGCGCACCGGCGTGTCGCATCTGATGAGCATCTCCGGCTTGCATGTCACCATGGTCTCGGGTTTGTTTGCCTGGCTGGCATTCAATCTATGGCGGCGCGTACCCGGGCTCGCGTTGCGCCTGCCGGCGCAGAAAGCCGCCGCGATTGCGGCGATTGCCGGAGCGCTTTCTTACTGCCTCATCTCCGGGTTTGCCGTGCCGGCGCAACGCACCCTCTACATGGTGAGCGCGGTGGCGGTGGCATTGTGGCTGGATCGCGCCGGCAGCGGCTCGCGGGTGCTGGCCTGGGCGCTGCTGGCAGTGCTGCTGCTTGACCCCTGGGCGGTGCTGGCCGCGGGCTTCTGGCTTTCCTTCGGTGCGGTGGCGCTGATTTTTTATGTCGGCGCCTGCCGCCCGGGACGCTCGGGTTGGCTGGCGCAATGGGGGGCGGCGCAGTGGGCGGTCACAGTGGGTCTCGCACCGCTCACGCTGGTGATCTTTCAGCAGGTGTCGCTGGTCTCGCCGCTGGCCAATGCGGTGGCGATTCCGCTGGTGAGTCTGGTGGTGACGCCCCTGGCGCTGGCCGGCGCGTTGCTGCCGTTCGACTTTCCTTTGCATCTTGCCCATTGGCTGCTCGAGCGGCTTTTGCCGCTGCTGCATTTTCTGGCGGGCATCGAAGGGGCTGTCTGGACGCAGCACGCCCCGGCCTTGTGGACGATCCCGCCGGCGCTGTTGGGCGCCGGCTGGCTGCTCGGGCCGCGCGGCACGCCGGCGCGGATCATGGGTGTGCTGCTGCTGTTGCCAATGTTTGCGGTGCCGCCCGCATTGCCCGCTGCAGGGGAACTGTGGCTGACATTCCTCGATGTCGGCCAGGGCATGGCGGTGGAGGCGCGCACCAGGCATCATGAGCTGCTCTATGACAGCGGCCCGTCCTGGGGGGAGCAGTCCGACAGCGGTGCCCGCGTGATAGTGCCGTTTCTGCGCGGCGAAGGGGTGCCCGCCATCGACATGATGGTGGTATCGCACGACGACAGCGACCACTCCGGAGGGGCGGCTTCGATCATGAATGCGCTGCCTGTGGCGCATCTGAGTTCCTCCCTGGACGCGCGCAACCCGCTCAACCTGCGCGCCATCGCGCCGCAGGCTTATCGCAGCGTTTGCAGCGCCGGTCAGCGCTGGCAATGGGATGGCGTGCGTTTTGAATTCCTGCACCCGAGCGCGGCCCTGCTCGAGAATCCGTTTCTGTCGGGAAATAACGGCAGCTGCGTGCTGCGCATCGAGACCGCCTCGGGCAGCGCGCTGCTGAGCGGCGACATCGAGCACGCGGCCGAGCAGCGGTTGCTGTTGCTGCCGGCGCAGCGTCTCAGAGCAGAGGTGTTGCTGGTTTCGCACCACGGCAGCGGCACTTCATCGGGCGCAGCGTTCGTGGCTGCGGTGGCGCCGGCGCACGCGGTGTTCCAGGTCGGCCATCGCAACCGTTTCGGTCATCCGCGCGCCGATGTGCTGCGGCGTTACGCGGACCAGGGCAGCAACATCCTGCGCAGCGACACGCACGGCGCGATCCGCATGCGTTTTGCCGGGGGTGGGATCAGCGTGGAGAAACAGCGCGAAAGTGCGCGCCGCTACTGGCAAGGGTTGTAGAGGTCCTACTCCGGCTTGATGTCGAGGTACTTCACCAGCTCACCGACTTCTTTGAGCTGCGCGCGGATGTAGGCGTCGAACTGTTCCGGCGTGCCGTCGTTGGCGATCACGCCCATGCGATTCATGATGGTGTCCCTGAAACCCGGGTCGGCCATGATCCTGCGGATCTCGTTGTTGTAACGGGTGACGATCTCGCGCGGAGCGCCGGACTGCAGGTGATATCCGAACCAGGTGCGCAGCGGCAGCTTGATCCCCAGTTCCACGAAAGTGGGCACGTTGGGGAATTCGGCAATGCGCTTCTCCGCGCTGACCGCCAGCGCCTTCAGCTTGCCCGCCTTGATCGAGGCCTGGGCGTTGGCGATGCCGTATACCGCCACCTGCGTCTCCCCGGCAACCAGTGCCTGCAACACCTGCGGTTGCGTTTTGTAAGGCACCGCGTAGAAGGGCACGCCGCGGCTTTTGCGGAACCAGCTCTGGTACATGTATCCGGTGCTGTTGGTGCCAAAGTGCGCCCAGGTAATACTGTCTGGCTTGGCCTTGGCCAGATCGAACAGCTGCTGCACCGAGGTGGCCGCTACCGCAGGATGCGCGACCAGCACGCTGTCGAAAAAGCCCACGTGAATCACGGGCGCAAAATCGCGCAAAGGATCGTAGGGCATATTGGTGCGCAGCACCGGATTCCAGATGATCACATTGCTCGCGGTCGAACAGAGTGTATAGCCGTCGTTGGGCGCCTTGGCGCAGGCTTCCATGCCGATCAGGCCGTCGGCGCCGACGCGGTTCTCCACCACCACCGGCTGGCCGAACGCTTTTGACAGGGGCTCGCTCAAGCCGCGCGAAATGATGTCGTTGGGCACGCTCGGCGCGGTGGCCACCAGGATACGGATGGGCTTGGTCGGAAAGGCCTGTCCCAGCGCGTGAAACGGCAGCACTGCCACTAGGGCAATCAGTATGGTGGTGGGGCGAAGTGCCATGAAAGGATTCCGTGCGCTGTTTAGACCGCAGCAGTGTAGCGAAAGAAAGCTGCATGCGTTGAACTCCCTCGTCTCTTACGGATTCTGTTGAAGAGGTGTTAGAGCCGGCGCAGGTCGAGCGTGTGGGGAAATTCACCGACGGCTGCTTCGGGCGGCGGGATCATGGGCCCAAGCGCGCTGCCGTCCGGGTGGAAGCTGCGCACCATCCTGGAGGTTTCCTGCGAAGTGGGCAGCGAGGCGGCCGCCGGCGCCTGGGTGAACTGGCCGATGCTGTGGCCCCAGTCCTGGAATCGCGTGTGGCGGCGGGATTCGGCCTCCATGGCGTTGATCGGGAAGCGGTCTTCGTGACGCCCACCCGGGTGGACCACGCGGTAGGTGCAGCCGCCCACGGCACGGTCGTTCCAGGTGTCAACCAGATCGAACACCAGCGGCGAATGGATGCCGATGGTGGGATGCAGCGCGGAGGGCGGTTGCCAGGCGCGGTAGCGCACCCCGGCGACATATTCGCCATGCTCGCCGGTGGGCACCAGCGGGACGCGGTGGCCGTTGCAGGCGAGCACGTAGCGGCTGTCGGTCAGCCCGCTGATCTTCACCTGCAGGCGCTCGACCGAGGAATCGACGTAGCGCGCGGTGCCCAGGCTGGTGCTCTCCTCGCCAAGCACATGCCAGGGTTCGATGGCGCTCCTCAGTTCGATGGCGATATCGCCGATCTGCAGCGTGCCGTAGCGGGGGAAGCGGAATTCCAGAAAGGTCTTGTACCAGTCGAGCTGGAAGGCAAAACCGGCGGCATTGAGCTCGCTGATCACATCCTTCAGGTCGGCCCACAAATAATGCGGCAGCATGAAGCGGTCGTGCAGCAGGGTGCCCCAGCGAACCAGCGGCTTGCGATAGGGGGTCTCCCAGAAGCGCGCCACCAGCGCGCGCAGCAGCAGCATCTGCGCCAGGCTCATGCGTGCATGCGGCGGCATCTCGAACCCGCGGAATTCGAGAATGCCGAGGCGTCCGCTGGCGCTGTCCGGGGAATACAGCTTGTCGATGCAGAACTCGGAGCGATGCGTGTTGCCGGTCAGGTCGGTCAGCAGGTTGCGCAGCAGTCGATCCACCAGCCAGGGCTGCGGCGTCCCGCCCTGTGGCATCTGTTGGAACGCGATTTCCAGTTCATACAGGCGCTCGATGCGCCCTTCGTCGACGCGCGGCGCCTGGCTGGTGGGGCCGATGAACATGCCGGAGAACAGGTACGACAGCGCCGGGTGGTGCTGCCAGTAGGTGATGAGACTGGCCAGCACGTCCGGGCGGCGCAGGAAGGGGCTGTCCGCGGGCGTGGCACCGCCGAGCGTGACGTGGTTGCCCCCGCCGGTGCCGGCATGGCGGCCGTCGAGCATGAATTTTTCCGCGGCCAGGCGCGACAGGCGCGCTTCGGCGTACACCATGGTGGTCGTGTCCACCAGTTCCTGCCAGTTGTGCGCCGGGTGGATGTTGACTTCGATCACGCCGGGGTCGGGGGTGACGAGGAGCTTTTCCATGCGTCCGTCGGCCGGCGGCGAGTAGCCTTCGATGACCACCGGCATGGCCAGAGCGGCCGCCGTGGCTTCAACCGCCGCGAGCAGGTCCAGATAGTGCTCGAGCGCGCTGGAGGGCGGCATGAACACAAACAGGCTGCCGCCGCGCGCCTCCACGCACAGCGCGGTATGCGGCACCTTGACCTCGGCCCCGGTGGGGGCGGGCTGAGGGTGCAGCTCCGGATGAGCGGATTCCGCCGGGGTGTAGGTGGAGTAACGCGCGGCGATCTCGCCGTGAAAATCGGCCAGCGGCGGCTGCGGCGCAAACGGGTCGACCTCGATCCAGGTCTCGCGCTCGGCCTTGGCCACCCAGGGCAGCGAATTCAGGGGCAGGCGCAGGCCGACCGGCGCGTCGCCGGGGCTCAGATACAGCCGGTCGCGCCGGGTCTGCCAGCGTGCGCTGTGCCAGGGATGTTTTCCACCCTGCCAGGCGAGCGGCAGCACATAGCCGGTGGGCGTATTGAGTCCGCGCGACAGTTTGTTGGCCAGCGACCCGCGCACGCCGGCGTTGTCGAGTTCGGCGTGGCCCGGCTCGACGTTGGCTGGCAATTCCGCTTCCTGCAGCAGCGCGGCGAGCGCATCTTCGTAGACCGGTTGGGCATAACGCATCGCCAGTCCCAGGTGTTGCGCCAGGGTTTTGGAAAAGCGCCGCGCATCGAGCACGCTGCGCCCGTCCGCCTGGCCGGCAGGATTCTCGCCTGGCGCGGTCTTGTCGGCGGCATTTTTGTTGGCCGGAGTTTTGTCGGCACTATCCAGCAGCGCCGCATTCTTCCACACCGGCACGCCGTCGCGGCGCCAGTAGATTCCCAGCGCCCAGCGCGGCAGCGGTTCGCCGGGATACCACTTGCCCTGTCCGGTATGCAGGAGCGCTCCGGGTGCGAGGCGATCACGCAGGCGCCGCACCAGGACTTCGGCGCGCTCTGTTTTGTGCTGGCCGAAGGCATCGGTGTTCCATTCCGGTGCTTCCATGTCATCGATGGAGACGAAGGTGGGCTCGCCGCCGTGGGTCAGACGCACGTCGTTGCCGAGCAGTTTTTCGTCAACGGCCTTGCCCAGCGCCACAATGGCGGCCCAGTCGGCCTCGGAATAAGGCAAGGTCACGCGCGGATCTTCGCGGATGCGGGTGACGGTATTGGAAAACTCGAACTCGACCTCGCAAGGATCGGTCATGCCTTCAATGGGGGCGGCCGATGACGGCTGCGGTGTGGCCGCCAGCGGGATATGGCCTTCGCCTGCAAACAGGCCCGAGGTCGGGTCGAGGCCGATCCAGCCCGCGCCGGGCACATACACCTCGGTCCAGGCGTGCAGGTCGGTGAAATCACGCTCCGGGCCGGAGGGGCCGTCGAGCGATTTTTCATCGGCGGTCAGCTGCACCAGGTAGCCGGAAACAAAGCGCGCCGCCAGTCCCAGGTGGCGCAGCACCTGCACCATGAGCCAGGCGGTGTCGCGGCAGGAGCCCAATGCCCTCTTCAGCGTTTCCTCGGGTGTCTGCACCCCCGGTTCCATGCGCACGGTGTAGGCGATGTCGCGCTGCAGGCGCTGATTGATCATTACCAGGAAATTGTTGCAGTGGACGCGCTCGCGCGGCACCGTATCCAGCCAGGCTTGCAGCAGCGGGCCGGCAGGCTCGGTTTCCAGATAAGGTGTCAGCTCGCGTTTTATGGCCGCGCCGTAGTCGAACGGCCAGAATTCGGCGCTGTCCTCGACAAAATAGTCGAACGGGTTGATCACCGTCAGGTCGGCGATGACCTCGACATCGACCGAAAACTCGCTGGTCGCCTCGGGAAAGACCAGTCGCGCCAGGTAATTGCCGAACGGATCCTGCTGCCAGTTGATGAAGTGCTTCTCGGGCGTGATCTTCAGTGAGTAGGCGAGGATCGGGGTGCGCGAATGCGGCGCCGGACGCAGCCGCACTATGTGCGGACTGAGCGTGACGCGGCGGTCGAATTTGTAGGCGGTGGTGTGGCGCAGCGCGACGTGTATGCTCATGGTTACTGCCGGCAGGATGACTTGCTGCAACGAGCAAGGGATGGGCCAATATCGGGCCCGAGGATTGAAAAAGCGGCGCTAGCGGGTAAAGCCAGGCGTGCTGCCGCCCCGCACCGCGGGCCGCCACCGGAATCGCGGTGGCCGCCTATTTGAATATCTGCGATTGGTACTGCGGCTGGGGGGCGTTTGTCGATTCCCATTGCGGATCGGGCAGCTGGGCAAACAGGCGCTTCAGCCCTTCGCCCCACTCGGAATGGATCAGCTTGTAATACGCGTCGGTCTCCTGGATGCGCTTTTGCAGGCGCACGCGCAGCGCATTGGATTCGCACACCAGCAAGTCGATGGGCAGGCCCACCGAAATATTCGAGCGCATGGTCGAGTCGAAGGAGACCAGGATGCATTTCTCGGCTTCGATCAGCGTCGAGGACGGGGTGATGACGCGGTCGATGATGGGTTTTCCGTACTTGGTCTCGCCGGTCTGGAAAAAAGGCGTCTCCAGCGTCGACTCGATGAAGTTGCCCTCCGAATAGACCAGGAACAGGCGCATGGGTTCGCCGTAGATCTGGCCGCCGAGGATGAACGAGGCGCTGGAGTCGATATTGTTCTGCTGCAGGTAGGGCAGGTCGCGCCGGCGCACCTCGCGCAGCGTCTCGCCCAGCAGTTCGGCGACCTCGACCATGGATCGCAGCGTCCAGATGGTCGGGCCGCCGTCGGTTCTCCTGCTCGCTAGCTCTATGTGGTTGAGGACGTTCTGCGTCACCGAAAGATTGCCCGAGCTCAGCACCACCAGGACACGATCGCCCTGGCGCTCGAACACCTTCATTTTCTTGAAGCTCGATACGTTGTCCACACCGGCATTGGTGCGCGAATCGGAGGCACAAACCAGGCCGGCATCGAGAAGAACGCCAACGCAATATGTCATTGAATTCCGTTTGTGTGGCGTAACGAAGTTGAAAGCATAGCTGCAAGCGCCCTTTGCCGCAAATCACCTGCATCAAGCGTAATCAGGCACGAGAAAATACTTGTTGATGGCAATGTTCAACGTCTCGATCCTGTCAAGAAAAGCCATCAGATATTCGTGCAGGCCGGTTTCGAACACCTTTTCTATTCTCCCGTAGTGCAACTGCGACTGGATCTCGCCGGCGAGTCGTTCCGGTTCCAGCCGCTCGGCGTGGGCCAGGCTGCACAGAATATTGAAGGTCTCGACCATGCAAAAGTGCAGCGAGCGCGGCATGTCCAGACGCAGGATCAGCAGTTCGGCGACGCGGTAGGGCGTGATCGCGTCGCGGTAGATCTTGCGGTAGGACTCGAACGCGCCCACCGAGCGCAGCAGCGATCCCCACTGGTAGTAATCGACCGCGCCGCCGACGTCGTCGACCGTGGGCAGCAGCGTGTGGTATTTCACGTCGAGGATGCGCGCGGTGTTGTCGGCGCGCTCCAGGTGGGTGCCCAGCCGGGTGAAGTGATAGCCCTCGTCGCGCCGCATGGTGCCGACGGTGACGCCGCGGAAAAGGTGCGAGCGGGTCTTCACCCAGTCGAAAAACTCAGACACCCCGCGCGCCAGCAGGCGCTCGTAATCCAGCCCGCGGAATTCGATCCAGGTCGAATTGATGCTTTCCCACATTTCCGAGGTCAGCTCGCCGCGCTGGCCGCGCGCATTTTCGCGCGCCGATTGCAGCAGCGAATGGATGGAGGAGGGATTGGCGGCGTCGAACACCATGAAACGGATCATGTTCTCTGCCGTCAGCGTTTCGTTGGCCTGGTAGAACGAGGTGGCAAGGCCGGTGATCACCAGCGGCAGGGCCCAGGGTTCCGCCCATTTTTCGCCGGTCTCCACCACGCGGTAGGGCAGCAGCGACATGCGGTAGGTGACATCGAGCATGCGCGCGACATTCTCGGCGCGCTCGACGTTGCGCGACATCCAGAAAAGATCGTTGGCCGAGCGGCTCAGCATGATGTCATTGTTCCATCACCCAGGTGTCCTTGGTGCCCCCGCCCTGGGAGGAATTCACCACCAGCGAGCCTTCCTTGATGGCTACGCGCGTGAGCCCCCCGGGGACGATGCGCGGCTCCGGTCCCGAGAGCACGAACGGCCTGAGGTCCACGTGGCGCGGCGCGATGCCGGCCTCGACAAAGGTGGGGCAGGTGGACAGGCAGAGGGTCGGCTGTGCGATGTATTTTTCCGGCGTGGCAAGAATGCGCTCGCGGAATGCCGACAACTCCGGCCTTGTTGCGGCCGGGCCGATCAGCATGCCGTAGCCGCCCGAACCGTGCACTTCCTTCACCACCAGCGTGGACAGGTGGTCGAGCACGTAACTGCGGTCCTCGGGATTGCGCAACTGCCAGGTGTGCACGTTCTTCAGTATCGGTTCTTCGCTGAGGTAGAAGCGGATCATGTCCGGCACATGCACGTACATCGACTTGTCGTCGGCCACGCCGGTGCCGATGGCATTGGCCAGCGTCACGTTGCCGGCCTGATAGGCCTGCATCAGGCCGGGCACGCCCAGCATCGAATCGGGCCGGAACACCTGCGGATCGAGAAAGTCGTCGTCCACGCGGCGGTAGATCACATGCACGCGCTGCGGGCCGCGGGTGGTGCGCATGTAGACCATGCTGTCGCGCACCATCAGGTCGACCCCTTCCACCAGTTCGATGCCCATCTGCTGCGCGAGGAAGGTGTGCTCGAAGTAGGCCGAGTTGTAGGAGCCCGGGGTGAGCAGCACCACGGTGGGGTTGCTCACCCCGGCGGGGGCCACGGCGAGCAGCGTGTCGAGCAGCAGGTCGGGGTAGTGCTCGACCGGCGCAATCGGCTGCGCGCCGAACAGTTCCGGAAACAGGCGCATCATCATCTTGCGGTTCTCGACCATGTAGGACACGCCCGAGGGCACGCGCAGGTTGTCCTCCAGCACATAGAATTCGCCCGAGCCGGCGCGAACGATGTCGATGCCCGCGATATGCGCGTAGACGTTTCCGGGGAGATTCAGGCCGCGCATCACCGGGCGGTACTGGTCGTTGGCGAGCACTTTCTCGGGCTCGATCACGCCGGCCTTGAGGATATTCTGTTCGTGATAGATGTCGTGCAGGAAAAGGTTGAGCGCGCGCACCCTTTGCTTGATGCCGGCTTCGAGCACCGCCCACTCGTTGGCCGGAATGATGCGCGGAATGATGTCAAAGGGTATCAGCCGCTCGGATCCCGCTTCCTCGCCGTAGACGGCGAAGGTGATGCCGACGCGATGAAAGGTGACTTCGGCTTCATGGCGTTTTTGCACGATGCGCTCGGGCGGCATTTTTTCGAGCCACTGCGAGTATTGCGCGTAATGGGGCAGGATTGCCCCTTTCTGGCCGCGCATTTCATCGTAAAAGCGAGGTGTTGACATCGAACCGTGCTGCTCTGCTAAAGCCTTTGAGTTAGCAATGCCTGTGCCAGCCTTGTGCTTCATGCGCCATTGCGTCGTTTTGCTACCAGCGAGGGGAAATCCTGCACACAGGGGATGCATGGCGCCGCGTGCAGGCAGTATCGGCGCACCAGTAAGGTGCGTGACGGGCGTTTGAGGTGCATTGACGGGGCCGACACGGAAATCCTTTGGGATACACTGGCAAGGCGCAAACCATACTCCTCTGCAGCCTTGATAAACCTTCCTATGAGTGAAAAAAGCGGCTTTGCCCGTCGCAGCGTCCAATGCGCCAGCCCCGGCGGTCTGCACCGGATTTCCTATCTGGAGTGGGGGAGCCGCGACAATCCGCGCGTGCTGATCTGCGCTCACGGTCTGAGCCGCTGCGGGCGCGATTTCGATTTCCTGGCGCAGGCGCTCTGCGGCGGCTGGCGCGTGATCTGCCCGGACATTGCCGGCCGCGGCGAATCCGAGTGGCTGAAAAATCCGCTGGAATATGCCATACCGGTGTACGTGGCCGACATGGTGACCTTGATTGCGCGCCTTGACGTCGAGGCGGTCGACTGGGTCGGGACCTCGCTGGGCGGCATGATCGGCATGGCACTGGCCGCGCTGCCCGCCTCACCCATTCGCCGCCTGGTGCTCAACGATGCCGGGCCGCTGATCAGCGCGGTAGCGCTGGAGCGCATCGGCCAGTACGTGGGCAAGCCGCCCAAACTTCCTTCGCTGGCCGCCGCCGAAATGCTGGTGCGCGCAGTGGGCGCGCCGTTTGGCCCGCACACGGACGACGAATGGCGCTTTCTCACCGAGCACGTGGTGAAGTCCGACGCCGACGGCGGCGTGGTGTTCCGCTACGATCCGTCGATCGCGGTGGCATTCAACCAGCACCTGCCGCATCAGGACGTCGACCTGTGGCCGTGGTACGACAGCATTCGCTGCCCGACGCTGCTGCTGCGAGGCGCGCAGTCCGATCTGCTGACGCCGGCGACCGCACAGGCGATGATGTTGCGCGGGCCCAAGGCGAAGGTGGTGGAATTCGCCGGTGTCGGCCATGCGCCCACCTTGATTCATGACGACCAGATCGCGGTGGTCAAGGCGTTTCTGGCCAGCTGAACGTCCTCGTAAGCGAGGCGAAAACCTGCGCGCCGCGCGCGCGAACCGGGTTTTCTGCACGGATGGAAATCATCCGTTCAGAAAACGCGGTTTTCATTTTAAAACCGGGAGCGCCCGGAGTTGGTTTTATTCAATCCTGGGCTACGCAAGGGTAATTGATTCGCCAGGTTTGCCTGTCTAAACTTGCGGATCCTGACGGTAAAACAGGCAGAGCTGTGCATATAAAACCGGCCAGTCGCGTTTCAATATCGCCGAATCCGTGAAGAACATTTCGCTCATCACCGCAAAGAATTCCGCCGGGTGTTCACTGGCATACGGGTCGATGAGGGTTTCCCTGCCGGCATCCACCTTCGCGCAAAAACGCCGGTAATCGCGCTCCAGCGTCTCGCGCCAGGCCTTGCGGTCCATGCCGGGGAAGGCAGCGGGGTAGTCCTCGTCCTCGGCGTGGGTCATGTGGATCTTGTGCGCGAATTCGTGAATCACGACGTTGTAGCCCGCGCCGGTCTGTCTGACGTCCTCCCAGGAAAGTATCACCGGCCCGTCCGGCCAGGCCTCTCCGGAGAGTTCGCCCTCGATCTCATGGACGACGCCGTCCTCGTCCATTTCCTGTTTTTTCACCCGGAACTCACCGGGGTAGACGATGATGCCCACCCAGCCGTCATAGATATCAAGGCCGAGATTCAGGATCGGCAGACAAGCCTGCAACGCGATCGACAGGCGTATTTCGTCGGACAGTTCCAGGCCGTCCGCGCCGTGCATCTGCTTTTCGTTGAGAAAGATCAGGCTCAGATCGCGCAGTCGTGCAAGCTCCTGGGCCGCCATGCCGCGCAGAAAATCCAGGCCGCCGGCCACCTGCCGCCACAATGAATCGTCGATGCGCTGTCGCGCGAGCAGACGTTTGCGTTGCCAGTTGCGGTACCAGCCCATGCCGTTGCCGCCTTCAGCCCCTGGGCGCCAGCGGGACGGCGTTGGTTGGCGCGGCATGGCGCATTGCCCCGTGGCCACTCCGTATGGTGACGAGCAGCAGCCGAGCGGCGATGCCGCGGCTTTTATGCGGCCGGGTATGCATAGTTTGGGGCCTGCCAGGCGGGCGGGGTCTGCATTATCCATCAAGGCATAATACAAATCCGCAGCGGCTTGATATAGACTGCTTCCCGCCATGAACCGCAGCCTGCGCCACCTGTTCCTTGCCCTTGCCCTGTTGTTTTCGCAGCAGGCGGCGCAACTGCACGCGTTCTCGCATTTGCAACGCGACATCGCGGCCGCGCAGGGCGACCGGAAATCCACGCCGCCGGTCGGTCATCCCGCCGAGCAGTGCCTCGCCTTTCACGCCCTGGACAGTGTCCTTCCCGGGATGCTGCAGCCTGTCATCGCGCGCTGCGCCACCCCGGATTACCTCGCAGGCTTCAGCCTGCCGGCACCCTTTGCACCGCGAATCGTGTTCGATTCGCGCGCGCCCCCCGCGCTCTCCTAGCTCCGCATTCCAGGAGTTCCGCTTCGGGCATCGAGGCGGGTGTCTGGCCGCACGTATTCAACGTGGGGCGCATCACCACGGGAGTCGACTATGTTCCAGTCAAGCAATTTTGCGCGATCCATGGCGATCGCGGCAGGCTTCGCCGTTTTTCAGTCCGCGCACGCGGCCACCGACGACGATTTGAAGGACCTGCGCGAGCAGGTAAAGCAGTTGCGGGAGCAGTACGAGAGGCGCATCGACGCTCTGGAGAAACGCCTGCAACAGGCCGAGCAATCGGCCGGCAAGGCCGAAGCGGTGGCCACCAAGGCCGAATTCGCGGCGCAGGAAGTCGCGCTGCAGGCCGGCAGCAGGCCGGTGTCCGAGGGGGCCATGAACCCGGGCATTTCGCTGATCATGAACGGCACCTACGGCAATCTCAGCCGCGACCCGGCCACCTACCGCATCAACGGCTTTGCGCCCAGCGGCGGCGAAGTCGCGCCGATCGGTCGCGGCCTGTCGCTGGGCGAATCCGAGCTGGTGTTGGCGGCGAATGTCGATCCGAATTTTCGCGGCACGCTGATCGCGAAGCTGGGCGCCGACGACACCGTGGGCATCGAAGAAGGTTTCATCCAGACGCTGGGTCTGTCGAACGGGCTCACGGCCAGGGCGGGGAGGTTCCTGGCGGGCGTGGGTTATCTGAATGAAATCCATCCGCATGCCTGGGATTTTGCCGATGCGCCGCTTGCCAGCAAGGTGTTTCTGGGCAATCAACTGGGCGAGGACGGTGTGCAAGTCAAATGGGTGGCCCCGACCGATCTGTATTTCGATGCCGGCATGGAACTCGGCCGCGGCCGGAAATTTCCGGCCGGTCCGGACAACGGCCGCAACAAGAACGGCATCGGCTCGGCCAATGTGTTTGCCCATCTGGGCGGTGATATCGGAACGGACACCGCCTGGCAGGTGGGACTGTCGCATCTGCGCACGCAGCCCCGGGACCGCACCTATCAGGATGCCGACGCCGCCGGCATCAATGTCACCAACAGCTTCAGCGGCAGCAGCCGTTTATGGGTGCTGAGCGGGGTGCTCAAGTGGGCGCCGCAGGGAAACTCCACCATCAACAACCTCAAGCTGCAGGGTGAATACTTCAGCCGCGACGAAGGCGGTGATCTCGTCTATGACAGCGGTGGTGCTTCGCGTGGCGCGCAAAGCGGTGCCTACTCCTCGAAGCAGTCGGGCTGGTACGGACAGGCGGTCTACCAGTTCGCGCCGCAATGGCGCGCCGGCTATCGCTACGACAGGCTGAACGCCGGCAGCAGCAGTATCGGGCTGGTTAGCGGCGGCGCGCGCCTGGCCGCCGACTTCCCGGTGCTGGAACGCTACAGCCCCACCCGCAATACCTGGATGATCGACTGGAGCGGCAGTGAATTCAGCCGCTGGCGGCTGCAGTTTGCGCAGGACAAATCGCGTGCGGGAGCCCCGGACAATCAGGTGGCGCTGCAGTACATCATGAGCCTGGGCGCCCACGGCGTCCATAAGTTCTGAAAGACTCGACATGAAAGCAACGACATCATTCTCTGTATTCGTCGCGCTGGCCTGCCTGGCGCTGCCGGCGTCGGCCGCGGTCAGCGTGTTTGCCTGCGAGCCCGAATGGGCGGCACTGGCCCAGGAACTGGGCGGCGATCGCGTCACGGTGTACGCGGCAACCACCGCACTGCAGGATGTGCATCACATCGAGGCGCGTCCCAGCCTGATCGCGCGGATGCGTTCGGCCGACCTGGTGGTGTGCACCGGCGCCGAACTCGAGGCGGGCTGGCTGCCGCTGCTGCTCACCCAGTCGGGCAACGCCCGGGTGCGCCCGGGTAGCGACGGCTATTTCGAGGCCTCGCAATTTGTCGTGAAACTGGAAATCCCGAAGCTCCTCGACCGCTCGCAGGGCGACGTGCATCCGGGCGGCAATCCGCACATTCATACCGATGCGCGCAACGTCGCCAGGGTGGCCGAGGCGCTGTCGGCGCGTCTGGCCAAAATCGATGCGGCCAATGCGCAGGTCTATGCAAGTCGCAGCGGCGCCTTTCTGGCGCGCTGGCGCGCCGCCCTTGCGCGCTGGGAACACGAGGCGCAGCCGCTGAAAGGCGCGCGCATCATCGTCTACCACCGCGACTGGTCCTATCTGATCAACTGGCTCGGACTGGTGGAAGCGGGCAGCCTGGAGCCCAAGCCCGGCTTGCCGCCCACGCCGGGCCACCTGGCGGAACTGCTGGGCCTGATGCAGCGCGAGCCGGCCAGGGTGATCATTTATTCGGCCTACAACGACCCGCGCGCCGCCGCCTTTCTCTCCGAGCGCAGCAAGATTGCCGCAGCGATGCTGCCCTATACGGTCGGCGGCAGCGACAGGGCGAAAGACCTGTTTGGATTGTTCGATGACACCATTGCCCGGTTGCTGGCGGGGGCCAAATGAAAGCGCAGGCGCGCGGTGCGCAAATTCTCGGAGGGCCGGCGGCACGCAGGGCGCGCGCGGCGCGGACGCCATGAACCTTGACGCCTTCAACCCCGGCATATTGCTGCCGGCATTGGCGGCAGGCCTGCTGGTCACCGCGACGCACGTGCCGCTGGGCATGCAGGTGCTGGCACGCGGCATCGTGTTCATCGACCTGGCCGTGGCGCAGATTGCCGGCCTGGGTGTCATCCTGGCTGATGTGCTGGGCTGGGAGGCTCACGGGGCGGCGGTGCAGGTGGCGGCGTTTGCCGCCGCGCTCGCCGGTGCCCTGCTGCTCACCTGGACGGAGCGGCGCTGGCCGGAAGTGCAGGAGGCGGTCATCGGCGTGGTGTTCGTGCTCGGTTCGAGCACCGCCATCCTGCTGCTGGCGAGCAATCCGCAGGGCGGCGAGCACCTGAAGGAACTGCTCTCGGGGCAGATACTCTGGGTGGGGTGGGAGCGCATCGGCATCGATGCGCTGTCCTATGCGGTGCTGTTCGCGCTCTGGTTCGGCTTGAGCGAACGCCTCGGCCGTGTCGGCTTTTATGTGCTGTTCGCCTGCGTGGTCACCATCTCGGTGCAACTGGTGGGGTTGTACCTGGTGTTCGCCACACTGGTGGTGCCGGCGTTGGCGACGTACTATTCACGCGGGCGGCGCATGGGCAAGGCCATCGGCGTCGGCGTCCTCGGGTATCTGCTCGGACTTGCCGCTTCGGCCCTCACCGACCTGCCTTCGGGCGCGATGATTGTGTGCGCCATGGCAGCCTCGGGCGCGCTGCTCGCGCTGCTCATGGGACGGCGCAGCGCACACACTGGAGAGGCAGGCCTATGAGTCAGCAGCACCCGCATGATCATGGGCACGATCGCGATCATGGCCACGCCCGCGGGCTCGCGCACGAGCATGCGTCGGGGACGGCGCATGACCACGGCCACGATCATGGCCACGACCACGACCACGGCCACGGCCACGGCCACGGCCACGACCACGACCACGACCACGATCACAGCCACGACCACGATCCCGCGCATCACGGCGGCCATCATCATCACGGCAACCCCTCCAGTCAGGGACGCGCGTTTGTCATCGCCATTGTCCTGAACAGCGGTTTTGTCGGCGTCGAACTGGTGTACGGTTTTATCGCCAACTCGACGGCGTTGATGGCCGATGCCTGGCACAACCTGTCGGACGTGCTGGGACTGCTGCTGGCCTGGACGGCTGCCATCCTGGCGCGCCGGGCGCCGAGCAGGCGCTATACCTACGGCCTGCGCAGCACCTCGATCCTCGCGGCGCTCGCCAATGCGATGCTGCTGCTGGCGGCCTGCGGCGCCATCGCGTGGGAGGCGGTGCAGCGCTTCGCACAACCTCCGGCGGTGGCAGGACTCACGGTGACGCTGGTGGCTTGCGTGGGCATCGTCATCAACGGCGCGTCGGCCCTGCTGTTTGTCAAAGGCAGCAAGGGCGACCTGAATATCCGCGGCGCCTACCTGCACATGGCGGCCGACGCGGCGGTTTCCCTCGGCGTGGTGCTTGCCGGCCTGGCGATGCTGGCGACCGGCTGGTACTGGCTGGATCCGGCGGGCAGCCTGGTGATCGTGGCGGTCATCGTCGCCGGTACCTGGCAGATGCTGCGCCAGTCGCTGCAACTGGCCTTGAGTGCGGTGCCCGAGCACATCGATGCGACCCAGGTGGAGACCTACCTGCGCGAGTGTCCCGGGGTCACCGATGTCCACGATCTGCACATCTGGGGCATGAGCACCACCGAGAGCGCCCTGACGGTGCACCTGGTGATGCCGCAAGGCTATCCGGGGGACGCCTACGTCGACGCGATCATGCTGACGCTGCGCGAGCGATTCCGCGTGCAACACAGCACACTGCAGGTGGAGCAGGGCACCACCGAGCATTCCTGCATACTGCATGGCGTGCTGAAATAGTCCGGGCAGTCGCGCCGGCAGGGGCGCGCGGCGAGCGTGCAATAATCGGTGCTGCAACACCTCCCGAATGGCCATTTTGTCCAATATTCCCGCCGCCAGAACCTTTGCCGCCGAAGCGCAAACGCTCTGCGCCGGACTGGCGCGGGCCGAGCGCGACCTGGTCGCGCGGGCCTGGGATTACGCCGCGCCCCTGTATGAAGGCCGGTTGCTGTCCAGCGGTGAGGACGCGATGGCGCACGCCCTGGGGATGACCGGCCGCATTGCCGCCCTCAATCTCGACGGCGACACGCGCGCAGCCAGCCTTTTGTTCGCGGTGCCCAACTACCAGGAGGCCTCTACAGAGAAGCTGCGATCCGCATTCAACGCCACCGTTGCCGAGCTGGTCTCGGGCATCCATACCCTGAACGAACTGCGCGTGGTGATTCGCGGCCGCGACACAGCCGCGCTGAAATCACCCGGGCGCGCCTCGCAGCTTGAAATCCTGCGCAAGATGTTCCTGGCGATGGTGGAGGATGTGCGCGTGGTGCTGCTGCGCCTTGCCAGTCGCACCCAGACCCTGCGTTACCTCGCGCAGGCGCCCGGGGGCGACCACCAGCAGATCGCGCAGGAAACACTCGATCTTTACGCGCCGCTGGCCAATCGCCTGGGCGTCTGGCAGATGAAGTGGGAGCTCGAGGACCTGTCGCTGCGCTTCCTCGACCCGGCGCTGTACAAGCGCATCGCGGGCCAGCTCGATGAGCGCCGCAGCGAGCGCGAGGGCTTCATCGACAGGGCCATGGATTCGCTTCGGGGCGAGCTCGCCGCCGCGGGCGTGCAGGCGCAACTGTCAGGACGGCCTAAACACATCTACAGCATCTGGAACAAGATGCGCGCCAAGAATCTCGCCTTCGAGGAGATCTACGACGTGCGCGGCATCCGCGTGCTGGTCGATGAGGTCAAGGATTGCTACACCGCGCTGGGCGTGGTGCATAATTTATGGCAGCCGATTCCCAGGGAGTTCGACGATTACATCTCGCGCCCCAAGGGCAATTACTACCGCTCGCTGCACACCGCGGTGATCGGCCCCGACGGGCGCGCGCTGGAGGTGCAGATCCGCACCCACGAGATGCACAATTACGCAGAGCTGGGCGTGGCCGCGCACTGGCGCTACAAGGAGGGCGCCAGAAAAACGGGCGACCCCTTCGATGACAAGATCGCGATGCTGCGCCAGATGCTCGCCTGGCGCGACGAAGTGGTCGACGCCTCGGACTGGGTGGAGCAGTTCAAGAAGGCCGCGCTCGACGATACGGTCTACGTGCTCACCCCGCAGGGCCAGGTGCTCGACCTGCCGCGTGGCTCGACACCGGTGGACTTCGCCTATTCCGTGCACTCGGGCCTGGGGCACCGTTGCCGCGGCGCCAGGGCCAATGGCGCCATCGTGCCGCTCGATTACAAGCTCAGGAACGGCGACCGCATTGAAATCATCACCGCCAATGCGAAGGCCACCGGCGCCGCGGCAGGACCGAGCCGCGACTGGCTGAATCCGGCGCTGGGCTTCATTGCCAGCTCGCGCGCGAAGAACAAGGTGCGCCAGTGGTTCAACAGCCTGGAGCTGGGCGAGACCATCGCCGCGGGGCGCGCGGCGCTGGAGAAGGAACTGCAGCGCGAAGGCCGCACCAGCGTCAAGCACGATGAGATCGCCCGCGCGCTCGAATTCGAGCGCGCCGAGGATCTCTACGCCGCGCTCGGCCGCGACGAGGTCAGCAGCCGCCAGGTGCAGGCGGTGCTGCGCGGCGAAACCGAAACCGCCGCACCCGAGCCTCGCCCGGTCGCAAAAAAGCCGGCCAAAGGCGCGCAGGGCAGCATCCTGGTGGTGGGCGTGGACCACCTGCTCACCCAGATCGCGCGCTGCTGCAAGCCCGCGCCGCCGGATGCGATTACCGGTTTTGTCACGCGCGGGCGCGGCATTTCGGTGCACCGTGCCAGATGCGCGAGCCTCGCGCATCTGGCCTCGCGCAACCCCGAGCGCCTGCTGAGCGCGGCCTGGGCTGCGAAACTGGGTACCGACCCGGCCTTCCAGGTGGATATCGCGGTGCGCGCCAGCGACCGGCAGGGCCTGCTGCGCGACATCCTGGAGGTGCTCGCGCGCGAGAAGATCGGCATCGCCGCCTCGCAAAGCTACCGGCGCGACGGCACCGCCACGCACTTTGTCACCGTCAATGTCGCTTCGCTGGATGATCTGCGCCGAACGCTGGCGCTGATCGGCGCGGTGCCGGGCGTGGAGTCGGCGACACGGCGCTGAGCGCTTCGGCGTCGATTCGCTTGAGGATATCCCGATGTCGCTGCATTGCATTCCCCAGGCGCGGCAGGCACACTGGCGCGGTACCGATACAGGAGCCGATTTCCCCATGAAACCCTCGCAACTGGCGGCGCTGCTCGCGCTTGCCGCGGCTGCCACGGCCGCACCCGTCCCCGCGCAGCAGAACTATCCGGAGCGCACCGTCACCATCGTCGCGCCCTCGGCGCCGGGCGGCCTTTACAGTATTTTTGCGCGCCTCATCGGCAATCGCCTCGAGCAGCGCCTGGGAAAATCCTTCATTGTCGAGAATCGTCCCGGCGCCAGTTCCATCATCGGCACCATGTCGGTCATCCGTTCCGCGCCCAACGGCTATACGCTGATGATCTCCAACAGCACCGGCATGGCCGGAAACGTTACGCTGTACAAGAACCTGTCCTACGATCCGGCAACCGACCTCGCGCCGATTGCGCTGATCGCGCGGATTCCCGAGGTGCTGGTGGTCAATGCGGCGCTGCCGGTTTATTCTGTAGCGGACCTGGTCAAGCTTGCCAAATCGACGCCGGGCGGCCTGAGTTTCGGTTCGGCCGGCGCGGGGACCTCGCAGCACCTGAGCGCCGAACTGCTCAAGAGCCGCCTCGGCATCGAGATGACCCACATCCCCTACAAAGGCATGCAGCCGGCCATCAACGATTTGGCCGGCGGACATATCCAGGTGATGTTCTCCAACATCGCGCTGGCCAGCGCCATGCTCAAGGCGGGCAAGATCCGGCCGCTGGGTGTGACCACGACGCAACGCCTCGAGGCCCTGCCCGATGTCGCGCCGCTCACCGAAGTGGGCGTCAGGGATTTCGACGCCACCTCATGGTTCATGCTGGTGGCGCCGGCCAAAACTCCCAGAGAAATCATTGAAAAGATATACGCGGAACTGCATGGCATTGCCGACGATGCGCAGGTGCGGCAGGAGTTCATCAAGCTCGGGCTGGTGCTGGTGAACTCGCCGCCGCCGGATGAGTTGAAGCGCTTCGTGCAGGCGGAGATCGTGCGCCAGGGGGATCTGGTGCGCAGAGCCGGAGTTGCGGGGTCGGAGTAAAAAAGGGTTTGCCAAAAGCTGCGCGCTGCGCGCGCGAACCGCGTTTGCTGCACGGATAAAAGGCATCCGTGCGCAATCAGCGAGCCGCACGGACGGGTTTATCCTGGCTCCTATGCCATTAATTGCAGTGTTTAAGGCCCGCCCTTACTCGCAGATCCTCGGCGAAATCCGCCGAGAGTTCTACGTTTTTCCTACGTTCGCGTTTCGGGATGGCTCCCCGACCAAGACGAAACTGGGCACTATCGGCTGATTGCCGTTCGGCGTTAGTTCAGTAGTCGGCCATGAGCTGACACCCTCCGTTACATTTTGACGCTCGAAACCGACCGCTGGGGGGCTGCCGCCTGACACTGGGCAAATCTTCTTGGCACCCGCCCAGAGGCAATATCGAAGATTAAATGTAAGATAGCCGGAGGTTGGGTGCAGTACGCACCATGGTGATGATGCCGTGCACCTGAAGAAAGTACGCAAGCGCTTCGACGGCCACGTCTTACCCTAGCAGCAGGAGCAAAACTTTAATGATCGCTTTGTGCCAGCCGCCCGATCCAAACCCGCGCCCGCCCAAGCTCGTCTGCCCCCCGGGCGCGACAGATTGCCACCTGCATATTTACGGTCCGCAACAACACTATCCCGCCTCGCCCGCTAGCGCGTTCGCCGTGCCCGATTCGTTGCCCGCTGCCGCGTGCCATCTGCACCAGGTGCTGGGAATCCAGCGCGCCGTGCTGGTCCAGCCCAGCGGCTATGGCCTGGACAACCGACGCCAGCTTGATGCGCTTACGGAAATCGGCGTGAGCGCCCGCGCCATCGTTGCCGTGGCGCCGGATGTCTCCGATCAGGAACTGCAGCGCCTCCACCAAGCGGGCGCGCGCGGGGCGCGCTTCGCGATCGGGCACGACGGGGCGCGTCCGCTCTCGGAGATCCTGCGCTTCGCCGAGCGCCTCGCGCCCTTCGGATGGCATATCGACCTGCACGTGCGGCGGACGCCCGGTGTATCGGTGCTGACCCGCGACGAAGCACTCTTCAGACGCTTTCCGGTGCCGCTGGTGTTTGCTCATTTTGCCAACCTGCCAGGCAAAGACGGCACTGAGCAACCCGATTTTCAGTTCCTGTGCGAATTGATGCGCGATGGCAATTGCTGGGTGAAGCTTTCGGCCGCGTACCGCCTGTCGGCCGAGCCGCCCTACCGGGACCTCGCTCCGCTGGCGCAGGGGCTCGCCGCAGCGCGGCCCGACCGCCTGCTCTGGGCCAGCGACTGGCCGCACGTCAATTTCAAGGCAAAGATGCCCAATACCACCGAGTTGCTTGATTGCCTGGCCGATTGGATTCCGGATGAAACGCTGCGTCGGCGCATCCTGGTCGATAATCCCCAAGCTCTTTATCGCTTCGAGAAAAGCTGACCTCGCGCACAACGCTGCGCCTGGACCATCGCCGAGTCACCAGGCAAAAAAGGAGGGAACTCGTGAAAATTATTTTTCGCTGCATCGCCCTGCTGGTCACGCTGACATCCGGAATCACCGCCGCTCAGACCGACGCGGCCGCGCGCAATTATCCGAGCCGTACGGTGCGTATCGTCGTTCCGTTTCCGGCGGGCGGCCCCACCGATATTGTGTCGCGCGTCGTCGCGCAAAGGCTTGCCGAGTCCTGGGGGCAGCCGGTGGTGATCGAAAACCGGCCCGGCGCGGATACCGCCATCGGCGCGCAACTGGTGGCCAAGGCGCCGCCCGACGGCTACACGCTGCTCGCCGCCATGGACACCACGCTGGTGATGAACCCGGCGACCGCCAGCGCGCCGCTTACCTACGACGCGTTCAAGGATTTCGCGGCGATCACATTGATAGCGAACAACACTTCGCTGCTGACCGTGCGCGCCGACGGGCCCAAGACAGTGCAGGAGCTGATCGCCAAGGCGAAAGCGAATCCAGGCAAGCTCAACTACGGGGCGGGCGTCATCACCACCCGGCTTGCAGGCTATCTGTTCAATCGCATGGCAGGCATCGAGGTGGTGCTCATACCCTATAAGGGCAGTGCCGATGTGGTGCAGGGGTTACTGACCGGCAGCGTTGATTTCATCGTCGACGGCATGGCCGCGAGCCTGCCACTGATTCAAGGCGGCAAGTTGCGCGCTTTGGCGAAACTCAACAGCCGCCTGACCCCCGCTTTGCCCGAAGTGAGGACGCTCGCCGCCGCCGCCGATATGCCGAGCCTGGAGGACATTTCCACCTGGATAGGACTGGTCGCCCCCGCCGGCACGCCGGCCGCCATCGTCGACAAACTGCACCGCGAAGTGGTGAAAATGTACGCGGACCCGGCGATCATCACGCGGCTGGAAAATGCCGGCATCACCGCGGCAAGCAGCACACCAGCGGAATTTGACGCCTTTTTCAGGAAGGAGGCCGAGCGCTGGGCCAAGGTGTTCAAGGAGAGCGGCATCAAGCTGCAGTGACAGAGGAACTCGAGTTATACCGTGGCCCTGCGACCATGCATGGTACGGCGTCGTTACCTATGGGACTTATTCAGCCCGGCTGAGCGGCAGCTTCCTTCCCGGCGATATAGCCCTGAGTGATGGCCCGACCCACGCCATGCTGGCTGCAGCCGGCGGCGGACTCACCTCCGCAATAAAGACCGGGAATGACCTCGCCCTTCATGTCCATCACCTGGCACTTCATGCTGATCCTGAGGCCCGCGTACGTGTCGTGCACCGTGAGCGTGGCCCAGGCGGCATAGAATGGTGCGGTCTCGATCTTGTATCCGGGCGAAGGTTTGCCGAAGTCCTGGTCTATACCCAGGTCCACCTGATCGTTATATCTTTTCACCGTCGCTTCCAGGTTCGCGGCCGGCATCCCGACCTTCTGCTGCGGGCACTGTGTCAGCAGCGTCGTCAATTCCGCCAGTGTTGCTGCGGCGAAAAAGTATTCGGGACGAACCGCAGGCGGATTGATATTCCAATTCTCCCGTTTGACCGCCTCGGCATCGAAGATGGCCCACTGAGGTCCGGCAGCGTAATCTGGCGGTGTAGAGCCTTCATTGATGGCCAGAGCGGCATCGACATAATTCATCGGTGTAGATTTGGTCCTGGAGGCATTGCGCCAATCGCCCGGCAGGTACGGATCGAGAAACCCATGAAAGGTTCCCGATGGATACCCGTCTTGCATTTCGTTATAAAAGCGCTTACCCACCTGGTTGACGATGATTGCATCTTGCCAGTCGCGCACGGTAAGACCCGTTGCGCCAACTTTGCCAAAAATCGGGCTTTCCTTCTTCCATTCAATGTAATTCGTCGGCGTGCCGATGATCGGGCGCTTGCGCAGGGTGCCGTTTCTATCGAACGTCTGGTTTGCCGTCCCCCAAAGGGATGCGCCAATGTTCATCGCGGCCAGCTCGCCACTGGCGTCCTGAGGAGAAAACTCTCCGGCAGCCAGCGAATATTCCTCGGTCAGACGCACATCGAACATCCTGCGGAAATTGACGTTACCGGTGCTCCCGCCGGTGCCGATGATGACGGCTTTCCTGGCCCTGACCGTGACGGTTTTCGCGCTCATGACGATGTTGCCTTCGGAGCGGAAGCTCTTCAGGGGCGTCGCGGTTCCGGGCAGGATCGTCGGGGTGTAGCTGGCCTGAATGCCTAGCACCCGTCCCGCGTTTGGCTGCTCGCGTAAAATCACGTCCATGTGGTAGTTGAGCAGAAACCGGACGCCTTTCTTGCGTGCGCTCGCCTCCAACGGCCGCATGAGACTGGTGCCGCCCGCGCCGGCCGGACTCTCGAGGCTCTGGCCTTTGTCCCAGACGCAGTGATTTTCCCGCTTCGCCGAAATCCCGACAGCATGCGCACCTAAGTTATCCGGACTCTTGTCTACGAACTTGACGCCGTTATCAATCAGGAATTCAAAGCCCAAGGCCTCGTTATCGGCCAGCGCGCGCTGGACCCCGCGGTCGTTGTAGCGGTATTCCGGCATGCCGTTGACTTCCACGACCGACCAATCCGTCAGGTCGCGGAACAGGATGTCCGGCGAATCCTCGATCTTGTACTTCTTCTGGGCACTCGTCCCGCCGCCCAATGCAACATGGCCGCCGCTCAGCAGAGCGTGGCCGCCGACGTCGTAATTGGTGTCGATGACGATTACCGAGGCGCCTGCATCCCGGGCTCGAATGGCCGCCGGCATTCCCATGGCGCCGGAGCCGATTACCACAACATCTGCCTCAAGATCCCAACGCGCGGGAATGACGGACCCAACCCCCTGCGCTTGCGCTACCGAAGGAGGCAAGCCGCCAGTACCGACCGAGCCTGCAGCTCGGGCACTCGACCGCCGTACCAACTTCCGACGGCTGGCGCCTGTCTTTGTTTTTCCGCCCATGAACCTTCCCCTTTCACGTGTAGCGATAAATTCCCTTACTCATATGCATCCGACGCACAGTCAAATCAGTCCGGAGATTGAACCGCATCGGCGCATGAATTTCTCACATCGATATGTTGCGGCCCTTGAAGGTATCAATCTACCCTTGAAGGTATCAATCTATATACATTGTGCCGCAGTTTCGGCGGCACCATTTCGGCAGCACCATGAACTTCTTACCCAGTAAACGCCGATTGGCGTATCGCGCGCGTTGCCCGACATTCAGCATAATTCGCTTTGGACGACATTATTAAGCCCCACGAGTTGGCGCGAGAGTTCCCGCCAAACGCCTTGAAATCATTTTTCGACTGGCATCGCCC
>CAIOLO010000030.1 GCA_903859155.1 uncultured beta proteobacterium
CGCACATGTCGACAAGCCTCCTCAAGGACATCTTTCGTCTCGGCTGGCCGATGTTCATCGGACAGATCGCCGTCATGGCCAACGGCTTTATCGACACCATCATGGCGGGCCGGTACAGCACCCTGGATCTTGCCGGCATCGGCGTCGGGGCCAGCATCTACATGAGCATCTTCGTGGCGATGATGGGCATCCTGCTCGCTTTGACGCCGACCGCGGCGCAGCTCTTTGGAGCGGGGCGGCATGCCGAGATCGGCGAGGAGGTCCGGCAGTCCGCGTGGCTGGCGCTGTTGTTGATCGTGCTGTGCTTCCTGGCGCTGCGCTTTCCCGAGCCGTTCTTCGCCCTGACGCGACTCGATCCCGAAGTCGAAGTGCGCACCCGCGCCTACCTCGCGGCGCTCTCCTGGGCGGTGCCGGCGACCCTTGCGTTCCGGATCTTTTACGGATTCAGCGCCGCGGTTTCCAAGCCCCGCACCATCATGATGCTGAATCTTGCCGGCCTGCTGTTCAAGATTCCGCTGAACCTGGTGTTCATGTACGGCTATTTCGGCATGCCCGAGCTGGGCGGCGTGGGATGCGCGGTGGCGACCGCGATGATCTCCTGGGGTATCGTGGTTGCCGCCTGGTACTGGTGCTATACCGATCCGGATTACGCGCGCTACCGCGTATTCGAGCGCTGGTCCTGGCCGGACCGCAAACGCATCGGCCATCTGGTGTCACTGGGTCTGCCCATCGGCTTGACCTTTTTCATCGACGTAACGGCTTTCACCTTCATGGCCTTGTTCATCGCCAGGCTGGGCCCGCTCAATTCCGCCGCCCACCAGATCGCAGGCAACTTCGCGGCCATCCTCTACATGCTGCCGCTGGCGATCGGCAATGCGGCCAGTGTCCTTGTAGGGCAGGCCATCGGCGCGCAGAATTTCGTGCGCGCGCGCGCCACCGCCATCACCGGCATCGCCGTGGCGTTCGGCGTGGCTTGTTGTGTCGGGCTCAGTCTTTATTTTTCCGCCGGCCGGGTGGCGGCGTTTTATTCGCCGGACCGGCAGGTCATCGCCATTGCGTCCACGCTTCTCGCCGTGGTGGCTGCCTACCACCTGGTCGACGCGATACAGGCGGTGGTGATCAACGTACTGCGCGGCTACAAGCGCGCGCTGGTGCCGATGTTTTTCAACGCCTTCGCGCTGTGGGGCGTCGGCCTGGGCGGCGGATATCTGCTGGCGCTGACGCCGGTGGATCTGGCCTGGCTGGGTATGGCCACGCCGATGGGCCCGAAGGGTTTCTGGGTGGCGGCCGTAGGCGCATTACTGCTGGCCAATACGCTGGTGATACTTTACTTTCTGTACGTCAGCCGAGCGGCCTTGCGTCCGGCGCACGCTTCAGCCTGAGAGTTTCCTGCGGCGAGCGGGGCTTTGGCGGCTTTTGAGCGCAGGGCGGCGCTCATCGCCAGGCGCGCCCAGGGCAGGAGCAGGCCAGGCGATTCCATGGCGCGATTCCAATGAAAAAGCGGAAGGTCCTTTCGAACCTTCCGCCCGTCCCGGCGCCGGATGTTCCCGGCAAAGTCTTCAGTTTAATAGCGGTAGTGGTCCGCCTTGTAGGGGCCCTGCTTGGGTACGCTGATGTACTTGGCTTGCGCATCGGTCAGTTCGGTGAGCTGCGCATTGAGCTTCTTCAGCTGCAGGCGCGCCACTTTCTCATCCAGATGCTTGGGCAGCACATACACGCCGACCGGGTACTTGTTGGAACCCTTCTGTGCCTCGCCCCAGATTTCCATCTGCGCGATGGTCTGGTTGGCGAACGAGGAACTCATCACGTAGGAGGGATGTCCGGTGCCGCAACCCAGATTCACCAGGCGTCCTTCGGCCAGCAGCGTGATGCGCTTCTTGTCCGGGAAGATGATGTGATCGACCTGCGGCTTGATGTTCTCCCAGGTGTATTGCTTCAGGCTTGCAACGTCGATTTCGTTGTCGAAATGCCCGATGTTGCAAACGATGGCCTGGTCCTTCATCTTCTTCATGTGCTCATGCGTGATCACATGGTAGTTGCCGGTGCAGGTGACGAAGATGTCGGCCTTGTCGGCGGCGTAGTCCATGGTCACAACGCGATAGCCTTCCATCGCCGCCTGCAGAGCGCAGATCGGGTCGATTTCGGTGACCCAGACTTGCGCCGACAGGGCGCGCATGGCCTGTGCCGAACCCTTGCCCACATCGCCGTAGCCGGCGATCAGGGCAACCTTGCCGGCGATCATCACGTCGGTGGCGCGCTTGATGCCATCCACCAGTGATTCGCGGCAGCCGTAAAGGTTGTCGAACTTGGACTTGGTGACCGAGTCGTTGACGTTGATGGCGGGAAAGGCGAGTTTGCCCTCCTTGTGCATCTGGTAGAGGCGGTGCACGCCGGTGGTGGTTTCCTCCGACACGCCTTTGATTTCCTTGAGGCGCTTGGAATACCAGCCAGGGCTCGCAACGAGGCGCTTCTTGATCGAGGCAAACAGGAACTCCTCTTCCTCGCTGCCGGGTTTGGCAATCACCGAAGGATCGGATTCCGCGCGCGTGCCCAGGTGCAGCAGCAGCGTGGCATCGCCGCCGTCATCGAGGATCATGTTGGCATGTTTTTCGCCGGGCCATTCGAAGATTCTGTGGGTGAATTCCCAGTACTCTTCCATGTTCTCGCCCTTGTAGGCGAAGATCGGAGTGCCGGTGGCAACGATGGCTGCCGCGGCATGGTCCTGCGTCGAGTAGATGTTGCACGAGGCCCAGCGAACCTCCGCGCCGAGCGCTTTGAGCGTCTCGATCAATACCGCGGTCTGGATGGTCATGTGCAGGGAACCCGCGATGCGCGCGCCCTTCAGGGGTTGTGCTTTGGCGAATTCCTCGCGGATCGCCATCAGGCCGGGCATTTCTGTCTCGGCAATGGCGATTTCCTTGCGGCCCCAGTCCGCAAGCTTCATGTCTGCTACGTAGTAGTCCTGGCTGGATTTTTGTACGGCGCTCATCTCGCGCCTCCTTTCGATTTAGAGGTTTGCGAGCGCGGTTGAATAATGACACCTTGAGCCTGGCAACCGTGCCCGTGGGCCGGTTGTCGCAACGCTCCTCAAGGGAGCGGGATTTTACCCTATCAGGGTTCTGTGTTGCCGCATTTTTAGACGATGCGGCGGCTCCGCGGCTGCGTTGTTACCGAGTCGCGAATCGGCCGGAAACGTCCGTCCCTTGGGCATATCCGGGCATCAATAGCGACCAATCCGTTGCCACTCCAATTGCTTCGGGCATGAAAAAAGCCGGCTTGAAGCCGGCTTTTTTTTGCCTCGAAAGGCGTTTGCGGAGAGCGCCGGGTGACTATTTCTTGATGCCCGCATCTGCGGCAAGCACAGCCGCCTTGTCGGTGGCCTCCCAGGTGAACTCCGGTTCGTCGCGGCCGAAGTGACCGTAGGAGGCGGTCTTTTCGTAGATCGGGCGCAGCAGGTTCAGCATCTGGATGATGCCCTTGGGGCGCAGGTCGAAATGCTTTTGCACCAGTTCGGAGATCTTTTCGTCGGAGATCTTGCCGGTGCCAAAGGTGGTGATCATCACCGAGGTTGGCTTGGCCACGCCAATGGCATAAGACACCTGCACCTGGCATTTGGTCGCGATGCCAGCGGCCACCACGTTTTTGGCGACATAGCGCGCGGCGTAGGCGGCGGAGCGGTCGACTTTCGAGGGGTCCTTGCCGGAGAAGGCGCCGCCGCCGTGCGGGGCGGAACCGCCGTAGGTGTCGACAATGATCTTGCGGCCGGTCAGGCCACAATCGCCCTTGGGGCCGCCGATTTCAAAACTGCCGGTGGGGTTGACCAGATACTTGATCTGCCCTTTGACCAGGTTCTTCGGCAGCACCGGCTTGATCACCTGTTCGATGATCGCTTCTTCGATCTGTTTGTGGGTGATGCCCGGCTGGTGCTGGGTGGAGAGCACCACGGTTTCGATGGCATCGGGCAAGCCGTCCGTATAGCGCAAGGTGACTTGCGATTTTGCGTCCGGACGCAGCCAGGGCAGGCGCCCGTCGCGGCGCAGTTCCGACTGACGCTCGACCAACCGGTGCGAGAGGTGAATTGCCAGCGGCATGTATTGCGGCGTCTCGTCGCAGGCGTAGCCGAACATCAGGCCCTGGTCGCCGGCGCCTTGATCCAAATCGAGGCCCTTGCCTTCGTCAACGCCCTGCGCGATATCCTGCGATTGTTCGCCGTACGCCACGATTACCGTGCAGGTGGAGGTGTCAAAGCCGATGGCGGGATCGGTATAGCCGATGCGGCGAATGGTCTTGCGAGCCACTTCATCGAAGTTGACGCGCGCGCCGGTGGTGATTTCACCGGCCAGCACCACCAGATTGTCTTTAACGAGGGTTTCCGCCGCGACCCGGGAGCGTTTGTCCTGGGCTAAAATCGCGTCAAGCACTGCGTCCGATATCTGGTCGGCAACCTTGTCCGGATGCCCTTCAGAAACCGATTCGGAAGTAAATTGAAAGCTGCTCATGGTTTGTTTTCCCGGCTGTTCTGATTCAAATAAAGAAACCTTTAAAGGGCGCGAATTCTAACATGCCCCCTTTCCCTCCCCAACCCACCCGCCTCCCAAGTCGATGATGGGAATTCTGCGGTTGGCGGCGCGTTTGCCACTGCCGCTTCTGCACGCATTGGGGATTGTCATGGGCTGGATCCTTTACGCGCTGTCGCCGCGTTTCCGCCACTACCATCGAACCAATCTGGACCAGGCGCGCTACACCGAAGCGGCATTGCGGCGCAAAGCGATCGGCGAAACCGGCAAGGCCGCGCTTGAATTGCCGGCAATCTGGTTGTTGCCGCACCAGCAGTCCGCGGCGCTGGTGCGCGAGATTGCCGGCTGGGATCTCATCGAGCGCGCCATGGCCGAAGGTCGCGGCCTGATTCTGCTCACCCCGCATCTGGGCTGCTGGGAGGTATCGGCGCAGTATTTCAGCCTGCGCTATCCGCTGACTGTTCTGTACAGTCAGCCGAAGTCAAAAGCATTCGATTCCCTGATGCGCGTCGGGCGCGACCGTGCCAGCATGAAAAGCGTGCCGGCGGACATGTCGGGCGTGCGCGCCTTGTACCGGGCGCTGCAGCGCGGCGAAGCCATCGGCATTCTCCCCGATCAGGTTCCCGGCGGCGGCGAGGGCGAATGGACCGAATTCTTCGGCCGTGCCGCTTACACCATGACGCTTGCCACGCGCATGGCACAGGCCCGCCATGCGCCGGTGTTGATGGCGTTCGCCGAGCGCCTGCCGCGCGGCGCCGGCTACCGCATCCATGTGGAACCGTTGCCGCCCGCGGCATCCGGTGATTCGCCCGAACGCAACATGAACCGCTCACTGGAGGCGCTGATCCGCGGCTGCCCGGAGCAGTACCTGTGGTCTTACAACCGCTACAAGGTGCCGGCCGGCGTGGCAGCGCCGGGGACAAACGCGCCGGCCGCCAACGCGCCCGCATGAAAAAGTATTCCGCGGATGTTCGCGCCTGCGCTGCCGTGCTGCAGGGGAGCGCGCCTGCAGGGCCGCCATGATTGCGCGCCTTGGCATTGCCGCGATGTGGCTTGCGCACTGGTTGCCGCTGGCGCTGCTCGCGCGCCTGGGCGCATTGCTGGGTTCATTGCTGCACCTGCTCGCGCGCGAACGGCGGCAAGTCTGCGCCACCAATCTGCAACGCTGCATGCCCGGGCTTTCCGCGGCCGAACGCGAGCGGCTGGCGCGCCGGCACTTTCGCGCATTGGGGCGCGCGATCCTCGAGCGCGGCCTGTTGTGGTGGGCGTCGCGCCGCCGCCTTCTGGAACTGATCCGCGTGACGGGAATCGAGCATATCGAGCGTTTGCGGGGCCGGCCAATCATCCTGTTTGCGCCGCATTTTCTCGCGCTGGACGCAGGCTTCACGCGGCTTGCCTGCGATTTTGACCTGGCCGCCATTTATGCCAATCAGAAAAGCGCGCCGATGAATGCGGTGCTGCTCAAAGGGCGCACGCGTTTCGGGCATCAGCGGATGTTTTCGCGCCAGGACGGCGTGCGCGCCGCGCTTGTGGCGCTGCGCCAGGGCGTGCCGCTTTACTATCTGCCGGATCAGGACTACGGACCGCGCGATGCCGTGTTCACGCCGTTTTTCGGTGTGCCCGCGGCAACCATCACCGGACTTTCGCGACTCGCCCGGCTTGCCGGGGCGCATGTTGTGCCTTGCGTGACGGCCATGCTGCCGGGCGGGCGGGGATACGAGCTGCGGTGCTATTCAGCCTGGGAGGGTTTTCCCTCCGGGGACGATGCCGCCGATGCCCGGCGCATGAACGCTTTCATTGAAGAGCGGGTGCTGGAGCGTCCCGAGCAGTACAACTGGGCGCACAAGCGCTTCAAGACGCGCCCCCCCGGAGAGCCGCCTTTCTATGGGGCCTGAGCCGGAGGACGCTGAGCCCAAGGGGCAACAGGCTTACGAAAAAGCAAAGATTTGTCGGCCATCAATTGCCGGAAACGAATTGTATTCGGCTCGCCGACTTGTGAGCCGCAGCCAGTCATTGGGAGTCACGGCCGTGCCGCGGGATTTTTTGTCAATGCCTGGGTCCGAAGGCCTTAAAATCGCGGCATGACGAACGCAAATCCAAACGGCAACCCGGACGAAGACGAGATCCGGGCGCTGCTCAAGGGCGCAAAGACCATCGCGGTGGTGGGTTTTTCGCCCAAGCCTTACCGGGCCAGCCATAACGTGGCGCGGCAGATGCAGCGCATGGGCTATCGCATCATCCCGGTACGTCCGGGCATCTCCGATGGACTGGGCGAGACCGCTTACCCTGACCTTGCTTCGGTGCCTGACCCTGTCGATATCGTCGATGTGTTCCGCGCGAGCGACAAGACCACGCCGGTATTCGAGGAGTGCCTGCGTCTGGGCCTGAAGACCATCTGGCTGCAGGACGGTGTGGTCAATCTGGAGGCTGCAGCGCGAGCGCGAGCCGCGGGCATGACAGTGATCATGGACCGTTGCGTTCTGCGCGATTTCACCAGGCTTTGCGTTTGATGAAACGGTTCGATGCATGCGCTCGCCAGCCGGGCCTTGGCGCATGAAGCTCAGGTTTGCAAAAATGCATGGCGCGGGCAACGATTTCGTGGTGTTTGACGGCGTTCGCCAGCGCGTCGTGCTCACTCCCGAGCAGATCCGTCGCATCGCCGACCGGCACCGCGGGATCGGCTGCGACCAGCTGCTGATTGTCGAGGCGCCCGGCTCCGGCGAAGCGGATTTCAAATACCGGATTTTCAATGCCGATGGCGGCGAGGTGGAGCAGTGCGGCAATGGCGCGCGCTGTTTTGTGCGCTTTGTGCGCGAGCAGGGACTTACCGAAAAAAATGAAATCCGCGTCGAAACGCTCTCCGGACTGATAGCGCTCAAGCTCGAGAGCGACGGCGGGGTGACTGTCAACATGGGAGCGCCTGTCTTCGATCCGGTCAGGATCCCGTTTCTGGCGGCCTCCGGCGCGCTGCTCGAGGTGATTGACGTTGCGGGTGTCAGCGTATCGATTACCGCTTTGTCGATGGGGAATCCGCACGCGGTGCAGGTGGTGCCGGATGTGGACGCCGCGCCGGTTGCCACGCAGGGGCCGTTGCTTGAAAGGCACGCGTTGTTTCCCCGACGCGTCAATGCCGGATACATGCAGGTGATCGACAGGCAGCATGTCCGTCTGCGTGTCTGGGAGCGCGGCGCCGGTGAAACGCTTGCGTGCGGCACCGGGGCATGCGCGGCGGTGGTCGCCGGAGTCCGGCGCGGGCTGCTCGCCTCACCAGTGCGCGTGAGTACGCGCGGCGGGGACTTGACCATCCGTTGGGACGGCTCGGAGAATGATCTAAACTGCGCGGTGTGGATGACCGGACCGGCTGTCACCGTGTTCGAAGGGGAGTTGGATTTTGCACGGCTGCAATGAGCGACACCTGCGCTGTTCCGCCAGAAAAACAAACTGAAAGGCCCAAGCACGATGAATCCAGATGACGTTGCCCGGTATCTGCAGGAGAACCCGGCTTTCTTCGAGAAATACGCCGATGTGCTGGCACAGATCCAGCTGCCGCATCCGCATGGCGGGCATGCGATCGGCCTGGCCGATCGGCAGGTGCTCAATCTGCGGGAAAAGCACCGTGCGCTCGAGGCCAAGCTGGCCGAACTGCTGCAGTTTGGCGAGGAAAATGATGCCATCAGCGAAAAGATGCATCGTCTGGGGCTTGCCTTGCTTGCCGCGCCTGCACGCGACGCGCTGCTTTGGTCCCTGAGTTTCAACCTGCGCGAGGATTTCGCGATTCCGCACGTCGCATTGCGCATCTGGGGGCTGGGGCCGCGCGAGCTCGATGCCGGCGCCGAGGAATACGGGGAAGTCAGCGAGGACCTCAAGAACTACGCGGTCTCGCTTGCCCAGCCCCATTGCGGTGCCAGCACCAATGCCGAGATCGCCGGCTGGTTTGGCGTAGCGGCAGCTCAGGTGCGTTCGGCCGCCTACATTCCATTGCGCGAGTCGGTTGCCGGTGGCGGCTCGGGAGCCTGTGTCGGTTTGCTGGCGCTTGGCAGCGAGGATGCCGCGCGCTTTTACGCCGAGATGGGCACGCTCTATCTGACGCGATTGGGCGAATTGGCGGGCGCCGGCCTGACGCGGTTCATTTAGTCACCGCGGGGGCACATGGCAGCTGCGCACCAGGAAGACCCGCGGCGCGCCATGGTGGCGACCTATCTGGATCATCTTGCCAACGAACGGCGTCTGGCGGCGCACACACTGCGCAACTACCGCCACGCCATCGACGCGCTGCTGGTACTCAACCCGGACACCCCGCTCGATGCATTGTTGAATCCCGCCGTGCGCCGCTCGGTTGCGCAGCTGCACTCCCAGGGTTTGTCCGGGCGGACACTGGCGCAAATGCTCTCGGCCTGGCGCGGCTTGTATGAATGGTTAGTGCGGCACCATGGCTTTTCAGCCAATCCGTGCCTGGGCATTCGCGCGCCCAAGGCCGCCAGGCAATTGCCCAAGTCGCTCTCCCCCGATGTCGCGACACAGTTGCTGAGCCGGACGCCGGCGGATACTGCCGAAATACGCGACAAGGCGATGTTCGAACTGCTTTACTCCTCAGGCTTGCGCCTGGCCGAGCTGGTAAGTCTTGATCTATCCCAGGCCGCAGAAATTGCCGGGTGTGGCGAAGTGACCGTTACCGGCAAGGGCGCCAAGACGCGTACGGTGCCGGTAGGCAAGGCGGCGCGCATGGCGGTGGAGCAGTGGTTGCGGTCACGCGCAGCCCTCGCCAGGGCCGAGGAGCCCGCCTTGTTTGTCGGAGCGCGCGGCCGGCGCATTGCCCCGCGCGTGGTCCAGGATCGCCTTGATCGCTGGGCAAAAAAATGTGACCTCGGCGTTCGCGTTCATCCGCACGTGCTGCGGCATTCGTTTGCCTCGCATGTGCTGCAATCCAGCCAGGATCTGCGCGCGGTGCAGGAAATGCTCGGGCACGCCAGCATATCGACCACACAGGTGTACACCAGTCTGGACTTTCAGCATCTGGCCAAGGTTTATGACGCTGCGCATCCCAGGGCGAGAAAGAAATGACGGCGAAAAGCGACGGCGCGGATTTGGCTGCGATCGGCCCCAGCGATCTGTTTCTGGCGTTTTTCAAGATCGGCATACAAGGTTTCGGCGGTGTTCTTCCCTGGGCGCGACGGGTGCTGGTCGAGGAGCGGCGCTGGTTTACCGAGGATGAATTTCTCGATGCCTGGGGACTGGCCCAGGCACTTCCCGGTGGCAACATCATCAACCTTTCGCTGGGTTTCGGACTGCGCTGCGCCGGCCCTCTGGGGGCATTGGCGGGTTTTTGCGGACTGACGCTTGCGCCATTTGCCATCATGGTTGGTCTGGGCATTTTGTACACCCGCTTTGGCCAGATGCCCGGTGTGGACGGCGTGCTGCGCGGCGTGGCCTGCGCCGGTGCGGGCCTGGTGGTCGCCACCGGTTTGCGTTTCTCCGCCAGTCCGCGCATGCGTTCGCCGCTGGCGCTGTTCGCCGGCGCGGCATTCGTGCTCAGCGCCCTGGTGAAATGGCCGCTGGCCCTGGTGCTGCTGGTGCTGACACCGCTGAGCTGGTGGTATTGTTGGTTACGCTTGCAATGAACTGGGACCTGGCCCTCAGGCTCGCTGCGGAACTGGCGCAAATGTCCTTGTTTGCCGTCGGCGGCGCAACCAGCATCTACCCTGACCTGCACCGGCGCACCGTCGAAATCAACGGCTGGGTGAGCGATGCCCAATTTGCCGAGATGGTCGGCCTTTCGCAGGCGGCTCCGGGCCCGAACATGCTGGTGGTGAGTCTGATTGGCTGGAAAATTGCCGGATTTCCGGGAGCGCTGGCAGCATTCATCGGCATGTGCGCGCCCTCTTCTTTGCTGGTGTATGGGCTGTCGCGCTTCTGGGAGCGACACCGCGAGCGTCGCTGGAACCGCTCCCTGACTGCGGCGCTGGGCCCGATTGCCATCGGGCTGACCCTCGCCAGCGGATATCTCGTGACCCTGGGGGCGGGCGGCAGCACGGCGGCCTTTGTGCTTATCGGCATCACGGCGCTGGCGACACTGCTGACCAAAATGCACCCGATCTGGTTTATCGGTCTGGGTGCGCTTGCCGGATTGTTGGGTTGGGTATGAGCATTCCACGGCGCAATCCGCGGCGCGGCGGCACCAGGCGCCAGAGCGCGGGGCCGCCGCAGGTCAGGCAGTTCCGTTCCAGCGAAACAGGAGCGACGGCGCGGCTCATCCTCAAGGAGGGCCGCGAGCATTCGTTGCAGCGACGCCACCCCTGGGTGTTTTCCGGTGCCGTGGCCGCGTTGGATGGGGACGTGGCGGCGGGCGGCACGGTTGCGGTGCTCGGTTCCGACGGACGCTTCTTTGCTTGGGCGGCATATAACCCGCATTCGCAAATCCGCGCACGGGTCTGGAGCTTTGCGCAGGAGGAGTTTCCCGACGACCGATGGTTGCGGGATCGCATTGCGCGCGCAATCGAACGCCGCAGGCCAATGATTTCGCCGGAAGGCACCAATGCGCTGCGCTTGGTGCATGCCGAATCCGACGGATTGCCTGGCCTGATCGCCGATCTTTACGCCGACACCCTGGTGCTGCAATTGTCCACGGCAGGCGCCGATTGCCGCCGCGAGGCGATCGTCGCGGCGCTTGCCGATCTCTGCGGTTGCGCCCGGATCGTCGAGCGCTCCGATGCGGATACCCGTGCGCTCGAGGGTTTGCCAGAGCGCACCGGCATGCTGTTCGGCTCGATGCCGCCGGCGGAAATTGAAATCCGGGAGCAGGGGCTGCGTTTCGTCGTGGATGTGGTCGGTGGGCAGAAGACCGGTTTCTATCTGGATCAGCGCGACAACCGGGCACGGATAAAGATGCACGCCGCAGGCCGCGAAGTGCTGAACTGCTTTTCGTTCACGGGGGCGTTCTCGCTGGCATGCACCGCGGGCGGGGCGAAAAGCGTGTTGTCGATCGACAGTTCCGCCACGGCGCTGGACCTGGCGCGACGCAATGCATCGCTCAACGGCATGAGCGCCAGCGGACTCGAATGGATGCAGGCGGATGCTTTTCAGGCGCTGCGCACTTTGCGCGATCAGGCGCGAAGTTTTGACCTGATTGTCCTCGATCCGCCGAAGTTCGCGCCGACCGCCAAACATGCGCCAGCGGCGGCGCGGGGTTACAAGGACATCAATATGAGCGCCATGCGGTTGTTGCGTTCCGGCGGCCTGCTGGCGACATTCTCATGCTCCAGCGGGATATCCGAGGATTTGTTTCACAAGATTGTGGCGGGTGCGGCAGCCGATGCCGGTGTGTCGGCAACGCTGGTCGATTGGTTCCACGCCGCCCCGGACCACCCCAGCCTGCTCGAATTTCCCGAGGGGACGTATCTGAAAGGATTGCTGCTGCGCCGGGAATAGCGCCGGAACGAGATGGGGCAACCAGAGCGGTTCTGCCCGCGTATGGCACAGTTCCCGGCACGACCCGGCCAGTATTGACTCGCAATATTGACTCGATATCCTGCGGGTCAAGCTACACCACGCGCCAGATTACCGTCCTGAATCAGGCATGATTTACCTAACGCATTGATTTGGCGTAAATTTTTAAACAAAGACAGGTGAGACTCAATTGGGTGCGCTGATTGCATCGCGGCGCCGACCTGATTACACTGTCGCCCCTCGCATCGGCGTTACCTTTTGGCTGCTACCGGGTCAGGGGTTGTCGTCGGACGCTACGTTACAAGTGCTGGCGCTGTCGTTCTTGGAAATCAGAAGCCGCACGGAGAAGAAGCAATGGAACAGGAAAACATGGTGCCGGTCACGATCCTGACGGGTTTTCTCGGCAGCGGCAAGACCACGCTCCTAAATCGCATTCTCAAGGAGGACCACGGTTATCGAATCGCGGTCATCGAGAATGAGTTTGGTGAAACTGGCGTCGACAATGAAATTCTTCTTGATAGCGGGGAAGAGCAGATTGTCGAGATGAACAACGGTTGCATTTGCTGCACCGTACGCGGCGATCTCATCCGCATCCTTGGCGATCTGCGCGAGCGGCGCGATTCCGGCAAGCTGAAATTTGATCGCGTGGTCATTGAAACCACCGGAATGGCAAACCCCGGGCCGGTGGCGCAGACATTTTTCCTGGATGAGGCCATCGGCAATTATTACCTTCTGGACAGCGTCCTGACACTGGTGGATGCGAAGCACGCGCAGAAGCAGTTGGATGATTTCAACGAAGCGCAGGAGCAGGTGGGGTTTGCCGACCGCATACTGATGAGCAAGACCGATCTGGTGACCGACGAGGAGCAGGAGGCCCTGCGCAAGCGCCTGGTGCGCCTGAATCCGCGGGCACCGATTCGAAAGGTTCATTTTGGCAATGCGCCGGTCGGGGAAATTCTCGATATCCGGGGCTTTAATCTGAACGCCACGCTGGAAATAGATCCGGATTTTCTGGAGGATGCCGCGCATGATCACAACGAACATGTGCGTTCATTCGTATTTCGCGCCGACCGGCCCTTCGACGGGGGCAAGCTGGAGGAGTTTCTGTCCGGGCTGACACAGGTTTACGGGCCGGATATGTTGCGTTATAAAGGTGTCCTGTATCTCAAGGATAATGCGCATCGCGTGGTTTTTCAGGGCGTCCACCAATTGATGGGTGGCGACATGGGCAAACCCTGGGGCGATAGCGAAAAGCGCGAAAGCGTCATGGTATTTATTGGGCGCAATTTGCCCGAAGATCTGTTCGTAAAGGGGCTGGAGCAATGTCTCGAAACATCGCAGTAAAAACATCAGCGAAGGCCGTCTCGGCCCGTGCCGCAGGCAAAACCGCGGGAAAACCCGGGGCTACGGCGGCGCCAAACAAGGAATCCCCGCAGCGGACGGGGCCGGAGAGAGTCGCCTCCAACGGACTGACGGAATCCGCGTTGCGCAAAGCGCCGGCCGCTGATTATATGAGTGCCGCGCAATTGATCTACTTCCGTGAAATGCTTGTCGAAAACCAAAAAGAACTCATAGAAAACGCCGGTGTGACATCCGAACACCTGCGTGAGCACGAGGTTGAGCCGGATCCCACCGACCAGGCGACCATCGAAGAGGAATATGCGCTTGAGTTGCGCGCCCGCGATCGGGAACGCAAGCTGCTGAAGAAAATTGAACAGTCGCTGCGGCGCATCGACGATGGCACCTACGGATGGTGCGAGGAGACTGGCGAACCGATCGGTATTCCGCGCCTGCTGGCCCGTCCTACAGCGACACTGACCATCGAGGCGCAGTCGCGCCGCGAGCTCAAGCAAAAGCTCTACGGGGACTAGGTAGGCGCCGCAGTTCCATGCATGGCGCGTTTGCCCGGCGACGTGCCCGGATCGGCGGCCTGATGCGGCGGTATTTTATTCACCGCCGCAAATTCCGAATTCTGTCGCCTTAGTCAGGGGCATATGGAACAGTTCCACGGGACCACTATTCTCTCGGCGCGTCGCGATGGCAAAGTTGCCCTGGGCGGCGATGGCCAGGTCACATTGGGCAATATTGTCATCAAGGCCAGCGCGCGCAAGGTGCGTCGCATTTACAACGAACGCATTCTCGCGGGCTTTGCCGGCGGCACCGCCGATGCATTCACCTTGTTCGAGCGCTTCGAGGCCAAGCTGGAAAAACATCAGGGCAACCTTGTGCGTTCGGCCGTCGAACTCGCCAAGGATTGGCGTACGGATCGGGTGCTGCGCCGCCTGGAGGCCATGCTCGCGGTCGCCGACAGGGAGTCCTCGCTGATTATCACCGGACTGGGTGATGTGCTCGAGCCGGAACTGGGACTGCTGGCGATCGGCTCCGGCGGACCGTACGCCCAATCGGCGGCGCGCGCCTTGCTTGAAAACTCTCCGCTATCGGCCGAGGAGGTGGTGCGCAAATCGCTGGAAATCGCCGCGGACCTGTGTATCTACACCAATCGCAGTATCGTCATCGAGACGCTGGAATAGGCGCGTGGCCGGCTGGTTCACGCAGAAACAATGAGCGGTTTTTCATCAATGACCCCACAGGAAATTGTTCTTGAGCTGGACAAGAATATCGTTGGCCAGGCGGGCGCAAAGAAGGCGGTGGCCATTGCGTTGCGCAATCGGTGGCGCCGCCAGCAGGTTGCCGAGCCGTTGCGGCAGGAAATCACCCCCAAAAACATCCTGATGATCGGGCCAACCGGCGTGGGCAAGACCGAGATCGCGCGCCGGCTCGCTCGCCTCGCGGATGCGCCCTTCATCAAGGTGGAGGCCACCAAATTCACGGAGGTCGGCTATGTCGGGCGTGACGTGGAAACCATCATCCGCGATCTGGCCGAAATCAGCATCAAGCAGACCCGCGAATCCGCAAAACTCAACGTCAGGGCGCAGGCCGAGGACGCGGCTGAAGATCGCGTGCTGGATGTCCTGTTGCCGCGCGCGCGCGAAACAGGATTCGCCGCCGATGCGTCGCAGACCGAAGAGTCCGCGACGCGTCAGAAGTTCAGAAAGAAGTTGCGCGAAGGCGAACTCGATGAGCGTGAAATCGAGATCGAGGTGGCCGCGCCCGCGGCGCAGATGGAGATACTCGCGCCACCCGGCATGGAGGAGCTGACCCAGCAGATCCAGGGCATGTTCCAGAACCTCTCCGGCAGCCGCCACAAGTCGAAGAAAATGCGGATCAAGGACGCGTACCGGGTGCTGGTCGACGAAGAGGCCGCGCGTCTGGTCAATGACGACGATTTGCGCGCGCATGCGCTGGCAAATGTCGAGCAGAACGGGATTGTTTTTCTCGATGAAATTGACAAGATCACCTCGCGTGGCGAGACCGCCGGGGCCGAAGTGTCCAGGCAGGGCGTGCAGCGCGATCTGCTGCCTTTGGTGGAGGGAACGACGGTTACCACCAAATACGGGCCGATCCGCACCGATCACATCCTGTTTGTGGCGAGCGGAGCGTTTCATCTGGCCAAGCCTTCCGATTTGATTCCGGAGATGCAGGGGCGCTTTCCCATTCGCGTTGAATTGAATTCGCTGACGGTCGAGGACTTCGAACGCATACTCACCGCAACCGATGCCTGTCTCACGCGCCAGTACCAGGCGATGCTGGCCACCGACAATGTGGAGCTGGAATTTCTGCCCGAGGGCATTCGCCGCCTGGCCGAAATCGCCTGGTCGGTAAACGAAAAGACCGAGAATATTGGCGCACGGCGGCTCTACACCGTCATGGAGCGCCTGCTGGAGGAAGTGTCTTTCGAAGCCGGCAGGCTCGAGAAAGTGCGAATAGTCATCGACGCCGCCTATGTCGATGCAAGGCTGAAGGAATTAGCCGGCAGCGAGGATCTGGCGCGCTACGTTCTGTAGTTGCCCGCTGCTGATCGGGCCGCGGCGAATTGGGCATTGGCGCAGGTACAATCCGGTCTTCTTCAGGAAGACATCATGACTGACGCCGCTTTGACCCCCGCGCAAAAGGCCAAGGTTCTCGCCGAGGCGCTGCCCTACATCCGTCGTTTTCACGGCAAGACCATAGTCGTGAAATATGGCGGCAACGCCATGACCGACGAGAAACTCAAAGCGAGCTTCGCGCACGACATCGTGCTGCTCAAACTGGTGGGCATGAATCCCGTCGTGGTGCACGGTGGCGGACCGCAGATAGAACAGTTGCTCACGCGCCTGGGCAAGAAAGGCGAATTCATCCAGGGCATGCGGGTGACCGACGCGGAAACCATGGACGTCGTGGAAATGGTACTCGGCGGGCAGGTCAACAAGGAGGTGGTAACCCTCATCAACCAGGCGGGCGGACGCGCCGTGGGTCTGACCGGCCAGGATGGCGCATTCATTCGCGCGCGCAAGATGTTGCTGGCCGCCGACAGCAATGGCGGCGAGAATCGCGACCTCGGGCAGGTCGGTGAAATCGCGGCGATCGACCCCAGGGTCATCGATACGCTCCAGACCGGGGGCTTCATTCCGGTGGTGGCGCCTATAGGCGTTGGAGAAAATGGACAGTCCTACAACATCAATGCGGACCTGGTTGCCGGCAAGCTGGCCGAGGTGTTGAAGGCCGAGAAATTGGTGGTACTCACCAATACTCCCGGCGTTCTGGACAAGGATGGCCAACTGCTGACCGGATTGACCCCGGCAAAGATCGACGAACTTGCCGCGGAGGGCACGATTTCAGGCGGCATGCTCCCCAAGATCGCTTCGGCGCTGGATGCGGCGCGCGGCGGCGTAAAGAGCGTGCATATCATCGACGGGCGTGTTGAACACGCGGTGTTGCTGGAGATCCTTACCGAGGAGGGGGTAGGTACCCTGATCCGCAGCAAATAGCAGCTGTCATGCCAGCCGATTGCCTTCCCGGTCCCACAATCCATCCAGGTATCCTTGGGCGGTGTCATGGATGGTGAGCAGGCGTCCACGCGGCTTGGTGCTGAATGAGATGTGTACCCAGCGCCCGAACTCCAGAATGCATTGGTCGAATTCGATCACCGACGCGCCGATGGCCTGTGCAACGGCAAGTGGCGGCCCAAAGGCTTCACAGGTGAAATCGGCCGCCAAACCCCAGACGTGCTGTGAACCGGGCGATCCTCCGACGGCCGTGTTCAGAGCAGGGCAACGATAGCCGCTCGATATCGAAATAGGGTATTCCAGAAGCGCCTGCACCTGCTCCAGGCCATACGCGAGGCGGCGCAGGTTTTCGACGGACTCCGGGGGGGGCATGTTGTCAATTCCCCGCTGGAGTGCGGTTTCCGAATAGGCCAGTTGATCGAGAGAAAAATGCTCAGAAAGCTGCATGACGGCCAGAGCGGACGCGATTCGCCAAGTGTAGAGCAATCGGGAGAATTGCAAATCCCGCGCAAGACATCGAGGCAAGCGTGAGGCCGACCTGGATTTTCGACCTGGACAATACCTTGCATGACGCGCGACCGCATATTTTTCCGCACATCGATCGCGCCATGACGGCTTACATCGCCACGCGGCTGTCCATTTCGGAGGCTGAGGCGCAAACCATGCGCATTCATTACTGGCACCACTATGGCGCGACGCTCAAGGGGCTGGTCCGGCATCACGACATCGATCCCCATGATTTTCTGTGGTGCACGCACCAGTTTCCCGATTTACGGGGGATGCTGGTCGCCGATACCGGGCTGCGCCAGATGTTGCGGCGCCTGCCGGGCCGGAAGATTGTATTTACCAACGCGCCGTTGCACTATGCCAGGGCGGTGCTGGAACTGCTCGGGATAGCCGCCGCTTTCGATGCGGTCTATTCGATAGAGTCGGTGAAATTCAAGCCCAAGCCGGATCCGGCGGGTTTCAGGCTGCTGCTGCGTGCCGAGAGTTTGAACCCCTTCAATGCCATTCTTGTTGAAGACACGCTCTCGAGTCTTCGCACCGCACGCTCCCTGGGTATGCGCACCGTCTGGGTCAGCCAGGAACCGCGGCGGCCGAGCTACGTCGATGTGCGCGTGGCAAGGGTCTTGTCGCTCCCAAAATTCTTTGGCAGACAAGACTCTTTACGCTAGCGAGCACTTACAAAACGGAATACACTCGCTGCGTCGGCGCGCGCCCGTCCATGCTCGGATGCGAGGCAATCGGGTCGATTTGACCAGCGTTATCCCGATAGGACAAGGGGGCAAGATGACGGAGAAGCGACCAAGACCCAAGCGCGGCGAAAGAAAAATCCAGATTCTGCAAACGCTCGCCGAAATGCTGCAGCAACCCAAAGGGGAGCGGATTACAACGGCCTTGCTTGCCGCGAGGCTGGAGGTCTCGGAGGCGGCGCTATACCGCCATTTCGCCAGCAAGGCGCAGATGTTCGAGGGGTTGATCGAATTCATCGAAAGTTCCCTGTTTGGCGTGGTCAACAAGATCACTGCTGAAGAGGAAAGCGGCATCAAGCAGTTGCATGCGGTTGTCGGGATGCTGTTGGGGTTTGCCGAGAAAAACCCGGGCATGACCAGGGTGTTGACCGGCGATGCGCTGGTCTTTGAAGACGAGCGATTGCAGGCACGAATCAACCAAATGCATGACCGTATCGAGGCGAGCATCAAGCAATCGCTTCGTGTGGCCCTAACCCAGGGTCACGACGAGCCCGATCCGGGCGCGCGGGCGAATCTGATCCTGTGCTATGTCATCGGGCGCTGGCAGCAATACGCCAAGAGCGGCTTCAAGCGTGTGCCGACGGAACTGTGGGACAAGCAGGGACAGATGATCTTTTAACGGCCCAATGTACCGTGCACGCACGACTCGGCCGCCGGACTTGACCGGCCACGGGGTTTTCTCAGGCGGCGCGCGCGACCTGTCCGCATACGCGGCAGTCCGGGTCCTTTTTCAACCGGACCGAACGCCATTCCATCCTCAACGCATCCAGCAGCAGCAACCTGCCAGACAGGGATACGCCGACCTGGGCGATCAGTTTGATGGCTTCGGCGGCCTGAACGGTGCCGATGATGCCGGTGAGCGGTGCAAACACTCCCATCACCGCGCAGCGCGTTTCCTCGGCCTGGGTGTCGGCGGGGAACAGGCATTCGTAGCAGGGACTGTCGGGCTGGCGCATATCGAACACCGCAATCTGGCCGTCGAAACGCACACCCGCGCCAGAAACCAATGGTTTCCTGTGTCTGACGCAGGCGCGATTTACCGCGTGACGCGTGGCGAAATTATCGCAGCAGTCGAGGACTACATCCGCACGGCCGATCGCATCGTCCAGCGCGCTTCCTTCGAGTCTGGCCGCGATGGTCTCCAGTTTCGTCTCGGGGTTGAGACGAACGAGTGTTTCGCGCGCGGAGTCGACCTTGGCCGATCCAACGGAATGCGTTGCATGCAGGATCTGGCGTTGCAGGTTGGTGAGGTCGACTGTGTCGCCGTCTGCAAGCGCCACAGTCCCCATGCCCGCCGCCACCAGATATATGGTCGCAGGCGACCCCAGGCCGCCCGCACCGATTACCAGTGCACGTGCCTCGAGCAGGCGCTGCTGGCCTTCCACGCCGAATTCGTCCAGCAGGATATGCCGCGAATAGCGGAGTAGTTGGGCGTCGTCCATGGCCTTTGTTGCGGCCGGAGATGCTCCGGCCGAAGACTGTGATTTACAAATCGCGAATAAATGCGGATAAATGCGGTGCCGCCGCCAATTCCCTCAGTTGCTCGCCGCAGGCTTGAGGGGATCGCTGGCCTTGGCCGACTGTTGACTCGTCACAACCGGCTTTCCCTTGAGGAAATTGACTGCCTGTTGGAACTGGAAGTCCTTTTCCGAGGCAAATTCCAGCGGGGGGGCCGCCTTTTCTTCTGCAGCGCTGCCGGCGGAGGACTCGCGCTTGCTTGACGCGGCTTTTTCCTCCTGCGGGTTGGCAAGGTGCTTGTCCAGATCGGCCTCGCGCACGCGTATCAACCCTGCCGATGGATCCTCAACGAGCACATCAGGAACAATGCCCTTGGCCTGGATCGAACGTCCAGATGGTGTGTAATAGCGGGCTGTAGTGAGCTTGATCGCAGTGTTGTTGCCCAGCGGCATGATGGTCTGAACCGAGCCCTTGCCGAAGGTTTGCGTACCCATGATCGTCGCGCGCTTGTGATCCTGGAGCGCGCCGGCGACGATCTCGGAAGCAGACGCGGATCCCCCGTTGACCAGAACGACCATGGGAACGTTCTTGACGCCTTCGGGCAAGCCGCGCAACAGATCGTCGCCGCGACCCCGGATGTAGTCCTCCGGGGAGGCTATGAACTTGCGCCGCGCATCCTCGGTTCTTCCGTCGGTGGAAACCACCAGCGCCTTGCTGGGCAGAAACGCCGCCGAGACGCCGACTGCGCCGTTGAGCAGGCCTCCGGGATCATTGCGCAGGTCGAGAACCAGGCCCTTCAGAGGGCCGTCTTTGTACAGTGCGGCGATGTGCTTCACCATGGTTTCGACGGTGTGTTCCTGGAATTGCGAAACGCGCACCCAGCCGTACCCGGATTCGATCAGTTTCGATTTGACGCTCTGTACGCGGATGACATCGCGCAGCAGGGTGACTTCGAATGGATTTTCCTGGCCTTTTCTGACGATGGTGAGGCGAATGGGCGATTTGGGCTTGCCGCGCATGCGCTTGACCGCGTCGTTAAGGCTCATGCCTTTGACCGGTGTGTCGTCGAGCCGGATGATCAGGTCGCCGGGCTTCAGGCCGGCGCGATAAGCCGGCGTATCCTCGATTGGCGAGACCACCTTGACGAAACCGTCTTCCATGCCAACTTCGATACCCAGGCCGCCGAACTCACCCTGCGTGCCGACCTGCAACTCCTTGAAAGCGTCCTGGTCGAGATACGCGGAATGGGGATCGAGTCCGGAGAGCATGCCGTTGATTGCTTCGCTGATGAGCTTCTTGTCCTCCACCGGTTCGACGTAACCGCTCTTTATCGCACCGAAAACTTCGGCAAAGGCGCGCAATTCGTCGACCGGAAGCGGGAATCTTCCGCCCTCGCGTTGTGCGACGGCGGAAAAATTCAAGCTGAGCAGCACGCCTGCCAATATTCCCACCAGCACCAGGCTGGCGTGCTTGATCTTGGTGCCCATGTTCAATTCTCCTTGCTTTGCAATGCCGCCAAAGCGCTGGTCTGTCTGGTCTGAATTCGGATTTGCCGCAGCCAAATTCCGGTCACGCCGGCGCATCCTCAGCGCGTCGCCAGCCACTTTTCCGGGTCGAATGCTTTTCCTTCGTGCCGCATCTCAAAGTATAACCCCGTTTCCTCGCCACCACCGCTGGCGCCGACGGTGGCAACGGGGTCTCCCGGGCTTACTTCGTCGCCGACCGATTTCAACAGGGATTCGTTGTTTCCGTAGATGCTCAGGTAGTCGGTTCCATGGTCCAGAATCAACAAATTGCCGAATCCGCGCATCCACTCCGCAAAAACAACCCGGCCTGCGGCAATGGCCTTTACCTCTTCTCCGGCCAATGCCCTTATAAACAACCCTTTCCAGTTCGGCCCCCCGCCGGCGCGGGCAGTGCCAAAGCGATTGGTCAGCTGCCCGCGAATGGGCAGACGCACGCTGACCGTCATACTTGCAAAAGAGCGCGTTGCCTGCGCCGGTTCCGGCAGTTTGTAGTTGCTCCGGCCGCGCGCGGCAGGCGTTGACGCAATGACCTTGGCAAGCTCTTTGACCAGGCGCGCCAGTCGTGCCTCATCCCGTTCAAGATTCTTGACCTCGCGACGCTGCATGCGCAATTGCGCCGAAGCGCGCTCGAGAACCTTGCGTCGCACCTCTTTTTGTTCGAGTAACTCAGCCCGGCGCTCCTTCTGGGAGCGTTCTATCACAGCTAATTGATTGCTGTTCTCGAGTTGTTCAGCCTCAATCGCGCGAATGTTTGCAAGGTCGTTTTGCAGGGCCGCCATAAGCGCCGATTGCGCGCGCAAGAGGAGCGCGACGTAATGCAGGTCGCGCGCCGTCTGGTTGGGATCGGAACCCGACAGCAGCAGTCGCAGGTGACTGGGTTCCCCCTGGATGTACATGGCGGCCAGTGTGTCACCGAGTTCGCGTTCCCGGCTCGCCATGTCGGATGCGATGGCCGCTTTGCGGGTGCCGAGCGTGTGCAATATTCCACGCGCTGTGTCGCGTCGCTGCGACAGTTCCCTGAGAGCGCGGTTTGCCGTCGAAATGGATCGCTCGGATTCGCGAAGTTCCTCGCGAGCCTCGGTTCGCACGTCTTCCGTGCCGGCAATTTCAACGCGTAACGCCTCAATCTTCGAGCGCAGCGCATCCAGGTCCGGTCGTTCCGCGGCCAGGGCATGGACAGGGACGAATGCCGCAATCAGAATGAGGCTGGCGGCGTATCCCGCCAGGATCAACCGTATGCCTTTCCGACCGGCGGGGCGATAACATGGCAGCAGCGCGAAATGAATCTGGTCACAGCGTTCTTCACGCATCCTGTCAGCGCCAATTCGTCGAATTTCCCGGTAATCAAGGCCTTGTCCAAACCCGGCAGCGCTCCGTGGTGATGTTCATCAATGCGGAGGGAGTCATGCAACCGCAACCCCGTACGACCCATTTCCTCCGGTATCGCCTTATGCATCGTTTGTAACCGGCTGTCCGCTGTTCGTATGGACCGAGTGTCTCCACTATAATATCTGATTCAACATTTGCACCGGAATGATTTTGACTGAGTCCCACGAGGAACTTATCCGCCTGATCGGCCGCAACGGGGATGTCTGGCAGGCAGCGCGGGCCATCGGCAATCCGGGCGAACTGCCGGGCATTGCAATGGTGCACACGGTGTCTCGCGGCATGCGGGCGGGCCGATGAACATGGATATCTGGAAATTCCTGCAGGACAATGTTTATCTCGTGGCCATCGCGGTTCTGAGCGGCGGCATGCTGGTCTGGCCATCGATGCGGCGCGGCGGCGGCGGGCCGTCCGTGAGCACGCTTGAGGCGACGCAACTGATCAATCAGAAGGACGCGGTGCTCATTGACGTTCGTGATGCCGCCGAATTCGCCAAGGGACACATGCTGAATGCGCGCAATGTGCCGCTGGCGCAGGCTGACGCCCAGGTGGAGACCCTGGTCAAGAACAAGCAGAAATCTTTGATTGTCTATTGCGAAAGCGGGCGTCAGTCGCCTTCGTTTGTTGCCAAGCTTCGGCGCGCTGGTTATGAAAATGCGGTAAGCCTCGATGGTGGACTGGCCGCGTGGCGGCAGGCGGGGTTGCCCGTGGCTGCCGAATAGACTGGGACGGGGTTCAGTAGGAATGGTCGGCTGATGGCACGAGTAAGGATGTACGCAACTGGTTATTGCCCCTATTGCATGCGCGCCGAACAGTTGTTGCGCGCAAAGGGTGTGGCGGAGATTGAGAAGTTTCGAGTCGATCTCGACCCGCCGCTGAAGGACGAGATGATTGCCAGAACCGGCCGTCGGACCGTGCCGCAGATTTTCATCGGCGACACCCATGTCGGGGGTTTTGATGATATTGCGGAACTGGATCGACGGGGAGAACTGGATTCCTTGCTGGCTGGATCGTGATGCGGGCGCGCGACGCGGATTGATTGCTTTATGTTCTTGAATCCGGCGTGCGAGTGAATGTATTGGCGGGGACATTTCCGCATTCTGTAGTTCGGGAATGGCCTTTTCGCGGAATCTGAATTTTTCCTGGGAGTTTGCACGTGAGCGAGCAGCAGCAGCCGGTGTTCAGCATCGAAAAAATTTATGTCAAGGACCTGTCGCTTGAAGTACCCGGCGCCCCCCAGGTGTTTCTGCAGGCCGAGACCCCGCAAATCGAGGTGCAACTTGGCCAGGGAGTGATTCAGATTGAAGAGGGGCTCTTCGAGGTGACCGTGACCGTTACCGTCACCGCAAAGGTCGGGGAGCGCACCATGTTTTTGGCGGAGGCGGCGCAAGCGGGCATCTTTCAGATTCGCAACATTTCCCAGGCCGATCTCGAACCGATTGTCGCGACGGTTTGCCCGAACGTGCTGTTTCCTTATGCCCGCGAGACCATCTCGGATGTCATCAACCGCGCCGGGTTCCCTCCGGTGTTGTTGGCGCCGGTGAATTTTGACGCAATCTATCAACAACGCCTTGCCGAGCAGCAGGGTCCAAAGATAGAAATTGCGCACTGAAGAGTTGAGCATGAAGATTGCCGCGGCGATCATCCTGGCTGCGTCGGCCATTCCGGCATGGGGCGCGGATTTCAAATCCGTCGCGGAAAATGGCACAGTGATGTACGACGCGCCGTCGGTAAAAGCCAAAAAGCTGTTTGTGGTTTCCCGGGATTATCCGGTCGAGGCGATGGTCAGTGTGGAAAACTGGGTAAAGGTGCGCGATCCCGCCGGCGAATTGTTCTGGGTGGAGCGCAAATCCCTGTCCGACCGCCGCACCGTCGTTGTTACGGTACCGGTGGCCGATGTACGACAGGCCGCCGGCGAACGTGCGCCGCTGGCGTTTCGTGTGCAGCAGGGGGTTGCCCTGGAGTTGTCCGAAGTGGGTGCCGATGGCTGGGCGCGGGTGCGCCACCGTGATGGACAAAACGGATATTTGCGCATCAAGGATGTCTGGGGTCTCTGACAATCGGGGCAGTGGCCGATGAATATTTGCGTTCTCGGGGCAGGCGCGTGGGGCACGGCGCTTGCGGTTGCCTGCTCCCAACGGCATGCCATCAGGCTTTGGGCGCGGGATCCGGCCCACGCCCGGGCGCTTGAGGGCTCCCGGACCAACGCTCGTTATCTGACCGGCATTGAACTGCCGGAGGGCATCCGGATTGAATCGGATATTCGAGTCTGTCTGGCGCAGGCCGACCTGGTCGTCATTGCGGCACCGACATCTGCCCTGCGGGAGATATTGCGCAACCTGGCGCTAGCAGCGCCCAGCCTGCCGGTAATCTGGGCCTGCAAGGGTTTTGAACGCGAAAGCGCTTGTCTGCCTCACGAAATCGTCGCGGCGGAGATGGTTGCGGACACGCCTTGTGCAGTGCTGTCCGGACCGAGTTTTGCGCTGGAAGTGGCCAGGGGCCAACCCACGGCTCTGGTTCTGGCGTCGCGTGATGCTGATTTCGCGCGGCGCATGGCGCTTGCGCTGCATCAGGCGACTTTGCGTTTCTATTATTCCGAGGATGTTGTTGGCGTGGAAATCGCCGCGGCCATCAAGAACGTCATGGCCATCGCAACGGGTATTTGCGATGGTATGGGATTGGGAATGAATGCCCGGGCTGCGCTGATCACCCGGGGTCTGGCGGAGATTGCCAGGCTGGGCACGCGTCTGGGAGGCAGGCCAGAGACTTTCATGGGACTGGCCGGCGCCGGAGATCTTATACTCACCTGCACCGGCGATCTGTCGAGAAATCGCAACGTTGGACTCCGGCTGGCGCGCGGCGAAAGTCTGGAGCAGATCCTGGGCAAGCTCGGACATGTCGCTGAGGGCGTGCACTCGGCCAGAGAGGTGCAACGCATTGCCGTCCGGCAGGGAGTCGAAATGCCAATCACGCAGGCGGTATGCGAGGTGCTTTTCGAAGGCAAGACCGCGGCGCTTGCGTTGCGTGAACTTCTTGCGCGCGATCCCAAGCTGGAGAGCTGATTTCGTTTGGGACGGGGCTGACAAGGGGCCTGCGCCCGCTTGAATATCCGCCCCGGTTGGGGAAAGCGCAGATTCTCTTGATCGTGAGGCGGCGAGTGCTTGCCCGGCTACATTCCGCCAGCCGAGGCGAATTCGTTCTGTCGCCAGGCCTCGTATATCACGATCGAAACACAGTTGGCGAGATTGAGGCTGCGGGTCGCCGCCTGCATTGGCAGGCGCAGGCGCCTGCCAGCTGGAAACAATTCCAGTATGCCGGCCGGCAATCCACGCGTTTCCGGACCGAAAATGAAAACGTCTCCGGCTCTGAATTTCTGTTCCGCGTAGACACCTCTGGCGTGAGTGGACAGGGCGAACATGCGCCGTCCGGCCATGGCTGCGGCCAGGTCTTCCCAGCAGGCGTGCTCCGTCACGTTCGCAATTTCGCGGTAATCCATCCCCGCGCGTTTCAGCGCGCGGTCGTCCAGATGAAAACCCATGGGTCGGACCAGATGCAGGCGGCAACCGGTGTTTGCCGCGACACGCATGATGTTTCCCGTGTTTGATGGAATTTCCGGCTGGTAGAGGACGATGTCGAACATTGTCTGTTGCGATGCTGATATGAACGCAGCGAGCATCCCAAGTTGCCCGGCTTCTTGCAAGCACTTATCGGCGCGCGGGCTACCCGAACACTCCACGGTTGTCCGCTGACCGGCCAAGTGTCATCGGGCAGTCGGCGCGCGGCGCTCCCCGCGTGGAAGAGTCCGGGCAACGACCAGGTTGACCACCTGGCTGGCGCCGGCTTGCTTCAATGTCCTTGCAAGCTCGTTCAGTGTAGCGCCCGTGGTCATCACGTCATCCACTACGACGACTTTATTGCTGCGTATCGGTTCTGCACATCGAAATACATCACGCACGTTTCTGACCCGCGCATCCAGCGGCAACTCGGACTGGAGCCGGGTTGCACGATACTTGTGAACGGCCGAATGCAGGACTTTGCCGCCGGCGATTTCCGCAACATGCCGCGCGATTTCCAGCGCCTGGTTGAATCCACGTTCAGCCAGGCGGCGCTTGTGCAGGGGCATTGCGATGATCAGGGGATCGGGAAAATCCAGGAGCCTCGCCAATGACTGTGCAAACCATGGCGCGAGTTCCAGGCGGTGGTGGAACTTGAACGCCTGAATCAGCCTGTCGACCGGAAATTCATAGGTCCAGGCGGCCAGGGTGCGACTGAAATATGGCGGATGCGCCAGACACCGGCCGCATGTCCGCTGCCCTGGGCTAGGCAATGCGCAGACCGGACAGGCCTCCTCGGGGGATGGCAGAACCTGCAGGCAGCCGTCACATATAGCCTGTTCCGGGCTGGCACCTGAACAAAGCAGACAATCCTGTGGGTACAGCTTGCGAGCGAGCCCGGCCAGTTCAAGGCGTCTCATTTGGAGGTTCTCCTGCGGCCGCTTGGCAGAGCGGCGATTCGCCGGTGCAGGTCCCTTCCACGCAGGGGCCATTGGGAATACCGGGGCGACCGGCCGGTATCCTTTTTTCACTCCCGTCTTGAGAAACAACGGACGCGACGCAATTTGGCTGACCCGGAAAGGGCCCTTCCTGAAGAAAATAGATGGCAGCCGGCAATCGTCCCCGCCGGACATTACTGCGGCGTCTCATGCCGATGGCGCGGTGGTATAAACGGGAACGGCAATCCCGTCGTGTTTTCGATTTTCCAGAACCCATGAATTCACCTGCTGCGGCGAAAAGCGCGCAAGCCCCAGGCGAGCGCCTTGATCAAAAGGCGGTTCGCCGCGCATTTGATCGCGCGGCGGGTGCCGGCGGCGACGACCGGGTAGTCGCCGCAGAGATTGCAAGGCGCATGGCTGCGCGGCTGGATTATGTCCGCCTGGCACCGCGCCACATACTGGATGCCGGTTGCGGACGAATGCCGGCGGAGGATGTGTTGGGGACACGTTTTCCGGCGGCAAGGCTGACCGGCGTGGATGTCTCGCTTGAAATGTTGAAGGCGTCGCGTCGCAGCGCAACCTTGCTGGCGCGGGCCGGCCACATTCTGGGATTTGGGCCGGTCCGGAGCGTCGTTTGCTCCCGCATGGAGTCCATGCCGGTTGCCGACTCCAGCATTGACATGGTCTGGTCGAATCTGGCCTTGGCCTGGGTGCGGGATGCGGGCCCGGCCTTTCGCGAGTTCCATCGCGTGCTCAATGAAGGTGGTCTGCTGATGTTCAGCACCTATGGTCCCGATACCCTGCGCGAGCTGCGCTCCGCGTTTGCCGCCGTGGAGAACCGGCCGCATGTCCACGAATTCACCGATATGCACGACCTGGGGGACATGCTGCTCGCCAACGGCTTTGCCGAGCCGGTGATGGACATGGAAAGGCTTGTATATACCTATGCCGATGTGGCTCCCATGCTGCGCGAGTTGCAACACAGCGGGCAGACCAATGCGGCGCTGGACCGCCGCCGCGGCTTGACGGGTCGCGCGGCATGGAATGCAATGCTCGCCGCCCATTCACGGCGAGAGAGCGACGGCCGAATTGAAGCCACGTTCGAAATCGTCTATGGACACGCCTGGAAGATCGGGCAACGGTCACGTCAAAGCGATAAACCCGGCGGCACGACCGCCATTCAATGGTCGCCTGAACGCAAATTCATTTCCAAGCGCTGAACCACGCTTCCGTTTTTGAGAACAATTCTCCGTTGATTGGTCTTGATCCAGCATGGACAATATGTTAATTTACCGCCGCTTTTCAGAGGCTTCCGGCGGTTGCAGCGTCTCATTTCACTGTGCCGGATACGCCAACGAATGCGAATGTGTAACTGGCAGCATTCGACCCCGAACTGAGTCCGACAATCAAGCCACTAGTTCGATTGGCGGCCGGGGGTTTGCATGCTTGCCGGAACCGGCGTAGCTCTTGTCATTCGCTGCTGGGGGCGGCATTTAGAAAGCGCCGCTCTGAATGACCGCAGTCCGCGATGCGCGGATTGTGGGGCAAAAGATCAGTGCCGCATGGGTGAGATTGATAGAGCAGGCGCGAGGGCCGTACTTCAGGTTGGCGTGACGCGCCCCTGCACAAGAGAGAATTTGGACGACACATGGAAAACGTAGGAGGCCGCATGCTTGCGGAATTCCTGCGCGGAAATTTGACTGGCAGTGCGTGAAATAGTGAGGACACGATGACGAGCAAATTCTGGGCTAAGGTGACTGTGGCTGTGGCCGCACTGTATTCGGGTGTGGTGATGGCGGACTATCAGTTGAACCTGACCCGCGGCGCCACGCGACTTACCGAAGACGTATACCAACTGCACAACATGATGATGTGGGTCATCACGGTGATTTTTTGTGCGGTGTTCGGCTTCATGTTCTATGCCATTTACAAGCACCGCAAATCCGTTGGGCACAAGGCGGCCAACTTTCACGAGAACACCTCGGTAGAAATTGCATGGACGGTGGTGCCATTTTTCATCCTGATTGCAATGGCGGTGCCGGCGACCAAGACCTTATTGGATGTTCGTGACACGACCAATCCGGACATTACGGTGAAGGTGACCGGATACCAATGGAAGTGGGGCTACGACTACCTGAAAGGCGAAGGGGAAGGCGTTGCGTTTCTGGCCAATTTGTCGACTCCGCATGAACAGATCTACGGCTCGGAGGGCAAGGGCGAGAATTATCTGCTCGAGACCGACAGGCACATGGTGGTGCCGGTGGGCAAGAAGATTCGCATCCTGACCACGGCCGCCGACGTCATCCACGCCTGGTACGTTCCGGCGCTAGGCATCAAGCAGGATGCGATTCCCGGCTTTGTCCGGGATACGTGGTTCCGTGCCGACAAGGAGGGCATTTTCCGCGGGCAGTGCGCCGAACTCTGCGGCAAGGATCATGGTTTCATGCCCATCGTCGTCGAGGTGGTTTCGGCGGAAAAATACAGCGGCTGGGTGGCTGAAACGAAAAAAGCGATAGCCGCTGCGGCGGACGATCCGGACAAGAAATGGGAACTTGCGGATCTCAATGCGCGCGGGGAGAAAGTCTATGCGGCCAATTGTGCAGCCTGTCATCAGGCCAACGGGCAGGGCATCAAGGGCACCTTTCCCGCGCTGGATGGTTCCAAGCTAGTCAAGGGCCCCAAGCGCGGCCATATCGACATCGTATTGAACGGGAAGTCCAACACCGCGATGGCCGCCTTTGGCAAGCAGTTGTCGGACACGGATATTGCAGCATTGATCACCTATGAACGCAACAGTTGGAGCAATAAGGCCGGGGAAGTCATCCAACCGTCAGATATCAAGGCAGCGCGCAAATAAGCAGCGCGGCGAACCAGAGCAATCAGGAGAAACGAATGAGCGCAGTCATCGACAATCACGGCCACGCGCATGACGACCACCATGCAGACCACGGGCATCCCCCCGGCTTGATGCGCTGGGTCTCCACGACCAACCACAAGGACATCGGGTCGATGTATTTGTGGTTCAGTTTCATCATGTTTCTGATGGGCGGCGTGATGGCGCTCACCATTCGGGCGGAACTGTGGCAGCCGGGGATGCAGATCGTTCAACCCGAGTTTTTCAACCAGATGACGACGTACCACGGCCTGATCATGGTGTTCGGGGCCATCATGCCGGCCTTTGTCGGGTTCGCCAACTGGCAGATTCCGATGATGATCGGTGCGCCGGATATGGCATTTCCCCGCATGAACAACTGGAGTTTCTGGCTGTTGCCGGTGGCTGCAATCCTGCTGGTTTCCTCTCTGGCCGTCGGCGGTGCCGGGGTGGGCTGGACCATGTATGCGCCGCTGACGACGCAGGCCGGGCCGGGCATGGACCTTCTGATATTTGCCGTGCACATCCTCGGCATGAGTTCGATCATGGGCAGCATCAACATTGTCACCACCATTCTCAATATGCGTGCGCCCGGCATGACGTTGATGAAAATGCCGATGTTCGTCTGGACCTGGCTGATCACGGCCTATCTGTTGATCGCGGTGATGCCCGTCCTCGCGGGCGCGGTCACCATGACGCTTACCGACCGGCATTTCGGTACCTCGTTCTTCAACGCGGCCGGCGGCGGCGACCCGGTGCTGTACCAGCACATTTTCTGGTTCTTCGGTCATCCCGAGGTCTACATCATCGCCATCCCGGCGTTCGGCGTGGTGTCGCAGGTCATCCCCGCATTTTCGCGGAAGCCCCTGTTTGGATATGCCTCGATGGTCTATGCGACATCGTCCATTGCCATCCTCTCCTTTATGGTCTGGGCGCATCATATGTACACGACGGGCATGCCCGTTGCCGGGCAGCTTTATTTCATGTATGCAACGATGCTGATTGCGGTGCCCACCGGCGTCAAGGTGTTCAACTGGGTGGCCACCATGTGGAGAGGGTCGCTGACCTTTGAAACACCTATGTTGTTTGCGCTCGGATTCCTGTTCCTCTTCACTTTGGGCGGCTTCACCGGACTGGTGCTCGCCATGACCCCGGTCGACGTTCCCTTGCACGATACCTATTACGTCGTGGCGCACTTCCACTACGTGATGGTTGCCGGTGCGCTGTTTTCCGCGCTGTCCGGTGTTTATTTCTGGCTCCCCAAATGGACCGGAAATATGTACGACGAGACGCTCGGCAAATGGCACTTCTGGTTGTCGATGGTTTTCTTCAACATCACCTTCTTTGTGCAGCATTTCCTTGGCCTGGCGGGCATGCCAAGGCGCATACCTGACTACAACCTGCAATTCACCGCGTTCAACCAGATTTCTTCGATTGGCGCCTTCGGATTCGGCCTTACGCAGTTGCTGTTTCTGTATGTCGTCCTGAAATGCATCAGGTCCGGCGAAAAAGCACCTGACAAACCCTGGGATGGCGCCGATACTCTGGAGTGGACGCATTTGCCGACTCCGGCGCCCTACCATACCTTTGAGAATCCGCCGACGGTGAAATAGCCGATGCCTGAAGCCACCAAAGGACAACGCAATCAAAACCTTCGCACCGGCCTGGTGTTGGGGGCGGTTGCCCTGTTGTTTTTTCTCGCAGTGATTCTCAAGTATTACTGGCTCAATCATTGAAATACGCACCGGAAAAGAATCAATGAACGACGCTGTTCTGACCGAAACCGCGGCATCGAACCGGCAGACATTGCGCAGGCTGCTTGTCGTCGCGCTATTGATGTTCGGATTCGGATTCGCGCTGGTGCCGATGTATGAAAAGATTTGCGAGGTCACCGGTGCCCGAAACGTATTCCTTCCAGATGATGTGTCGACGCAGAACACCCAGGTCGATTTTTCGCGGAAAGTGTCTATTGAATTCGATGCAAATGTGCAGCGCCTGGAGTGGACTTTCAAGCCAGTGGAGCCCTATCTCGATGTTCATCCCGGCGAGATGACGCAAGTCGTCTACGAGATCCGCAACACGCTGGACAGGCCGGTAACCGGGCAGGCGGTACCCAGTTACGGACCGAGGGAGGCTGCGCAGTATTTCAAGAAGATAGAATGTTTCTGCTTTCAACAGCAGACTCTGGGCCCGGGCGAGGTGAGGCGCTTGCCGGTGGTGTTCGTGGTAGACCCCGCATTGCCGAAATCGGTTAATACGATAACCTTGTCCTATACGTTTTTCGAGGTTGCGGGAACCAGAAAGAATCCCGGTTGATGCCTGGAAACAGGCCGGTAAAGGAAAACGAGAGGCAAGCGGCCGCAAAGGGGGCCACGCTGGGCAGCATGGTACTAACGGTGTTTTTCGCGTTTTTCGGCGTACGCAAGCGCGATGCCCACGAGGCGCAGACGGTTCGCTTGTCCCCGGTGCAGATCATCGTGGCCGGCATAGTCGGTGCAGCCGTGTTTGTAGTGAGTCTGGTGTTGCTGGCAAAATTCGTTGTCGGCAGGGCCATGGGTTGATGTCAAGAACAGCGCAGGATCAGGGAGAAGGGCAATGAGTCACGCGACGCCAACGCATAACTACTATCTGCCGCAACCTGCGGCCTATCCGATCATCGGATCCACCGCATTGCTATTAATGACGGCCGGCGCCGCAATGTGGTTTAACGGATCGTCGATTGGGGCATGGTCGGTGCTTGCCGGTGCCCTGGTGATGGTCTACATGATGGTGCTCTGGTTTGGCAAGGTCATCAGCGAATCGGAGGGCGGGCTCTACACCGACCGCGTCGACGTTTCCTACCGGTGGTCGATGAGTTGGTTCATTTTTTCCGAGGTCATGTTCTTCGCCGGATTTTTCGGTGCGCTGTTCTATGCACGCACGCTTTCGGTGCCCGATCTTTCCAGCATTGACAACAAGCTGCTGTGGCCCGATTTCACGTCCGCGTGGCCGAGTTCGGGGCCGTATCTTACCGATCCCTTTACACCCATGGCGGCCTGGGGTATCCCCGCGATCAATACGTTTCTGTTGCTCAGTTCCGGGGTCACCCTGACCATCGCTCATTGGGGGTTGCGGGAGAACCGACGCGGTGTTCTGAACCTCTGGCTGTTCCTGACGATCTGCCTGGGCGTCACGTTCCTGGGATTTCAGGCATTCGAATACGGCCACGCTTATTCGGAAATGAACCTGAAGCTGACCACCGGCATCTATGGCACGACTTTCTACATGCTCACCGGGTTCCACGGGTTCCACGTGACCGTGGGCACGATAATGCTGATTTGCATCTGGTTCCGCTGCCTAAAGGGGCATTTCAAACCGGATCATCATTTTGCATTTGAGGGCGTTGCCTGGTACTGGCACTTTGTCGACGTCGTCTGGCTGTTGTTGTTTGTGGTGGTTTACTGGTTATAGGGCTTGAATGTGGCAGGTTCGGAACTGTCCGGTCTTCGACGAAAAACGCCGCTTTACGCGGCGTTTTTCGCTACTGGATCCGGTTTTCCGGGGGGGCTTTCTCGGTGTGGTCACAACGATTTCCTACGTCGTGACGAGATAGGAATTACCCGCCTAAAATTGAAGCCGCTTTCAGGAAATACGCCCGGGAATAAGTCCAAAATAGAAGCCGGCGATCAGCACCAGAAAAAGCGTGATCGATAGGCCCACGCGCAGAGCGAGCGCCCGCAACATCCGGTTGCCGCCACTGCGGTCGGTGACCATGTAAAAAAGGGCCGAGCCGAGGCTGGCAATGATGGCGAAGATGAAGATAACGATGACGATGCGCATATCCAGAAATTCCGGGGAATGCGCCAGTGTATATCTAGCCCGTCGACAGGACAAAGCATGAAAGCCTTGGCGATTGGACGATGGCGGTTTGAACCGAAGCCTTGGCCCAGTCTTGCCGCCGCCGTTTTCCTTCTGTTGACACTTTCCCTGGGTGAGTGGCAGGAGCGGCGCGCACAGCAGAAGCTTGAGTCGCAGACACGCATCGACGCCCTTGCCGCCGGTCCGGCTGCGGTAATGCCCGCGAAGGCCATTGAGGCATCGGAGTTCGTGCAGCGACCGATCGAGGTGCGCGGTGAGTTCCTGGCCGAGAATACCGCCTTCATAGACAATCGGGTCTATCGCATGCGGCCCGGTTACCACGTGATCACGCCCTTGCGAATCAGCGGCGGGAATGTCTACGTTGTCGTTAATCGAGGCTGGGTGGCGGCGGACCCCAGGCGGGAAGTACTGCCGCAGGTGGATACCCCGATGGGTGAACAGTTCCTGCATGGCGTTGCCGTAATACCGCCGAAAAATGTGTATGAACTGGCGCCGGACACCGCCTCTGGTGCGGTCAAACAACATCTGGCGCTGGACCTGCTTGGCGCGCAGTGGAAGATCGCCTTGCAGCCCGTCGTGATCGAGCAAACCAGCAGTGCCGTTGACGGCCTGGTCCGGGATTGGCCACGCCAGGATGCGGGAGCAGACACTCACCTGGCATATGCATTTCAATGGAATGTCATGGCAGCGGTCGTCGCCTTGCTGTGGATTTCGTTGAACCTGAGGAAAGACAATGCCCCCGACTGAAAGTGCGCCCAGGCGCAGCAACCTCACGCTTTGGCTGGTACTCGCGGTCTGCGTGGCGCCGTTTCTCGCTGCCGTTATCGTGCACCGGTACTTTCCGCCGGCGTCCCGCATGAATTATGGAGAGCTGATCGAACCGGTTTCGCTCCCGGATGCGACTGTGCAAACCCTGAATGGCAAGCCCTATCCCCTGTCAACGCTGCGTGGCAAGTGGGTCATGATTCATGTCGACGTTGGCGCCTGCCCGAGCGAATGCATCATGAAACTGTGGAAGATCCGCCAGCTGCGCTTGACCCAAGGCAACAACAGGGAGCGTATCGAGCGTCTGTGGCTGATTACCGACCAGGCGCCGGTGGCGGCGACGGTGCAGGAGGAATATACGGGAACCCTCATATTGCGGGCAAGCCCCGATCTGCTGCGCCGACTGCCGGCGGAAGCGGATCCGGACGCGCATATCTGGATCGTAGATCCCCTGGGAAATGTGATCCTGAGGTACTCACGGGACGCCGATCCAAACCTCATGAAAAACGACTTGATCCGGCTGCTCAAGGTATCCCGGATAGGGTAAGTTTTTACTTGCACGGAAGCGGATTCGTCCATGTTAGAATCCGCGCCCTTCTTGTACATTGTTGGACGAAATCATGCAGTTAGCTGCACCAAGCACTGTTCAACCCTTTCGCCAGTTTTTTGCGCTGACCAAACCTCGCGTAGTCGCATTGGTGGTTTTTTGCGCCGTCATCGGCATGCTCCTCGCTTCTCCGGAGGTGGCGCCTTTGAAGCTGATCCTGTCGGCAACGATAGGGATTTGGCTGGTCGCTGGAGCCGCTGCGGCGGTCAATTGCCTGGTCGAGCAAAGCATCGATCAGAAAATGGCGCGTACCCGCAACCGGCCGTTGCCAAGAGGGGACCTGAATTCGCTGCAGACATTGATGTTCGCCGGTGCCATCGGCGGTATGGGATTGTGGACGCTCTATAACCTGGTCAATCCGCTGACCATGTGGCTGACCTTTGGCACCTTCATTGGCTACGCGATCATCTATACCGTGGTACTCAAGCCGTTGACGCCGCAAAACATCGTGATCGGCGGACTGTCTGGGGCGATGCCGCCTTTGCTCGGGTGGACCGCCGTCACGGGGGAGTTGGCGCCGGAGCCGCTGTTGCTGGTGCTCATCATCTTCGCGTGGACCCCGCCGCATTTTTGGTCGCTGGCACTTTACCGCACCGAGGAGTATGCCAAGGCGGGACTACCCATGCTGCCGGTGACACACGGCAACAAGTTCACACGCCTCAACGTACTGCTTTACACGGTGATTTTGCTGGCCGCATCGCTACTTCCGTTTGTTCACGGAATGAGCGGGATCATCTACCTGGTCGGGGCGGCGGTGCTGGGAGGTCCGTTTCTTTATTACGCGATTCGCCTGTATGTCAACTACAGCGATGCGTTGGCACGGAAAACCTTCCAGTACTCAATTACCTATTTGTCGGCCTTGTTTGCCGTACTGCTGCTCGACCATTACTTGATTTGACTGACTCGGCCGCCTCGCCGGACCGGCCGGCAAGGCGGTTTTGCTCGGGCATCAGCCGGCGGACAGTACGCTCTTCATCTTGACCAGTGCCTTCGCCTCAATCTGGCGGATACGCTCGGCAGACACCTTGAATTCCGCGGCCAGGTCATGCAACGTCGCCTGGTCTTTTTCCTTCAACCAGCGCGTCTCGATAATGCGGCGGCTGCGATCGTCCAGACTCGCAAGGGCCGCGCTCAAACCGTCGGTCCTTCCACGCTGCTCCTGAAAGGCTTCAAGCGCCTGCTGCGGCTCAAGACCGGCGTCCGTCAAATAGGCAATGGGCGCGTACCGGTCTTCATCCTGATCGGTCTCCAGGGCCATGTCCTGCCCGGCTAGCCGCATTTCCATTTCCGCGACATCCTCCGGCTTGACACTGAGTTTCCGGGCGATCGACTTGATTTCCGTCTGTGTCAACGGGTCAATGCCGGGTTTCATGCCGCGCAAATTGAAAAAAAGCTTGCGCTGCGCCTTGGTGGTCGCGATCCGCAACAACCGCCAGTTGCGCAATACGTACTCGTGGATTTCCGCCTTGATCCAATGAATGGCAAAGGAAACCAGCCTGACACCGCGCTCCGGATCGAATCGCTTCACCGCTTTCATCAGGCCGATGTTTCCTTCCTGAATAAGGTCGCCATGTGGCAATCCATACCCAAGGTATCCGCGCGCAATGGCAACGACCAGGCGGAGGTGGGACACAACCAGTTGCCGTGCCGCCTCTAGATCCTCGCCATCGCGAAATTTTCTTGCCAGGCGGAGTTCATCCTCCGCGCTCAGCATCGGAAAGCGATTGACCGACTGGACATAGCTGTCCAGGCTGCCGACGGCAGCGGAGAGAGGTAAAGCCAATGCGTTGCTCATGATGACCTCCAATTCGTACAACCAGATCGCAGCAAACCAGATCGTGGCCTGGGTAGGCCCCTGACTTGGCAAGCGCCGATTTCTGATTATTCGGCGCCAGTTGCAATACCGGAAAATGCTTCAAATCCCAATCAGGCGTATTTTAGCACTCGTTGCAGTAGAGTGCCAAAATTGAAAAAAGTTCCCTTGGGAAAGTTGGCAAATAGTTGATCTTGGAATTTAAATATCTTTTTTAAATCAATCAACACTTTGTAAGTGTGCACTGACCGATAGATAAGACCCCAGCCACCCCAGCAGCCCTGAGAACAGCAAAAAAGTTCCACAATCTGGCGCACCCAGTGAGTCCAGGCGAAATTGGCTTCCATAGAGGGACGCCAACGTCGCCACGTCCGTGTTCATGAGGGCCAGTCCTCCAGATACCAGGCCAAGAGCGATCAGTCCGCCGAGCAAGCCAAGCATTCCGCCCAGATAGAGGAACGGGCGATGGATATAAGCATCGGTGGCGCCAATCAGGCGGGAAACTTCAATTTCGTCGTGCTGAGTGAGAATTTGCAGCCGGATGGTGTTGAAGGTTACGGCGATCAGAGCCAGCGAGAGCAGCACGCCAAGAAGTACCAGGACGGTTCGTCCCAGCCTGATCAACGCATCAAGGCGGCGCATCCAGCCGGAGTCCGTCTGCACGTGAGTCACCTTGGCGAATCCGCCCGCTGTCTGGGAAATGTGCTCTGCAAGAGCCGCGTTATTGCCATCCAGCGTAACGACAATGGCGTCCGGAAGGGGATTCTCCCGCAGGGCCCCGATCACCCCCGAAAGGTTGGCTGAACGCGCGAGATCGTGCAACGCGGTCGCACGAGGCACAAAGCGCATCTGGGCGACTCCGGATTCGCGGCGCAGCCGGTCCTCAATGGACCGAATATCGTCGCTGGAGGCGCTTCGGTCCAGAAAAAGACTCACTTGCGCCTGAGAGGAGAATCCGCCGGCCAGGGTTTGAAGATTGACCAGAAGCACATATGCTCCCAGCGGAAGCGCGAGTGCCGCCCCGATGACGGCAACGTTGAGAGCTGTGCCGATCGGTGTGGCGGTCAAGCGGGCAATCGTGCCCCGCCAACTGTGAAAATGGTGCCGCAGCCAGGCGCTCACGCCTGCCGGCCCTTGGACAGCGCCAACAGGCGCGGCTGCAACTGGGAGATGGCCGCCAGGTCATGCGTGGCAACCAGCACGGTGACCCCGACCTGGTTGAATGAACGAAAAATCTCCATGACCGAACGGGCGGTTTCCAGATCCAGACTCGCGGTCGGTTCATCGGCAAGCAATATGCTGGGGCGGTTGACCACCGCCCGCGCGATGCACAGGCGCTGCTGTTCACCACCCGAAAGACTCATGGGGTTGGCTTTTTCCCGCGCAAGCAGCCCCACCTTGTCGAGCGCGGCGCGCGCCCTGCGGGAGGCGTCCTTGGTAGTCAGGCCAATCACCTGAAGGGGCAGCATGACGTTGTCGAAAACGCTGCGGTCATACAGCAATTTATGGTCCTGAAAAACCAGGCCGAGATTCCGACGCAGGAAGGGTCTGGCCGCGCGTTGCATGGTCGAAACGTTCTGGCCGGCGACCAATACCGTTCCGGTACTGGACCGCTCGATTGCGGCGACAAGTTTCAGCAGGGTCGACTTGCCGGCGCCGGAATGGCCTGTGACGAACAGCAATTCGCCTGTGTCCACCTCAAAATTGATGCCGCTCAATGCATCATAACCGCCGGGATAGCGTTTGCAGACCTCCCTGAAGCTGATGATGGGGGCACTCGCCGCCAAAGGACCTAATCCTGATCCAGCAGGGCGGAAACAAACTCATTGGCGTTGAACGGGCGCAGGTCCTCCATGGTCTCGCCAACGCCGATGAATACCACCGGAACCACGGCATTCGCCGCGCGGCCCCCGGAAATTGACGCCTGTTTTTGGGGGGCGCCCGCCTGAGCTTGCGCAATGGCGGTGAGCACGCCGCCTTTGGCCGTGCCATCAAGTTTTGTGAGAATCAGACCGGTCAAACCCAGGGCGTCGTTAAACGCCTTGAACTGGGACAAAGCGTTCTGGCCGGTATTGGCGTCCAGGACCAGCCATATTGCATGCGGTGCAAGCGGGTCTGCCTTGGCGATGACGCGCTTGATCTTTTTCAGTTCTTCCATGAGGTGGGATTGCGTATGCAGGCGGCCTGCGGTATCGGCAATCACAACGTCGATGTTCTTCGACCTGGCCGACTGCACCGCATCGAAAATCACCGATGCGGCATCTGCGCCTGGCTGCGATATCACGGAAACCCGGTTGCGCTCGCCCCACGCCGCGAGTTGCTCGCGCGCCGCAGCCCGGAAGGTGTCGCCCGCCGCGAGCATTACCGAAAGCCCCTGCGCCTGGATGAGGTGCGCAATCTTGCCTATCGAAGTGGTCTTCCCGGCGCCATTTACCCCGGCCAGCATGATGACGAAAGGCCGTGCGCCGTGGAATTCCATCGTAGTCTGCAGTGGCGCAAGGGCCTCGACCAGCAGCTCATGGAGCTCCGCTTTGAGCTCCTGTGCGGCAACCAGCTTCTTGCGCGAGGCGCGATCACGAAGCTTGCGCAACAACTCGGCGGAAGCGGCTACGCCCGTATCGGCAGCAAGCAGCGCCGATTCCAGTTCCTCGAACAGCGCCTCATCGATCTTTCTGGCGACCAGCAGGCTGCCAAGCCGCGAGCCGGTGTTTTTCAGCCCCGTCTTTAGCCGGGCGAACCAGCTTGTCGAAGTATCGTTTGACGGGCTTTTGAACAGGCCTAGCATGGGTGCCGAATCGGATTGCTCTATGCTGCGAGTAAGATAGCTGAATTCTATCAGTATGCAATAAACCAAAGCCTGGTACTGGCTCGCCGGAAGAATTCCGGCAAAAGGCTGGCAACAGACGGAGCGGCAGCATTGGGCAAGAGAAAACCATCCGCAGGCGCGCCTGGCGCACCACGCTCTGTGCTTGCGCATCCAGGCTCGGTACGCATTATCGGCGGCGAGTGGCGGCGGCGCAGAATCGCATTTCCAGGCGTCGTGCAGATCAGGCCAACGCCAGATCGCGTCAGGGAAACGTTATTCAACTGGCTGGGTCAGCGTCTCGACAGCCTGTCCTGCCTGGATCTCTTCGCGGGCTCCGGCGCGCTTGGCCTGGAGGCGGCATCGCGCGGCGCGGTTGCGGTGACGCTGGTGGAAAATCACCCCCGCGTCGCGGTTGCCCTGCGCGATTCAATACGATTGCTGGGTGCGAATCAGGTCCGTGTGGTGCATGCCGATGCGCTAGAATTCCTTGTTCAGGACCGGGCCACCTATGATGTGGTGTTCATCGATCCGCCCTACGCGGATGGACCGCCCAATGCCCTGATGGAACATTTGTCGCGGCGACTTGCTGCAGGTGCGAGGGTCTATGTCGAGGGTGATAGAAGGTTCGAGCCCCCGCCGGGATGGCGGATCCTGCGGCAGGATCGCGCCGGTATGGCTCATTTTCAATTATTGCAGGTTGGATAGACGATGATCAAGGCGGTTTACCCAGGAACATTCGATCCGATCACGCGCGGGCACGAGGACCTTGTACGCCGCGCATCGGCGCTGTTTGACCAGGTCATCGTGGGCGTGGCGGATAGTCGTGGCAAACAGCCTTTTTTCAGCCTGGACGATCGTGTGGAAATGGCGCGGGACGTGCTCAAGGGTTACGCTAATGTCCAGGTGCATGGATTCTCCGGCCTGCTGCGTGATTTTGTTCGCGAACACCAGGCGCGCGTCATTCTCCGGGGTTTGCGTGCGGCGTCGGATTTCGAGTATGAGTTTCAAATGGCAGGCATGAACCGACGGCTGATTACCGAGGTTGAAACGGTATTCCTGACCCCCTCCGAGCAGTACATGTTCGTTTCGGCGACCATCGTTCGGGAGATTGCCGTCCTGAGAGGTGACGTTTCCGAGTTCGTGGATCCTGGCGTGCTGAAGCGGCTTGCCGTCAAAGTGAGCCAGATGGGCGCCTGACCGCAAGGTTCCGGCGGCCCTCCAGAGGGATTTCGATGCCCGGGATCAGCGAATTACCGGATACGCGAACCTGTTCGCAGCGGCAGTCTCATTTCTGGCAACTCGGGCAGTAAAAGGTCGAACGCTGCCCCTGCCGGAGTTCCTTGATCGGCGTGGAACAGCGACGGCATGGAGCGCCGGCGCGGTCGTACACCATGGTTTGAAGCTGAAAACAACCCAGTTCGCCATTGCTTTGCACATAGTCCCTGAGACTGCTGCCGCCGGCGCGCAGCGATTCCTGCAGGGTATCCACAACGGCGCCGGCCAGGGTGATGCAGCGTTCGCGGCTCAGGCGCCCCGCTCGGGTTTGCGGCCTGATTCCTGCGCGAAACAGGCTCTCGCTGGCGTAAATGTTGCCGACGCCGACTACGACCAGCTGATTCATCAGCAACTGCTTGATGGCGACCTTGCGGTTGCGTGTGGCCCGGTGCAGGAAGTGCCCGGAGAACTCGGTACCCAGTGGTTCCACGCCGAGTTGGCGCAGCAAAGGGTGCTGTTCGGCCTTGCCCGCCTGCCAGATCACGCAGCCAAAGCGCCGCGGGTCCCGGAAGCGCAACAGGGCATCCCCGAAAACGATGTCGACATGATCGTGGGGCAGCGCTCTCTCGCCGGTGTTCAACACCCGCAGGCTGCCCGACATGCCAAGGTGAATGATCAGGCACCCCTTGCCCAGTTCGAGAATGAGGTATTTTGCGCGACGCCGTACCGCCTCGACCTTCAGGCTGGTCAGCGTTCTTGCGAGCGAATCCGGAATCGGCCAGCGCAGGCGCGAGTCCCGAACCACGACCGATGAGATGCGCCTGCCCAGCACATGCGGTTCGATACCGCGGCGGGTGATTTCAACTTCTGGTAGTTCCGGCATGGCTTTTTCGGTTTCCTGCGGGTCGGCGACAATAAAAGTGGCAAAGTGCACTCCTGCCCGTGCGGTTCCTATTCTGCGGGAAGTTGGCGGGCATGTGGGGCAATGGGAATCTATATCGTTCGCCGGCCTGATAAACTGCATTTTCAAATAGCGACGAGGTTGGCATGCTGGCAAAGCGATTTGAAAAACACGTAAGCGCGCATCTTCTATGCGCCCTGGCGTTTGTCGTCGCCCTGTCGGGTTGCGCGCAGCAACCGGGCAGGACCTCGGGCGCGAAGTCGGTGGAGGCCTCGGTCGACGACGAGGCGGCTGATGACATCGCATCATCGCCGGGACAGCAGACCTCGGCAGACGACGCGCGGTCGGTGTTGCCCTTGCAGGACCTGACCGATACGATACTTTACGAGTTCCTATTGGCGGAAATTGCAGGCCAGCGCGGCAACGCGGGTTTGTCTGCGCAAGCCTACTTTGATCTGGCCAAGCGCACGCGTGATCCGAGAATTGCACGGCGTGCGACCGAGGTCTCGATATTCGCGCGGATGAACAATATCGCGCTGGAATCGGCGCGCCTCTGGTACGAGGCCGATCCGGGTTCGGCGCGCGCGGTGCAGGTTCTCGCCGGCCTGCTGCTTGGGGCTGGTCAGCTGGAGGAGGCCCATCCGCTTCTGCGCAACATGCTTGCCGCGCCTGGCGCGAATCCCGGCGACACTTTCCTGCAGTTGGTCCGGTCACTGTCCAACGTCAGGGACAAAGCCGCGAGCCTGCTGTTGATGCAGCGGCTTGGCGCTGACCACGCGTCTCTTCCACAGTCTCACCTGGCCATCGCGCAGGCGGCCTTGGCCGCGGAGCGAGAGGATGTTGCGATTGAGGAGGTCCGCAAGGCGCAGGTCTTGCGCCCCGACTGGGAGGCCGCGGTGCTGTTCGAGGCCCAGGTCCTGCAGCGGAAATCGAATCCTGATGCCATCGCCCGCCTGGCCCGCCATTTGCAGCGCTTTCCCAATTCCCGCGATATACGGATGAATTACGCGCGCGCCCTGGTCAGCGAGCAACGCATCGCGGAGGCGCGAACCGAATTCCAGAAATTGCTGGCTGATTACCCGAGCAACACCGAAGTCATCTATTCGGTGGCGCTGCTCGCGTTGCAATCCAACGATCTGGCGGTCGCGGAGACGAACCTGCTTCGCCTGCTGGACCTGGATTTTCGTGACAAGGATGGCGTGCGCATGTATCTGGGGCAGATTGCCGAGGAGCTGAACCGGTTTCCCGATGCGCTGCGCTGGTACAACGAAGTTGAATCCGGCGAGCAGTATCTTCCGGCGCAGATACGCTACGCACAGGTGCTCGCCAAACAAGGCAGCCTCGACAAGGCACGCAGCCACCTGCATGCGCTTGCCGAACAGAACAGCGGGCAGCGGGTGCCGCTGGTGCTCGCCGAAGCCCAGTTGTTGCGCGACGCCAATGAAGTCAAGGAGGCGTTTCAGTTGCTTGGCAAGGCGCTGGATGGGCAGCCCGAGAATCCTGATTTGCTGTACGACTACGCGATGCTCGCAGAGCGCGTCGATCGCGTCGATATTCTGGAGAGCAGCATCCGCAAGGTGATTGCCGTGCGCCCCGATCACGCGCATGCATATAACGCATTGGGGTATTCGCTCGCGGATCGCAACGTGCGGCTGGAGGAGGCCCGGGAGTTGATCGAGGTGGCTTTGAAGCTTGCGCCTCGGGACTACTACATCATCGACAGCATGGGATGGGTTTTGTACCGGATGGGGCAGAATGCGGAAGCGGTGAAGTATCTGCGCAAGGCTTTTGCCGGGCGGCCCGACGCTGAGATCGCTGCCCATTTGGGCGAGGTTCTCTGGGTTTCCGGAGAGCGCGCCGAGGCGGAAAAGATCTGGGTGGACGCTAACCAGAAATTTCCCAAGAACGATTCGCTGACCAATACGCTCAAGCGTTTCCTGCCGCGTTGATCGGATCTGGCGGTGCCTAAAATTTCGGCATTGCGGCATTCCTCGGCCGGCAGCGCCAGTGTGCTTTACGCCGCATCACTGCGGGTTTTTCGCCCGTGTGCGGCCCGTTTCCCGAAACACTTGTCCGGCCTGATAGCGGGCCTTGCATGCATTGCCGGGTGCAGTTCGCTGCCGGCGGTCCTCCCGCAGGAGAACTTGACTTCCGGTTTTGAATTGACCGGGAGGGTGGCCATCAGATACGGTGATGAAGCTGCCAGCGCAAAAGTGCAATGGCGACATGGCGAGGGGGTCGATGACATGCTGATCACCAACGCCATGGGTCAGGGAATAGCGCGAATTACGCGTGCGGGAGGGGCCGTAACGCTGCAGACTGCGGATGCGCAGCAGTACCAGGCTGCGAATGCAGAGATGCTGACGCAGCAGGTTCTGGGTTGGCGCCTTCCCCTTTCCGGCCTTCCTGATTGGCTGCGTGGCCGGGCTGCTCCGGGGGAGGAGGCTCAGACAAGCCCCGGCGCCGATGGGCAGTTGCTGGAACTGCGCCAGGACGACTGGCGCATCGAGTATCAGGAATATCGGGAGGGGCGGCCAATCCGCATCCGCCTGACCCGGCCGGATCTGGAGATGCGTCTGATTGTCGACGGCTGGCAGGAAGTGGGTTCGTGAAATCCACTGTCGCATCCTGGGACAGGGACTGGCCGGCGCCCGCAAAACTCAACCTGTTCCTGCACGTGGTCGGTCGGCGTGACGACGGTTACCATTTGCTGCAGACCGTGTTTCGGCTGATCGATTACAGCGATCATCTGCGTTTTACTCCTCGAGGCGATGGTCTGGTGCGGCATACCCGGTCGTTGCCCGGGGTCAGCGACGAAACCGAGTTGTCGGCAAGGGCCGCGCGTCTGCTGCAGGCCGAAACCGGAAGCTCCAAGGGTGTGGACATCGATTTGCAGAAGAATATTCCCATGGGCGGGGGGTTGGGGGGGGGCAGTTCCGACGCGGCAACGGCGTTGATTGCCCTGAACAAGTTATGGGATCTGGGGTTGTCGCGGGACCAGTTGGCGCGTCTTGCATTGCGCCTGGGGGCCGATGTGCCCTTTTTCCTGTTCGGGGCCAATGCCTTCGCCGAGGGTATTGGCGAGCGGCTCTCCCCGATCGAACTGCGCCCGGCCTGGTACACCGTGCTGGTGCCACCGGTGGCGGTGCCGACACCGGCCGTTTTTGCCGACCCTAGTTTGACAAGAGACTCGAAAACCGTCACAATTTCAGGCTTTTCCGAGGGGTTTGGGCGAAACGACCTGGAGCCGGTAGTGTGCCGGCAATACCCGGTTGTTGCAGCGCACCTTTCGTGGTTGAAAAAATTTGGAGACGCCCGGATGAGTGGTTCGGGCGCCTGTGTATTTGCCGAATTTCCCGCCGAGTCGCAGGCGCGCTCGGTTCTCGCCAAAATGCCAAAGGAATTGCGCGGATTTGTAGCCCCTGGGCTGGCGCGACACCCGTTGGCAGAGGTTTAGGGGACGTTTAGCGCTTGGGGAGTCGCCAAGCTGGTTAAGGCACCGGATTTTGATTCCGGCATGCGAAGGTTCGAATCCTTCCTCCCCAGCCAGTAATTCAAGGAGTTGGCAGATAGTAACTGCTAACTCCTTTTTATTTGGTGCACTGGTGGTGCACTGTCAGGCAGACCATATCCCCGATATCCCTCCAGTGTGGTCATCGTCTGCCCCCCCTTCCATTGACTCTTGCCTGTGGATAAGTGATCTTTTTTGTACCTAGTTGCACCGCCATTGCACCATCAATGTAGTAATCGAACATGTAACATTAATATATCAATGACTTATATAATTAGAATGCCTGATATATTATCTGGTATTGCATTTAATTGACTAGTGCGCTACGCTCTGATCCATTGTTGGGGCGGGGAGGTGCGATGGCCTACATTCAGAAACGAAAAGCAGCCGATGGGGCAGTTTCCTACCGGGTACAAATTCGCCTCAGAGGCTATCCGCTGGAAACAGCAACCTTTGACCGCATGACAGATGCGCGGGAGTGGGGAGCCAAAACTGAAAGCGACATGAAGGCGGGGCGATATTTCGGGGAGGCAAAGCGGCATACCTTCCAAGAACTGAAAGACAGTTACACGAAATGGAAACCCGGGAAGATCAAGTGTTTCGATGAACGTAAGCCTGTTCTAACCCGCTGGATTGAACTGCTTGGTGACTGCCAGCTTGACGCTATCACCCCTGCAAAGATCGCGGCTTGTCGTGATGCTCTTGCGAAAGAAACTGTGCAGCGCGGGGCGAAGCCCGGCAAGTTGAAAAGTGGCGGCACGGTTAACCGCATGGTGGCTTACCTCTCGGATGTATTGAGCTACGCGGTCAAAGAATTGCAGTGGATAGAGCGAAATCCGTGTGAACGCATATCCAAATTCAAGGAGGCGGTTGGGCGAGTGCGGTTTCTTTCCGATGAAGAACGGGAAGCACTGCTGACTGCTTGCCAGAATTCAAACAATCCAGATCTTTACCCTGCCGTGGTGCTAAGTCTGACCACGGGAGCGCGGCAGGCTGAAATAATGAATTTGACTTGGCAGCAAATTGATTTTGATAACCGCCTTATTACACTGCACAACGGCGAAACCAAGAATAACGAGCCACGGGTATTGCCGCTGGTTGGAAAAGCCTTTGACCTACTCAAAGAACGAACAAAGGCGCGTTCAAATGTTCGCGTTATAGATACGCCACTCGCGCAGAAAGCAGCCGAGTCGCTGAAAAGACGCTCCAAGGCGCGTCGCATAGGCACCTCGCTGGTATTCCCGCCAACTGGCGCTAGCAAAAGTGGAAAGCCCATTCAACTAAACGCAGCATGGAATACAGCACGCGAATTAGCTAATTTGGGTGCATGGGAAGGCAAGGACGAGTCGCGCAAGTTCCGTTCGAATTTCCGCTGGCACGATCTGCGCCACACCGCAGCCAGCTACTTGACAATGCAGGGCGCATCTGCGCTGGAAATCTCAAAAATCTTGGGGCACAAAACGATGGCGATGGTGTCGCGGTACTCGCACCTAGCCCCGTCACACGTCTCCGCGCTTGGCGATAAATTGGCGGCGCGGATGGGCTTGTAATTATTGTTGATGCCGCTGGAGTGTTGGCTGCTCCAGCAATATGTAACTTCGGGCATGGCTGGCCCGATGCATCGGATGCCTGTTCTTCAGAAATGAAGGGCTGACTATCGGGAAAAAGCCGATACCCCTGACCGGGGGCGTGTTCTTCCAACGAAACGGTGGCTCCGCGCTATGCGCGGGTTATCTGTTTTTAGCTTGGAGAACACATGAAATCTATGACTCCCATTTCTGTAAATTTTGACGCTTTGCCAACCACCACCACGTCTACTTCGAGCGTGGCACCAAATGACTCTACTTTCGTTACATTTAAAGGGTGCTCGAAAATCAGACCCTTCACCGAACCTGCGCTACGTGACCTGAAATTCAAGGCATTTGACCGAACGAATAGTCGAGGCGAGGTCATCAGCGGTAATGGAACTGGCCCTGCCGGGGTCTGGGTGCAAATTGGCGCGAAGGTGTTAATTGATCTAAATCGCTTCGACAAATGGGTTAAATCGCACCGTTTAATGGCCGGGATGCCATGCCATTACAAAACAAAAGTCACCACAGGCATCGGCACCCGCATGGGCCGTATAACAGGACAGCGCAAGGTGGGCGGATGAACAATATTGACTTGCGCCACTTACCTGTTGGCAGTCATCGCGTTCCCTGCCCCGAATGCGCGAAGCGACAGAACGACAAAACGCTGGGCGTAACCATTGAGCAGGATCGGGGTGTTTGGCACTGCTTCCGATGCGGTTGGACAGGCGCACAAAGGTATCCGGCACATCCCAGAGCCGTGAAGGTTTCCGAACCAAAACGGGATAAGCAGCTAACGCTTGCGTCTCACTGGCGAGATTTATGGGGAACGCTGGCACCCATTTCGGGATCTGCTGCTGCATACCTCAAGGCGCGGGGTTGTGCGCTTCCCCCAGAAGACGGCGACCTGAAATGCACAGAATCCTTGCGACATCCTTCGGGTTACACAGGTGCTGCCCTAATCGCGCTTGTCACAGATGCGATTACAGGCGAGCCAATTACATTGCACCGGACTTGGGTCAAATCAAACGGGGAGAAGGCAGACCTCGATGCACCCCGACTCTTGCTTGGGAGGCACCGCAAAGCAGGTGGAGTGATTCGCCTATGGCCCGACGAAGCAGTCACCACCGGATTGGCAATTGCTGAAGGAATTGAGACTGCCCTTACCGCTGCAGTCGCGTACAAGCCGGTTTGGTCGGTTATCGACGCTGGCAACCTTGCCCAGTTCCCGGTGCTGAACGGCATTGAGTCCTTGCTGATTGCTGCCGACCATGATTCTGCCGGGACAGACGCAGCAGAACAGTGTGCGGAACGATGGTATCGCAGTGGTCGGGAGGTTCGTATTGCCCAATCCCCGATCCCCGGTGAAGACCTGAACGATTTCGCAAGGAGAGCAGCATGACTACGGCTGCGCTGCGTAAATTAATCGATACGGCAAGGAACTATGAGCCGAAGAATTCTGGAAATTTGCTCCGAAGCGTTTCCATCCCCGAATTCATCAAGC
>CAIOLO010000031.1 GCA_903859155.1 uncultured beta proteobacterium
CGCCCAGCGGCGAGTTAGGATCGCGCGGCCAAAAACTCGCCGCGCTGCTTCCAACAGCCGGCGCAAGCTCTACACGACGGCGTTCTACACTAGCCGGCCAAAAGCCAGTCAGCCCCTGCCGCCCTCGATCGGATGCCCGGCTGCGGGTCGAAAAGCTGACGGAATATCAGCATCGGGTGCGTTTTCAAATCCGCGAAAAATCCGGCTTCCGTTTTTCAAAAAAGGCGGCAAATGCTTCCTTGGCTTCGGGCGACTGCAGACACTGCGCGAACACCCGCGCCTCTTCGCGCATGGCATGATCGATGTGCTCGTATTGATTCTGCTTCATCAGCCGCTTGGCCTGGCGCAATGCGAACTGGGGCTTGGCTGCGAGTTTCTGCGCCGCCTCCATAGCCGTCGCCAGCAGATGCTCCGGTGGCACCATGGCATTGATCATGCCCGCCGCCAGCGCCTCGGGCGCACCGAAGGGCTCGCCCAGCATCAGCCATTGCGCGGCTCGTTGCCAGCCGGCGATGCGCGGCAGCAGGTAGCTGGAGGCCGCCTCGGGTACCACCGCCAGATTGACAAAGGGCAGCGCGAAGCGCGTATCCGGCGCGGCATAGACCAGGTCGCAATGCAGCAGCATGGTGGTGCCGATGCCCACCGCCACGCCTTCCACCGCGGCGATCAGGGGCTTCTCGAAATGCGCCAGCTCGCGCAGGAAACGGAACACGGGTTCATTGCCGGTTCGCGCCGGCGAGGCCATGAAATCGGCAAGATCGTTGCCCGCGGCAAACACCCCGCCCCTGCCATGCAGCAAAGCGACCCGCACGCCGTCGTCCGCGGCGGCCTTGCTCAAGGCGTCGGCAAGCGCCGCATACATTGCGCTGGTGATCGCATTTTTTTTGTCCGGCCGATTGAGCGCGATGCAAAGAATCGCGCCCTTTTGATCTGTATCAATAAATTCAGGCATCGGCCGCATGTAGGTTATGCACAAGCGGGGATTCTAGCGCGCTCATCCGCGCCGCCGCGATAAAATGCGCCCATCATGGTGTCCCGCAACTGCGGGAATCCCATTCAACTGCCGCTTGCGGCCACCGGAGTCCCCGCACATGTCCACCGCCGAATATTCCCAGCACGGCGAAATTGCCGTCATTCGCCTGAACAACCCGCCGATGAACACGCTGTCGCATGCGATGCGAACCGCGGTCCACGATCTGCTGAAAAAGGCGGTTGCCGACCCCGCCGTCAAGGCAGTGGTGCTCACCGGCGGCGGTCGTGCCTTTTGCTCAGGCGCGGAAATCCGCGAGTTCAATACACCGGCCGGCATTGCCAGCCCCAATCTGCTCGAACTGATCGCGGCACTGGAGTCCTGCCCGAAGCCGCTGGTCGCCGCCATTCATGGCGTGGCCATGGGAGGCGGCCTGGAGGTGACGCTGGCCTGTCATTACCGCCTCGCCTCGCCGGGGGCGCAACTTGCGCTTCCCGAATTGAAGCTCGGCCTGATTCCGGGCGCCGGCGGCACCCAGCGCCTGCCCCGCGCACTTGGCGTGGAGCGCGCGCTGGACATGATCATCAACAGCCGGACCGTGAAATCCGAAGCCGTCGCCGGCACCCTTCTGATCGACAGAATCATCGACGGCGATCTGGTCGAGGGCGCCGTGGCCTTTGCCCGGGAACTCCCGCAAGGGGCCGCGGGCTTGCGCAAACTGAGCGACATCAAACCGGCAATCGAAAATGCCGAAGCTTTTTTCGCCGGGCAGCGCCAGAGCGCCGCCAAGTCCTGGCGCGGCTATCCGGCGCCGGCCAAATGCATCGACGCCATCGAGGCGTCGCTGCGCCTGCCGGTGGCCGAGGGCATGCGTTACGAACGCAGCCTGTTCGATGCCCTGCTCGAGGGCAGCGAGTCCAAGGCACTGCGCCATGCCTTCCTCGGTGAACGCGCGGTCGCGAAGATTCCCGGCATTGCCGAGGATGCCGCCACGCGCGAGGTGAAAAGCGTCGCCATTCTGGGCGCCGGCACCATGGGCGGCGGCATCGCCATGGCGTTCGCCGACGCCGGCCTGCCGGTGCAACTGCTCGATACCACGCCTGCGGCGCTGGAGCGCGGCCTGGCTGCCATCCGCGCCAACTACGCGGTGACGGTCTCGCGCGGGCGCTTGCAGCAGGCGGAGATGGACAAGCGCCTGTCGCGCATCCGCGGCACGCTCGCGATGGAGGATATACGCGAGGCCGACATGGTGGTCGAGGCGGTGTTCGAAAACATGGAGGTCAAGCGCGATGTCTTCACGCGCCTGGATGCCCTGATGAAGCCGGGCGCACTGCTTGCCTCCAACACCTCCAGCCTCGACCTGGATGAAATCGCGGCGATCACCAAGCGCCCGCAGGACGTGATCGGGGCGCATTTTTTCAGCCCCGCCAATGTGATGCGACTGCTCGAAGTGGTCCGCGGCGCAAAGACCTCCGCCGATACGCTGGCCTCCACCATGAACCTGGCCAGGAAGCTGAAGAAAGTTGCCGTGGTGTCGGGGGTGTGCGATGGCTTCATCGGCAATCGCATGATGGATTTTTACCTGCGCCAGGCCGAATACCTGCTCGATGAGGGGGCGCTGCCCTGGCAGGTGGACAAGGCGCTCACCGGCTGGGGCATGGCGATGGGTCCGTTCGCGATGTGCGATGTCGTCGGCAACGACATCGTTTTTCACATCCGCGCCCGGCGCCGCGCTGCCACGCCCGGGCTTCCCTATTCACGCGTCGCTGATCGGCTGTTTGAGCTGAAACGTCTTGGCCAGAAGACCGGGTCGGGTTACTACCGCTACGAAAAAGGCAGCCGTGCGCCCATCCCCGACGAGGAGACGGAAAAGCTCGTCGTCGAATGCCGCGCCGCCGCATCGATCAGCCCGCGCAGCATCAGCGACAGCGAAATTGTCGAGCGCTGCATCTACGCACTGGTGAATGAAGGGGCGCGCATCCTGGAAGAAGGCATTGCCGCGCGCGCGGTCGATATCGACATGGTCTACCTGAGCGGCTATGGCTTCCCGGCTTACCGGGGCGGCCCGATGTTCTACGCGGACACTGTCGGCCTGGCCAAAGTCGCCGCCTCGATGGAAGGATTCGCACGCGGCTACCGCGGCGAATCCTGGCAGACGGCGCCTTTGCTGGCGAGCCTGGCCAAACAAGGCAGGAACTTCAATTAGTCGCGGCACAGTCCCGTCAATGGTGCAATGATCCGCTCCTGTGCACCCGCTGCGCCTTTGACGCCGACAAAACCCATGGACAAGAATCCGGGCGAGAGCCAGGAACTGCAACGCTGGAACAGCCGTTTTGCCAATGCCGAATACCTGTTCGGCACGGCGCCCAACGCCTTTCTTGCGTCCCAGGCCGCGCGGCTGAAGGCAGGCATGCACGCGCTGTCAATCGCCGACGGGGAGGGGCGTAACGGCGTGTGGCTCGCCTCGCAGGGGCTGCAGGTGACCGCATTTGATTTCTCGCCCGCCGGGGTCGCCAAGGCTCGCACTCTGGCCGCACAGCGCGGCGTGACCGGCAACTACGCCGCAAGCGTGGATGAGTTGGCCGCCTGGGACTGGGATGCCGTTCAATACGACGTCGTCGCAGCCATATTCATCCAGTTTGCGTCGCCTGCTGAGCGCGCGCACATGTTTGCAGGGATCTGCCGGGCGCTGAAGCCAGGCGGTCTGTTGCTGCTGCACGGCTACCGGCCGGAGCAGCTAGCCTATGGAACAGGCGGTCCGCGCATCCCCGCACAACTGTACACGGCACCACTGCTTCGGCAGGCGTTCGCGGCCCTGCAGATCGTTGAAATGCGCGAGCACGACAGCGAAATAGACGAGGGTGATGGTCACGGCGGAATGTCCGCGCTGATCGACCTGGTGGCGCGCCGTCCCGCTTGAGGCAATCGGCCTGCCGCAACCGCTCAAACGCTAGCTGCGGGCGCTAGCCCGCGGTCGCACGCTTGCAAGCGGTGTATGTCGCCGTCGCGCCCTCGCTGAGAAAGAGCTCCTCCCCCTTGGTGTTCAGCGTGGTACGGCCGTTCGTGTAGCGCCCCTCGGCGGTGCCCGGCGCGGCGTCCAGGCGGAATTCGCGGTCCGGAAATCTCACCCACGCGCTGTGCGTGACGGCATCAAAGCGCGCCTGAAAACTCTTGCCGCCCTCGCACAGGTATTCCCCGACCCCGGGCGCGAGGCGCGGGGCCTCGGCAGCCCCGCCCCGCCACCATGAGCCGACCTGTTCCACCGTGCCGCAGGAGGCAATCAGCGCGGCAAATGAAATGGCCAGTGCCGCTCCCGCAGCCGGCCGGATCCATGCTTTGAACTTTTTCATCGACGCCTCACCAACGGTTTTCCATGCGATGTGGCAAGGTTACCCCAAGCGACAGGCGCAGGAGTGCGCCACACAAGCGGCACACGGCGCAGCGCCAGCCTCAGCAGTCCGGCTCCCCCGGCGCAGGCTGGGGATCAGGGTTGAAGCCGTAGATGCCCGGAAGGGACGCGCCTTGCACCTGCGCCAGCAGCAGCGGCCTGCCGAACAGCAGAATTTGCGGCGAATGCGGCAGCGCCGCCAGCCGCGGCAGCGCCTCACCGCCATCGAGTTCTGGATTTTCCGCCGCGAGCCGCTCAACCAGAGGAGGCAGATCGCGATCGCTGATCACCCCCACACCGCGCTCGCCGACCGCAAGCATTGCGCCGGCTTGGTCCAGCAGCAGCCGTTCCAGGCGCTGCACGGGCGCGCCGTTGTGCGCCAGCAAGGACGCGCCGCTGTCACAGAGACGGTATACCCACGGCGTATAGTCCAGCGCGACGAATACGCGCTGCGGGCCGTTCTGGAAATACCACCGTCCCTGCGGATCGTCCGCGTAGTTGCGGCCGATAAAATCGGTGAGCGCCTGATTGCCGATGCGTTCGAAAGTCCCCTGGCGCGATTTCACCAGCCAGTTGCCGCGACGATCCAGGCGCAGCCAGCCATAGACCTTGGGCACGTTCGGCCACTTCTGCATCGCACGGGCAACCAGATCGTCCACGAAAACTCCAGGGCATCGAAAAAATGATCCCGGGAAGACGCCGCGACAGTGACGCGGCGTCTTCCCGGAAACGCCTCCCAGTGTAGCCCCGGATCGGGCGGGTCCAGATACCGCACCTTGCCACAGCCCGCGGGGCGCCCCCATGGCCCGCGGGGGCGAACAGCATTTTTTGTCTTAGATCAAATGGCGCCGGCAACTCCGCAAACAAGGCGCGCAGGCCTGCGTGTACCATTCAATCCATGAGTGCAACACCGATGCCACGGAAAAAGAAACCATCGCGGTTCGTCCTTTCCGGCCTGATATTCGAGCAAATACGCGGGCGCCTGGCCACGCCCTTTGCCTTCCTGGTGGGGCTGCATGTGATCGGCACCATCGGCTACCTGATCATCGGCGGGGAGCAGACAACCCCGCTCGACGCCCTTTACATGACCTTCATCACCATCGCGACCATCGGCTATGGCGAAATCGTCGATCTGAGCCAGAGTCCGGTCGGACGCGGCTTCACCATGGTGCTGGCCTTCGCCGGAATTGCGAACATGGGATACGTCATGTCGGTGGTGACGGCATTTATCGTCGCGGGCGACATCAACCTTGAGTTTCGGAGAAGGAAAATGATGCGGGATATCGAAGACATGGAAGGCCACTATGTGGTCTGCGGCATAGGGCGGGTCGGCACCAACGTCGCCAACGAACTGCTGATCACCGAGCGGCCCTTCATCATCGTCGACAGCGACCATGAGAAAATCAAGGCCTTCCTGGAAAAGAACCCCGACCTTCCCCACGTCCATGGCGACGCCAGCGAGGACGACATCCTGCTCGCGGCGGGCGTGCTCAGGGCCGCCGGCGTATTCGCCATCACCGGCGATGACAGCAAGAATCTGGTGATTACGCTGACGGTGAAGCAGTTGACCCCCGCGGCGCGCGTGGTCGCCCGCTGCCACGAAATCAATTACATGGAAAAGATGAAAAAGGTGGGTGCCGACGCCATCGTATCGCCCGATTTCACCGGCGGCATGCGCATTGCCTCGAGCATGATCCGCCCGCAAGTGGTGAGTTTTCTCGACGAGATGCTGCGCACCGACGACCGCCTGCGCGTCGAGGAGGTGCACGTTGCCCCGAGCCACGCCGGAACCAAGATCGGCGACCTGGCGCTTCGCAGCCACGATTACGTGGTGATCGCGGTGCGCGATGGCGATAAATGGCGGTTCAATCCGGACATCAACTTCGTCCTGCGCAATGGCAATACGCTGGTGGTCGTCGCCACGCCGGAAGGACGGCAGGCGCTGGAACAAACCCTCAGCTGACCCGGCTTCTTCTGTCCCCTTCGGGGGAAGGCTGACAACAACGGAGAGAACAATCTTGAGCACAGACTGGCACGAAAGGCTATCGCAGCCGCGACACCGGACGCACATCGAAAAGGATCTTTTTGTCACCATGCGCGACGGCGTGCGTCTGGCCGCCGACATCTATCGGCCCGATGCCGACGGGAAATTCCCGGCGCTGCTGTCGGTCTCCCCCTACAGCAAGGACGTGCAGAAGCTGCCGGTGCGCGAGTACCCCACCGACCGCGATCTGGGCAACGGCGGCATCGAGTGCGGCGACACCGACTATTTCGTTTCGCGCGGCTATGTGCATGTCATCGCCGACACGCGCGGCACCGGCATCTCCGAAGGCGGCTACCGGGTGTTTTCCGCGAAAGAGCAGGAGGACGGCTACGACCTCGTCGAGTGGATCGCCGCGCAGCCCTGGTGCAACGGCAAGGTGGGCATGCTGGGCAGTTCCTACTTCGCCATCATCCAGTTGCTGATCGCCGCGCAGCAGCCACCGCACCTGAAGGCCATCTGTCCGGTGGACTCGGCCACCGACATGTACCGCCACTGGGGCTATCACGGCGGCATGCTGAATGTCTCTTTCGTGTCCACCTGGTGGGACGGCAGCCTGGTGGTCAACGGCGTCGGACCTTCCGGGTTAGATGCCGGGGAGACCGAACGCGCGCGCGCGCAACTGATGAATGATCCGGAGGTGCGCGCTTATCCGCGGCTGTGGAAGGCGGCGCGCTGGCCGGACTCGAATCCGCACCTTTTCGACATCATGGCCCATCCGCACGACGGCCCCTGGTACCGGGAACGCTCGGCGAATTTCGACCGGATCCAGGTACCCACCTGCCTGATCGGCCGGTGGACCTCGGCTTACATCCATCTGCCGGGATCCTTCTGCGCCTTTGCGGGCATTCAGGCGCCCAAGAAGCTCATGATCACCACGCCCGAGTCGGGCGTGGGATTCAACCGGCCCTGGCACGAAAACCACGACATCGTGCTGCGCTGGTACGACCACTGGTTGAAGGACAACGACACCGGCGTGATGCAGGAGCCGCCCATCAACCTGTACGTCGAGGGCCGCAACGAGTATCGCCACGAAAACGAGTGGCCGCTCGCGCGCACGCAATGGACCAAGTATTTTTTCACGCTGCAAGGGGGGCTGCGCACCGGCACACCGGGATGGAACGAAAAACCCGACCGCTTCACCAGCGCCTCGCGACTGATGCCCGGGGAAAAAGTGCCGGCGCTGCGCTATGCCACGCCGCCCCTGGCCAAGGACCTCGAGATCACCGGCCCCATCGGACTGGAACTCTACGCCGCAATCGACGGCGACGATACCAACTGGATTGTGGAACTCACCGAGGTCGATGCCAACGGCGCCGAATCCCGCGTCACCATCGGCTGGCTGCGCGCGTCGCATCGCGAGATCGACGCGACGCGTTCCAAGCCCTGGCAACCGTATCATCCGCACACGCGCTCCGAGCCGGTCGAACCGGGCAAGGTCTGCCGCTATTCGATCGAGATCCGCGAAATCTCGCATGTTTTCAGGGCCGGCACCCGCATGCAGCTGCTGGTCAAAGCGCAGGACGCGCCGTGGGAGGGCACGAGTTACATATACAAGATTTCCTATCACGTGCCGCCGCTGCGCGACACGCGCCACACCATCCACCACACCCCTGAGTATCCCTCCCACTTGCTGCTGCCGGTGATCCCTTCCTGATTCGCAATCCGCCGGGCGCGGTTTGCGCAACGCGCCCGCGGATGCCCCCCCCTTGCAGCTGAAACCGGATGCGAATCCCGCTTCGGTTGTAGACTTGATCTGCGCTTCCCCGAAAAATTCAAGAAAGGTTGGCAATATGGCCAGGCTCCCCTATCCTGATCTGTCGCGCCCCGAAATCGCGCCGATCGCCGAACGCATCAAAGCCGAGCGCGGCGGCAAGATTCTCAACCTGTACCACATGCTGCTGCACAGCCCGCCCGTGGCCGACGGTTGGCGCGCCTTCCTCACCGCCATCCGCCAGCAATGCCAGTTGGCGGGCCGTTATCGTGAACTGGCCATCCTCCAGGTCGCGGTCATCAACAAGGCGGAATACGAATTCAATGCGCATGTGCCCTTCGCAATCAAGGAAGGCGTCACCCCCGGGCAACTCGAGGCCATGCGTGCCGGTCAGACGCCGGAGGATTTCACGCCCGCCGATCGCGCGGTACTCGCCTGTACCGATGCCATGACCCGGCATGTCCAGGTTCCCGATACCGTGTTCGCCGAGGTGCGCAAGCACTTTCCCGATCGCGAAGCCATGGAACTGGTTGCGACCATTGCCGCCTACAACACGGTTTCGCGCTTCCTGGTGGCGATACAGGTGGACCACGAATAAGGCAGGCCGATAAACGCTCCGAGGGGGATTTCATGAAAAGCATGCCCAAACGCTGGATGGCCGTGGTGATACTGGTGTTGCCCTGCCTTGCCTTCGCGCAACGCGCCGATACGCTGCTCGTCAACGGCAAGATCGTGACCCTGGACGCCCGCGGCAGCGTGCGCCAGGCCCTGGCGGTACGCGACGGACGCGTCGCCGCCACCGGCAGCAGTGAAGAAATCCGCAAACTCGCCGGCCCGGCAACCCGCATCATCGATCTGGGCGGCCGGACCGTCATCCCCGGCATGATCGATTCGCACCTGCACGGCATTCGCGCCGGGCAGACCTTCGGCACGGAGGTGAACTGGATCGGCGCCACCAGCATCGACGAGGCGCTGGGGCGCATACGCGGCGCAGCACGCAGCAACCCGCCCGGGCAATGGATCATCGTCGCCGGCGGCTGGACCGAACAGCAGTTCCGTGAAAAGCGCCGGCCCACGCAGGCCGAATTGATCGCAGCGGCGCCCAATCATCCGGTCTATATCCAGCTGTTCTATCAGTGGGTACTGCTCAATCCGAACGGACTCAAGGCGCTCAAGATCGCCAGCGATGCCGACCTCACCCTCGGCGCCAGATTGGAGCGCGACGCCTCCGGCAACCTTAGCGGCGGCATCGTCGGCGGCGCCTTCGCGATTTCCGCGGTGTTCGACCGGCTGCCGCAGCCCAGCCTCGAGCAGCAGGCGGAAGGTTCGAAAAAGTTTTTCCGCGAACTCAATCGCCTGGGCATCACCGGGTTCGCCGATCCGGGCGGCCGCAATGTCTACGCCAAGGATTATCAGGCGCTGTTCCGGGTGTGGCAGGAGAAAAAGCTCACGGTACGCGTCGCCTACAGCCTGTTTTCCCAGAATGCGGGACGCGAACTGGAGGACTATCAGGCGCTCACCCAGTTGACACCGATGGGCATGGGCGATGACATGCTGCGCTTCATCGGTGTCGGCGAGGCGGTCACCCTGGGCATGTACAACAACGACAAACCCACGGACAAGGACAAGGAAGAGTTCTACCGTGCCGCGAAATGGGCGGCCGAGCGCGGCATGGCCTTGCAGATCCACTGGGAAAACGACAGCTCCGTGGGCGAAGCCCTGTCGGTATTCGAGCGCCTGAACAAGGAAGTGCCGATCACCGGGCTGCGCTGGTTCATCGCGCATCTGAACAACGTGTCGGAGAAGAACCTGCAGCGCATGAAGGACCTCGGCGTCGGCTGGGCCATGCAGGACGCCACCTATTACAGCGCGGATCGTTACCTGAAATCCGAAGGCGCGGACGGGCTGCGGCGCACGCCGCCGGTCAGGACCGGCATGAAAATGGGCGTCAACATCGGCATGGGCACCGATGCACACCGCGTGGCCTCCTACAACCCCATGGTGGCGCTGCGCTGGCTGGTGGACGGAAAGTCGGCCTGGGGACTGGCCACGCGCGGCCCGGAACAACTGCTCAGCCGCGAGGAGGCGCTGCGTCTTTATACGCTGGGCAGCGCCTGGTTCGTGCACGACGAGGCACGGCGCGGCTCACTCGTCCCCGGCAAATTCGCCGACCTCGCGGTGCTCTCGAGGGACTACCTCAGCGTGCCGGTCGAGCAGATCTCCGAGCTGGAATCGGTGCTCACCATGGTTGGCGGCAAGGTGGTTTTTGCCAATCAGCGCTTCGGCAAATTCGAGAATTGACCCCGGGCACAATCCGGGTTCAGCGCGGCGCACCGCGGCAAACGACCTCGGGCAATTGTCGCCGGGGTTCGCCGCGCCAGCCCATCCCGCAATCCCGGCCTACTCCGGCTTGGCCGGCTGGCGCGCGAGCGCGTCGCGACGCAGGATTTCGTCGACCACCTCGGTGAAATTTCTCTGCAGGATGTAGTGAACGATACCCATGCCGATCAGCGGCGGCAGGCTGAACTCGGGCAATAGCCGGCCGGTGTAATCAACACGCACCCCTCCATCCAGGGGCAGCAGTTCATAGCGGCCGAGCGAGTCGCGAAAACTGCCGCCGATGGTGCGCGACACGATCAGGTTATTCGGATACTCCGTGATCAGCGCGCGCACCTCGATCGCCTGGGAGAAAAACAGGAAGCCGAAGCTGCCTTTCTGATCGACCACCACGCCCTCCGGCACGCGCGACACCACCCTGGATTCACGCATGCCGGTGATGAAGCGCGGATAGCCCTCGTAGTCGGTGAGCACCGCCCAGGCCATGGACGGGGCCACCGGCAGATCGACGTGCGCCTCGACCAGGATGAACTCTCCCTCGAGACTGACGGAAAAAGCGATCTCCGGCCGCGCCACCTGAGCCTGCGCGGCGCCAGCCCCCCACTGGACAAGGATGAAAAACAACGCGGCAACGCCAGCGCGGCTCAAGATGTCACCGTCGCTCTGTCGGGGAGCATCAGGATGGCGTCGCGATTGCTCCATGAAAAGCACTTCGCCGCGGCCTCTTTCCAGGGCAGCCACTGGTAACGGGTGTGCTCGGCAGCCGCGAGGGTGACCGGCAGCGGCGCCGGCAGCAGCAAGCCGAAGACGCGCTCGGAATTGTGCGTCGTGCCCGGCCGATAGCGCTTGCGCCGGTTACTGTAGATTTCAAAGCGGTTCTCGATGCCCCAGTCGCTGAGCGCATGACAGGTGGCGTCGATGCCGGTCTCCTCCCGGACCTCGCGAACCGCGGTGGCCGCCCATCCTTCATCCTCGTGGTCCACGCTCCCGGTCACCGACTGCCAGAAACCCGGCCAGTCGGCCCTCTCGATCAGCAGCACCTGCCAATCCGCAGTATGGATCACCACCAGAACCGATAGCGGAATCTTGTAGACGGGTTCGGCGTCGTTGGCCATGGTGCGCCAATTCTACGCGTATGCAGGGCAAAACCGGCCGGCGCGCCTGTGTGTGCCGCCAGCCGACCGCGACCAGGCTCAACAGGCGGCAAGGTGCCGCGCTACAATCCCCTGGATGGTCGGGGGATGTCAATGATCGGCGCCACACAACGCATAGCGCTTGGATATCTGGACACGCTGTCGCATGCGCTGCGTCAATGGGATCTGCTGCAACAGGATGCCGTGCGCGCCGCGCTGCTGCGGCAAATCCATTTCACCGGCGTGCGCGCGCTGCCGCTCATCAGCCTGTTCGCGCTGCTGTTCGGCGCGGTGATCGTCACCAGCGCCCTGGCGAGCGTGGGCGCGGACAACGAACTGGCGCTCAAGACCGTGGTCTGGGGCGGCATCCGCGAGTTGGCGCCGCTGGCCGCGGCGATGATCATCGTCGCCCGCAGCAGCGTCGCGATCGGCGCCGAAACCGCGCTGATGCGCCTGCAAAGCGGCATCCACGACAGCCTGTGGAAGGGCGCCGCCTACGAAGACCACCCGGTGTTGCCGCGGGTCCTGGGCCTTGCGCTGTCGGCCACGATGCTGGTCGCCTACTTCCAGTGCATTGCCTTTGGCGCGGCGTTGCTGGCAACCTCCTTCACCCTGCGAACGCCCCTGCCAACAGAGCTTGGGCATTTTCTGGATGCCGCGCATTGGTGGCAGATTCCGCTCTCGCTCATCAAGGGTACCGTGTTCGGCGCCGGCATCGGCGTCATATCCTGTTATCACGGCTTGAGCGTCGAAGCGGATATCCGCGAAGTGCCCAAGGCGGTGATGGCAGCCTGCGTCGGCAGCCTCACCTGGGTGTGCGCGGTCGACGTATTCGCCGTGCTGCTGCTTCTGGCATGATGGGCCCCGACCATGTCTGAATCCCCCATACAGGATGATTTTCGCAGCGGCCGGGCCCGGGGGCAGATCGTCGCGCTGCTGGTAACCGGCGCATTGCTCGCCGGGACTCTCGCGCTGGCGATCGCCTACCGGCACGACGCCTTTGCCAAGACCGCGGAAATGTATTTCGAGACGGACTCGGCAAGCGGACTTTCCAACGGGACTGCGGTGACGCTGAGCGGTTTCCGCATCGGCGAGGTGAGCTCGGTGGCGCTGCTGCCGAACATGCAGGTCAAGGTAACCCTGACGGTTCGCGCCGAGCACATGCCCGGAATTCACCAGGATGCCAGCGTCGAGCTGTTAAAGGAGGATCTGTTCAAGCCCGCAGTCCTCGCGATTGACCGGGGGAAAAGCGCGCTGTCGCTGTCGCCGCGCGCCCCGCAGATACGGTTCGAGCGTCCGGAGAGTTTCGCCGACATGGCCAGCGACCTCAAGGGCAGGATTGCGCCCATCCTCGATGACGTCAAGCAGATCACCGGCACCTTGAGGCAGAGACAGGACCGGCTCGGCGAAATCATGGAGGAGGCCGCCAAAGCTTCGCGCGAGCTTGCGCACGCAGCCATGGAAATCAACGCGATGAGCGTCGACGTCCGCAAGCAGGTGTCGAGCATCGGCAATCAATCGGTTGCCACCCTCACTGAAGCCAACCAGACCGTGGTCCGCCTGAACGGCGTGATTGCGCAGGCGGAGAAAAGTGTCGCCACGATCAACGGCAGCCTGCCGCAACTGGTGCGCGAAGCAAACACCACTTTGGAAAGCCTGCAGGCGGTTGCACGGGACGCGCGCACCATCTCCTCAGCGGCGGCCGAAACCCTTCCGGGCACTTTGCGCAATGTGCAGCCTGCCGCCGAGGATGCGCGCGAGATCGTGCGTGGCGTCACCCGCGCATGGCCGATCCGCGACCTGCTCCCCGCCGCGCCGCCGGCGGCGCTGGCGATCGACAGTCTGGATGCGAAGGCACTGCGTGAACCGGCTGCAAAATAGTTTCTCAGCCGCCATCATCGCCGCCGTGCTGCTCGCCGGCTGCGGCTCGCCCGCGGGCCGCAACCCCAGCCCGGCGCTGGAGGCGGCGCGCGCGCACAACCAGGCCGGCAGGCGCGCGCTCGAGTCCGGCAATGCCGCGGGCGCGCTGGCCCTTTACCGGTCTTCGCTCGCCGCGGCCGAGTCCATCGAGGACTTTGATCTTGCGGGCGCCAATCTGCTGAACCTCGCGCTGCTGCATGCGCAACTGGGCCAATGGTCCGAGGCGCACGCTGCGGCCGACAGGGTGATCTCGGCGCCGCAACAATACGGGCAGGCAGTCGCTGCCGCGGCAGCAGCACGAAAGGCGCTGATATCCCTGGATGAAGGCAATGCGCAGGCGGCACTGCGCTGGGCCGATGACGCCGAGCGTGCCTGCACCGCACCCTGCCCGCTCGCGCTGACACTGGAGAACCTGCGCGCCCACCTGGCGCTGGAGCAGTCCCGGAACGATGCGGCCCTCCAACATGCAGCGCGCGCCGTCGAACTCGCGGCAACCTCCGCCATCGAGACCGAGCGCGCCAGCGCCTGGCGGCTGCTGGGACGCGCGTATGCGCGCGCCGGCCGCGGCGCCGATGCCGCGCTGATGCTGGCCAGGGCCCTGGAACTGGACCGTCAACTCGGACTCCCCGCGCGCATCGCTCTGGATCTGGTCTACGCAGGCGACAACCAGGCGGGACTCGGCGCGCCCGACCTGGCGCAGCATTTCTACGCGCGCGCGCTTGCCGTTTATGTTGCGACCGGCAATGCCAGGGGCGCGGACTCGGCGCGAGCGCGGCTGGCGTCTGTCGCAAAATAGGCAGACGCCGCTCACGCGCCGGGCATTTGCCTGTGCCGATTCGGTCGCGCCAGCCCGCCCAGGCGCCAGGTTCGCTCAGAGTGCCCATCATCGGGTTATCATTCGATGCCGTGTTACCCGGAAAGTAGCCATTCATGAAAATTCACATGCTGATCGGCGCGATATTGTTCGCCGGCGCTGCGCAGGCGCAAACGCTGCAACTGATCACCGCGGAGGAGGCCCGCCTGCCCAACGCGACGAGACAGATCGCCAGCCGCGGCGTCACCCGCGGGCCGGGCATCAAGTTCATGTCGCCAGACCCCGCGGTCAAGCTGGTCAAAAGCCCGGTCGACCTGAAAATAGCATTCGAACCGCGCGGCGGCTCGAAGATCGATGCAGCCAGCGTGCGGGTGACTTATCTGAAGACACCCGAGGTCGACCTGACCGAACGTGTCAAGAGCGGCATCAAAACCGACGGCATCGATGTCGGCAAGGCGGCGATGCCGCCGGGAAACCACCAGATCCGCGTCACCGTCAAGGATGACGAGGGACGCCAGACCCATTCGGTCCTGAGCCTGACCGTAAGCAACTGAACCCGGGCCATTCGAACAGAACACGCTCGCGATCCTCAGAGCCAACCGCGCAGGGAGCACGCATGCAGTGCCCGTATTGCATCTCCACTATCAACGACGCGGCGGTGGTCTGCCCGGTGTGCCGGCGCGACCTGTACCTGCTCATGCCGCTGCAGCTGCGGGTTGCGGATCTCGAGCAAAAACTCAAGGATGGCGACCCCGCGCGCCATGCAATACTCGAGGCGCGAATCGCCGAACTCGAGAGCAGGATCAGTCAGCAGCAGCTCGCCCCCGCACTGCCAGAGGAGCCGGCCGCGCCCGCCAGGCCGCGCAGCTATCTGATCAGCCTGCTGATTACCGCGCTCGCCTCCCTGGCCCTGTTGCTCGCCGCCCACGGCCTGATCGTCGTCATCTACGACCTGAAGACACTTTACCTGCGCATTGCCTCTTTGCTGATTCCGCTGCCCTTCGGCTTCGCGCTGTACCTATGGCACCCGCGGCGCTTCTGGTATTCGGGCATTGCCGCAACTGCGCTCGCCTGCGTCGCAGTGCTGGGCATGAGCGCGGTCACCGGATACGTGGACAAGGTTCCGCTCCTGCCCGAGAACCTGCGCGAATGGCGCGAGTTCGTCGAGTACGCCGCGAGCATTGCCTTTAGCTTTGTCACCGGAATGTTCCTGGGCAAGCTGCGCTACCACCAGTCGAGGAAGCCCGCGCGTCCCAACCGCCTGATCGTCCTCATCGCCCAATTGTTTGCCAAGCACGAAGACGGCGAACTCGGCGTGCAGAAGCTGGTCGCCAAGATCACCACCATCGCGCGCGCGGTCGCACCGCTGATCAGCGGTGCGGTCTCGGTCTATACCGGAATCAAGGCGGTACTCGGCGATTCCTGATAACGATGCCCGTCGCAATCGGATTCAAGCCGGGATATCGGCAATATTTCAGTACAATTATTAGTAGAAATCGTTTATTGGCGTAAGTATTCCGATAGTTTCTATACCGATTTGTAATATTTCATATTGCCGGATTCAGTCCGCAGGGAGCGGCGGATAGCCCGAATCCCAGCCATCCGGCCCGCCGACCAGCCCCCAGAAGGGCATGCCCTGCGCCCTCCAGAATGCCGCGGCCTCGCTCAGGGATTCGATCGCAGCGTCGAACTCGTGCTTGTGCGCGGCACAAAAATGCTTGCTCTTTTCGAGGATGACGACATAGCCCTTGGCCTCGACCCATGACAGATCGCGCAGGCAATCGACGAAGGCATCCCAGTTGCCGCCGAAGGTTTTGGGGAAATTGAGCGCCGCGGAAACGTGATCCAGAAAATCTTCCTTGTCGTGCGCATGACCTATGTCCACGCGCCAGGCAGCGAGTCCCGCCTCGGCGGCGGCCTGGGCAAGCTGGCGCGCATCGCGGTTCAGATGGTAGACGCCCGACTTGCCGGCATCCGTGAGAAGTTTGCCAATGGCATCCATGTCATCTCCCCTTCGTTTCGGCAATCCGCCGGAAGCTGTTGTAGTGGTCCTCGGAGTACCAGTACTCGTTGGCGGTTTTCGCGTCGCCGCCCGCGGCCGAACCGGTGATGATGCGGCGCGCGCCGCGATCGCGCACGCCCGGCGTCCTGACGGTGTACTCGCGGTAATGGCCGCGCGGGCGCGGCGGCAGGAGCTTCTCGCGATTGCCAAACACCACGCCGTCCTGCCTGTAGGGAAACGGCCCGCCCTTGCGGATCAACTCGAGGGTCTGCCTTGCTTCGGCGGGCAACTCAGCGGCGGCGATGTCCGCAACCGGCGCCGCGTCTCGCGCGAGCGCCGGGAACACATGGATAAATACCGCAAGCAGCAGCGCTATGAAGCGCATGGCGAGCGCCGCGGATTGCTCAGGCCGCCGCGACCGGCGGATTGCGCAAGCGGATGTGCAGTTCGCGAAGCTGCTTCTCGTCCACGGGCGAAGGCGCCTGGGTGAGCAGGCACTGCGCGCGCTGCGTCTTGGGGAAGGCAATCACGTCGCGGATCGACTCGGCGCCGGTCATGAGGGTCACCACACGGTCAAGACCGAAGGCAATGCCGCCGTGCGGCGGCGCGCCGTAGCGCAGCGCATCGAGCAGGAAGCCGAATTTCTGCCGCGCCTCTTCTTCGCCGATGGCCAGCGCGCGGAACACTTTGGACTGCACCTCCTCGCGGTGAATACGCACCGAACCGCCGCCGATCTCCCAGCCGTTCAACACCATGTCGTAGGCCTTCGCGATGGCCTTGCCCGGATCGGTGTCGATGAATGCCTCGTGGCCGTCCTTGGGCGAGGTGAAAGGGTGGTGCAGGGCAACCCAGCGCTTTTCCTCGTCGTCGTATTCGAACATCGGGAAGTCGACCACCCACAGCGGCCTCCAGCCCAATTCGACATGGCCTTTATCGTGTCCGACCTTGACGCGCAATGCGCCCAGCGCATCGTTCACCACTTTCGCCTTGCCGGCGCCGAAGAACATCAGGTCCCCGTCTTTCGCGCCGGATCGTTCGACGACGGCCTGCAACGCCGCATCGGAAAGATTCTTGACGATGGGCGACTGCATGCCCTCGCGCCCCTTGGCGATGTCGTTGAATTTGATATAGGCAAGGCCCTTGGCGCCGTAGATGCCGACGAAATCGGTATAAGCATCGATCTCGCCGCGCGAGAGTTCTGCGCCCTTGTGGACAGAGGAGGGGCCCCCGCCCCCGCCGGGCACCAGCAATCCGGCGACACGCCCGCCCGCGGCATTGGCCGCGCCCGAGAACACCTTGAAATCGACCGTCTTCATCACGTCGGTGAGTTCGGTCAGTTTCAGCGCCACGCGCAGATCGGGCTTGTCCGAGCCGTACAGCAGCATGGCATCGGCAAAGCTCATCACCGGAAATGCGGCCGCCAGCGACACGCCGAGCGCCTGCTTGAAGATATTGCGGATCATGTCCTCGAAAATCGCGCGGATTTCCTCCTCGCCCAGAAACGAGGTCTCGCAATCAATCTGCGTGAATTCGGGCTGGCGGTCGGCGCGCAGGTCCTCGTCGCGGAAACACTTGGTGATCTGGTAGTAGCGGTCGTAACCGGCCACCATCAGCAACTGCTTGAACAACTGCGGCGACTGCGGCAATGCGAAGAAGTCGCCTGCATGCACGCGCGAGGGCACCAGGTAGTCGCGCGCGCCCTCGGGCGTCGATTTGGTCAGCATCGGCGTTTCGATGTCGATGAAGCCCTGCTCGTCCAGATAGCGGCGCACCGCCATGGAGACGCGATAACGCAGCATCAGGTTTTTCTGCATCTGCTCGCGGCGCAGGTCGATGACGCGATGGGTCAGCCGCACGCTCTCGGAAAGATTGTTGTCCTCCAGCTGGAACGGGATCGGCACCGACGGGTTGAGAATCTCCAGATCGTGAGCCAGAACCTCGATCTCGCCGCTGGCCATGTTGGCATTGACCGTGCCTTCAGGACGGCGGCGTACCTTCCCGATCACCTTGAGGCAGAACTCGCTCCTGACGCTCTCGGCGTTGGCAAAGGTCTGCGCGCGATCGGGGTCGCACACCACCTGCACCAGGCCCTCGCGATCGCGCAGGTCGATGAAAATGACGCCGCCGTGGTCGCGGCGGCGGTGCGCCCAGCCGCACAGCGTTACCGTCTGGTCGAGTTGCTTGGCGCTTACAACGCCGCAGTAGTGAGTACGCATGGTCTGCCTGAATTCAATGTGGGATTATTTCGCCGCCGGCGTCGCCGCCGGCTTCCTGCCGTTCTTGCGCGGTGGAACCACGCCCATGGAAACCACGTATTTCAGCGCGTCGTCCACGCTCATGTCCAGTTCCACCACATCGGCCCTTGGCATCATCAGGAAAAAACCGGATGTGGGGTTGGGCGTGGTGGGCACATAGATGCTGACGTAGTCGCCGCTCAGGTGCGTGGCCACATCCCCGCCCGGCTGGCCGGTCATGAATGCGATGGTCCAGCTTCCGGTGCGCGGATATTGCACCAGCAGCGCTTTTCTGAAAGCCTGCCCGCCGGGGGTAAACAACGTGTCGCTGACCTGCTTGACCCCGCCGTAGATCGAGTTGACCACCGGAATGCGCCGCAGCACGCCCTCCCAGACCTGCATCACGCGCCGGCCGAGAAAATTGGAAGCCGACAGGCCGGTCAGGTACACCACCACCATCGTGAGCAGCAGTCCCAGGCCGGGGATGTGATAGCGCGGCTGGAAGTCCTCGGGAATCAGCGTCAGCGTCTGATCCATCGTGGTGACAATCAGCTCCAGCACCCACAGGGTGATCACCACCGGTATCCAGATCAGGAGGCCGGTGATCAGGTACTTCTTCATGTGGGCGAAACGCCCTTCGTTCTTCATGCCGGAGAGGTTCGCGAAATCAATAAACGAAATTTAGACATGCATAGTGACAATGTCATGAAGCGACGACAGGGCAAGGATGCCCCCGCGCCGCGCATGGCCGACCGGATCAAGGCGATGCCTATGCCGCCGACCCCGTGCTGCCGCTGGAACTGCTGGTGCTGCTGGTGCTGCTGGAACTGCTGGTGCTGCTGGTGCTCGACCCGGAATCCGCTTTGGCTGGTGTCGCTGCCGCGGTTTCGGTCGATTTCGAACCCGTATCGGAATCACCGCCGGATTTCGCGGCATCGGCTTTCGCCGCGTCACCCGCGGCAACCGGTTTGCCGCTCTTGGCGCCGTCCTCGGTTTTCGCCACCGGTTTGCTGCCGCTGTTCTTGAAATCCGTGGCGTACCAGCCGGAACCTTTCAACTGGAACCCGGCGGCAGTCAACATTTTCTGGAATGTCTCCTTGCCGCAGCTGGTGCAGATGGTAAGCCGGGGGTCGCTGACCTTTTGCAGGAACTCCTTCTGGAATCCACAATCGCTGCAACGATATTCATAAATTGGCATGGCATTCTCCACAGAACCGGTGATTATACCGGTTTGCCATAGGGTGCCGTCCAAGATTAGAGTCGCCCGCCTTTGGTGCCATGCCCGGCGCGTAATCCCAAATTCCCGCCTTTCCTGGCCTTCGGAACGGCAACCATGCGGTCGGCCGATGCGGTTGGCGGACGCACAGTGGCTTCGAATGGATGGCAATTGAAAAAGACGCGAATGGCCTGGTTTTCGCGCCCTACTCTGAAATCGTGGTCGATATGAAACTGCCGGATAAGCAAGCCGCATAGTCGAATTCATCGAACCGACAGCTCAAAAAGGCGGCAATCGTGAGGCCATCCGAAGCCTTAAGTGCTCACCGCGAACAGATTCGCCACCTTGTCGCGGCCAACCACGCGAGCAATCCGCGCGTATTCGGCTCAGTGCTGCATTCTGCTGATACGCCCGACAGCGATCTTGATCTCCTGGTCGACCCGATTCTTGGCCTCACCACCCTGCTCGATATTGCGGGCATTCAAATCGAAGTGTAGGCGCTGCTTGGCGTTCCTGTGGATGTCTTGACGCCCGCGGCGCTGCCGGAAAAGTTTCGTGCTCAGGTTCTGCTTGAGGCCGATTTGCTCGCCACGCCCGGGGTGCGCCGCGTCCGATCCGAAGCGAAGCTGTACCCATGGCCGCAATGCGAGGTGTACTTGAGTTTCGGCGAGGCGCTTGCCGAGGGCAAGGGCATCTCCGCTCGCTTGCGCGGCAGCGAAGGAAACAGTTTTCGCGAAGGCGATTCGCTTTCGATTGAAGTGGTCACACCCTCCTATCCCAGTTATCTCTACGTGAGTTACCTGCAGGCAAACGGCGAGGTGGCGCACCTGGCCTGGCCACAAGGGCGTATTTCCAGGCCCTTGGCGCCGAATACCAAAGTCACTTTTGGCGGCGGCATCGGACAACCGATGTATCGCATCGGCGGCCCGTTCGGCGACGAAATAATCGTCGTGGTGGCTTCGGCAAGCCCGCTGTTTCAGCAGGAACTGCCAGACGGCGAGAACGACAGGGAATATCTGACCTCGTTTCGCAAGGCCTTTGTGCTGCGCCCGCAGGGTGGTGGCGGACAACGCACGGTAGCGGCGGTAGCCGTGCCTTTAAAAACGCAATCGCGCAAATAAGCGCATACCGGTTCTGACACATTGAGGCGAACACGAATGAACAGGCGCATCGAGAAAATCCAACCACTGATCAGGAGCGCGGGCATGATCGCCTGCGCGGCTTTTTTGTCGGGCTACTGCGTGCCAATCTTTGCCCAGGATTCCGGCCAACCCAGCGCCGCGGAAATCATTCGCAAGCTCACCCCTGCGGTTCAACCCCAGAACCCCGGGGAAGACACCCCGGGCGAACCAACCCAGGTCCCCTCGCGCAGTATTGCCACTCGCGGCATAAAAGTGGAGAACCGCACCGAGCGCGTCCAGGCTCCGCCCGGCCTCGACCTGCAAGTGAACTTTGAATATGCCTCGGCCAGGTTGACCCCTGATGCGCGCATCGTTCTCGACAGCCTGGGACAGGCGCTCAACGATCCGGCGCTACGCGAATCGCGCATGCGCATCGCCGGCCACACCGATGCGCGCGGCGCCGACGCGTACAACCTGACTCTCTCCCGGCAGCGCGCGCAATCGGTGGCGGATTACCTGGCGCGCCAGCACGGTGTCGAAGCCGCGCGCCTCAGCGTGGAGGGCTTTGGCCGCGGCCAGTTGTTCGACCCGGCCAATCCCGGGAGCGCGGTGAACCGGCGGGTGCAGGTTGTCAATTTAGGCAAATAGCCCGGGCTGACAGCCCGCAGTTCAAGCTTTGAAGCGCGGAAACAGGCGCAGCGCGTTCTTCCGGTCGATGGCCTGCAATTGCCCCGCCGAAAAACCGCAGCGGGTCAGCCCTTTGACCGTGTCTTTCGCGGTGCGATAGGGGTAGTCGGTGCCGAACAAAATCTGCGAGACCGCCACCAGTTCGCGCAGGGAATTCAACGCCATGGGATGCGCCGACTGGGCCGTGTCATAGAAAAACCGCTTCAGTTCGTGCATCACCCCCTTGGGCAGCTTTGCCGCGAGATCCTTGCGAGCGGCCAGGCGCGTAAAGCGCTCGGTGATAAAGGGCATGGTGCCCCCCGCATGCGAGAACAGGAAGCGGATATTCGGGCAGCGCGAGGTGGTGCCGCTAAAGAGCAGGCTCGCCATGGTCCGGGTGGTGTCGGTGCCGAACTCGATCATCGATCCGGGCACCCCCGGCAGCAGATTGCGGCAGCAGCTGGCGACGGTCGGATGGGTATAAACGACGGCTTTGCGCCGCTCCAGTTCGTCGAACACCGGCGCGAACAGCGGGTCACCCAGCCATTTGTCGTCGAAATTGGTCATCATCACCACGCCGTCGGCCCGCAGCACGTCGAACGCGTATTCGATTTCGCGCAAGGCGCCCTTGACATCGGGCAGCGGCAGCGTGGCAAACAGGCCGAAGCGGCCCGGATAATCGCGCACCATCTGCGCGCCGTACTCGTTGCACTCGCGCGCCTGAACGCGCGCCGCCGCCTTGTCGCCAAACCACACGCCGGGTGCCGAGATGGACAGGATGGCGGTCTCCACCCCGCCCCGGTCCATGTCCGCAAGCGTCAAAGCGGGCGACCACGGCGGCGTATGCGAGACGGTGCCATCGTGGTGCTTGGAGGACTCCTTCAGGTAGCTCGGTGGATAGTAGTGGTGGTGGGTGTCGATGCGGCGCGCGCCTGCCGCAGCGGCGCGGGACTTCCCGCGCGCCTGGGAGGAGGCTCGTGCGGCCGGCGCGGCGGCCCTCCGCCCCGCGGCGAAGCGCTCTCCGGTCAGGGAAAACGGCGGACAGCACGCGCAATCAACCGCGCCGGTGAGCACGACGCCGCCGGCGCCGGCGGTGGCCTGCAGAAATGGATTCATCAGGATTGCCTTTCGGGTACTGGCTTTGTTCAGGCGAAACGCGGAAGCAGTTTCGCCGCGTTGCCGTGGTTGATCGCCGCGATTTCGCGCGGGCTGAAACCGCTCTTGACCAGGCCGCGGCCCATGTCTGCGGCGCTGCGATAGGGAAAGTCGGTGCCGAAAAGAATCTGCGAGATCGGCATGAAACTGCGCAGCGAGGACATCGCATAGGGATGCGAGGCCTGTGCGATTTCGTAATAGAACTTCTTTATCTCGTAAAGTATGCCGCGCGGAAATTTTCCCTTGTGCTGCGGCGTATCGGCAATCCGGGTAAAGCGCTCGAGGATGAAGGGCATGGTGCCGCCGGCGTGCGAATAGATCATTTTCACATTGGGAAAGCGCACCGCGTTGCCCGAGAACAGCATGCTGGCGATGGTGCGCGTGGTATCGGTGCCGAACTCGATCACCGAGGGTGGAATGCCGGGCAGAATGCCCTCGGTGGCATCCGGCCCGTGCGGATGGGTGTAGACAATGGTTTTCCTGCGGTTCAATTCCTCGAACACCGGCTTGAACGCGGGGTCGCCCAGCCATTGATTGCCGTAGCTGGTCATCATGAACACGCCGTCGGCCTTGAGCACATCCAGCGCATATTCGATTTCGCGCAGGCTGCCATCGACATCCGGCAGCGGCAGCACCGCGAAGCTGCCGAAGCGCCCCGGGTAGTCGCGACCCATTTGCGCCGCATATTCGTTGGTTTCGCGGGCAATGCGGCGCGCCTGTGGGTGATTGGCGAGCGCCGAACCGTTATACACGCTGGTCACCGCGGTCTGCGTGCCGCCCTTGTCCATATCCTCCAGCGACATCGCCGGCGTCCATTCATAGGTGGCACGCGCCGAACCCGGCGAACCGTTGAACAGATTTTTCGCGCCCAGGTCCTTCACATAGCGGGGCGGCGCGAAATGATGATGCACATCGATGCGGCGCGGGCCGGCGGGCCTGGCGGCCGCTTTGGATTTTTTCCCGCCGCTGGCGCTGGACTTCGCCGCTGCCGAGCGCGATGCCGCAAACAGCGCCCTTGCGTGGCCTCCGGGCAGGCAGCAGGAACAGGGCCACGCCCCCTGCCAGGGGATTGAAGTCGCGGCAGTGGAAACCATTTGCATCGAGAACCTCGCGTCGGCACGAAAATGTGACGCGCAACCTTACACCATGCCGCGATTTCCCGCGACACCTTGCAGGGCAGGCCGGTTCAAGCGGGGCGGCTTGATGATTTTTTTCGCGCGCAGATGGCGCCCGACCAGATCCCATATCGGTTCGCCGCTGGCGCCCTCGGCCACCGGCGCCCAGCCGGCCACCTTGTAGTCCTTGCCGGCCTGCAGGGGTTTTCCGCCCAGGCGCATGTCGAGGATGCGCGCGCCCATTCTGGCGCGAGGATCGCAACGATAGGTGAGCCCGCCCACTCGCACCATGTCGCCGCCCTGCCGGTAATACGGATCGGGGTTGACGAAATTGTCGCAGACATCCTCGAGGATGTTCTTGATGGTTGCGCCGTTCATCACAGTCAGGGTTGTGAACGGATAGGTGATCGCAGTCTGGTCCATGAGATCTTCGAAACTTATGGCATCGCCCGGTAGCAGCGTGGTACCCCAGCGAAACCCCGGCGAGAAGGCGATCTCGGCATTTTTCTGTTCCATCATGGCATCCAGTATCACCTGGTCGAATGTGCCGTTGAAGTTGCCGCGCCGGTACAGGAGCCCTTCGGTTACAGCGAGTTTTTCGCCGAGCCGGTCCTTGAACGGCGCGCGCACCGTTTCGATCAGGGTGCGCATTTCCTCATCCGCGGGAATCAGATTCGCGAACACCGGCAGCAGCCGATAGCGGAAATCGCTGACGCGCCCGCCCCTGACTTCGAGATCCAGTGCCGCGAGGAATTTGCCGTTGGAACCGGCGTTGGTGACCAGCGTGCGCCCGCGCGCATTGGCCACCAGCGTCGGCGCAGGCACGCCATCATGCGTATGTCCGCCAAGAATCGCATCGATGCCGGTGACGCGCGAGGCGAGCTTCAGGTCGACGCTCATGCCGTTGTGCGAAAGCAAGACCACCACCTGCGCGCCGGCCTTGCCGCCCCTGCCCGAGCGCACTTCATCGACCAGCTGCTGCAGGCGGTCCTCGTCGATGCCGAAACTCCACTCGGGCATCAGGTGGCGCGGGTTGGAGATCGGCGTGTAGGGGAAGGCCTGCCCGATGATCGCCACCGGCACGCCGCCGAGCTCGCGCAGCACATAGGGTTTGAACACGGGGTCGTTGAAGTCGGTGGTCTTGACATTCTGGGCCAGAAACTCGATGCCGCCAGGGAGTTCTCCACCCTGCAACTCCTTGGCGACCGCCTGCTTCACCCGCTCCGCGCCGTAGGTGAATTCCCAGTGCGCCGTCATCGCCTCGACCCCGAGCAGCCTGCTCGCCCCTATCATGTCGCGGCCCTCGGTCCACAGCGAGGTCGCAGAGCCCTGCCAGCTGTCGCCGCCATCGAGCAACAGGCAGGGCGGGCCGTCGGCGCGCAGCTTTTTCACCAGCGTGGCCAGATGGGCGAAGCCGCCGATCTTCCCGTAGCGGCGCGCCGCGCGGGAAAAATCCAGATGCGTGAAGGCATGCGCGTCGCGGGTGCCCGGACGGATGCCGAATTCCCTGAGCAGGTGCTCGCCGACCAGGTTCGGGGGGCGGTTGATGCCCTCGCCGACGCCCAGGTTGACATCGGGTTCGCGGAAATGGCTCGGCAAGAGCTGCGCGTGGCAATCGGTGAAATGCAGCAGGCGCAGATCGCCGAATCTGGGCAGGTCGTAGAAGCGCGCGTCTGCCGCCGCTGCTGCCGACTGTGCCGGGGCGTCCAGCGCCATCCCCGTTGCGGCGGCGGCCGCCAGCACCTGCAGGAACTCGCGGCGTGACAGGGACATGCGCAGAATCTGCTATTTATTGACCGGGGATTCCGGATCGAGCAACAGCGCCACCACGTCCTTGATCTGCTGTTCGGTGAGGATCTCGCTATGCCCGAAGCGCGGCATGTTGGTGCACACGCTGTAGGCGCGCGAGTTGTAGATCTTGGCGTAGGTATAGCGCTGTATGGCTTCGCTGCTGCCGCGCGTTTTTCCGAAATTGCGCAGGCTCGGCCCGATGGTGCCGAAGGAGAGCTCCTGCGGCGTGAGCTGGTGGCAGGCATAGCAGTTCGCGCCCGAAGGCTGGCTCGGGTTGTCGCTGAATTGCTTGCCGACGCCCGATTGCGCGATGCTCTCGCCCGCCTTCCAGTTCCCCATCAGCTTGCCGTCGGCCGGATATTTCACCGCGGCCAGCTGCTGCCCCTCGATGGCCGCGATGCGCGCCTTGTTGCGCTGCCAGCCAGGATCGGAGCAAAACTGCTGCACTTCGTCCTGCACCAGGCGCGACAGGCCCGCCTGCCCGCTGGGCTTGAAGCCGCGCATCAATTCGCGCATGGCCTCGACCTCGCCAACCGCAGAGCGCGACTGCGCCAGCGCGATGCCGGCAAACAAGACCGCCGCCAGCGCCGCCATGGAGACCAAAGCTTTTTTCATGGTTGCCTCCTAGCGCTTGATGGCCGGCGCGGCAAACGCCGCACCATTGGCGTTGCGGGCGAGAAACATCGTCAGCGCCACCGACGCGTCCGAGCCGAACAGCAGTTCCGGGAAGCGCTGCTGGCGGAAGCAGTCGTACAGGCGCCACTGGAAGGACCGCAGCTCGCCCTGCGAAACGCGGTAGGCCGGCCACGTGGTATAGGCGCGCTGCGCATCCTTTTTGCTGGTCAGATTGGGCAGGTCCTGCAGCCGGATGCGCTTGTTGTCCTCGCCATGGCAGGTGGCGCAGGCAAAGTCATGCGGCCCGCCACGATAGTAGAAAAGCTTCTGTCCCATCTGGTAGGCCTCGCGCTCCCTGGGGTGCGCCAGGGCAACGTTCATCTTCACACCCTTGGACTGCGAGCTCACGTAAGCCACCAGCGCCTCCATGTCGGCCGCGGCGCCGGGCCCGCCGAACACGCGCCGCGTCGCCTCCGCGCGCGTATAGCCCTGCAGGCTCACCATGCAATGCACCAGCCGTGATTCCAGATCGTCGACGCGATCGGTGTCCTTGAAATATTTTGGCAGGCGCGCATAGGCGCCCTTGACCACACCGGGCCCGAGGCCGAGATCGCATTTCTCCATGGAAACCTTGTTCGGTCCGCGCGGCTGCTGCCACATGTCCTCGCCCTTGATCTCCCAGAGTTCGGCAGGATTGCCGTCCTGCAGGGCATCGCGGTACTCCTGAAGGGCTTTGGCGGTGCTGTCTTGGCTATGGGCCCCGGTCCCGAAAAGCAATCCGGCGGCAAACAGCAACGCCGCTACAACCGGCTTATGTGGTCTTGTCATCGTTCCCCCAGCCCGGTGCCTCGCAGGCACCACCAACATTCGGATTGCGCGGGCCTCAGCCCGCTGTGATCGCCACTTCGTCGGTGCGCTTGTCGCCGCGGTTGTCGGTCCAGGTAACGCTGACCTTCTCGCCGACCCTGCCGCCGGCGAAGCGAAAATGCATAAAGGGGTTCTTTGCCACCGCCGGCCCCCATTGCGCCGAGAGCACCGTCTGCCCGCCATGCATCACCGCAATATTCTGGATGAACCAGGCCGGCACGATGTTGCCGCCGCCGTCCTTGCGCTGGCCGGTTTCCATTTCGTGGCTCATCAACACCCGCACCTCGACCTTGTCGCCTGCCATCTGGGCGCGAATGCGCATCGGCTCACCCACCACAACCTCCTATCGTGACTTTGATTTCCTTTTTGGCGTAGTAGTAGCGCCCATCGGCCTTCACCAGCGCGTAGATGTCGGAGGTCTGCCCCATCTTCACGCGCGTCGAGATGAACGGTTCGGTGCCATTGGGCACGACGAAGTTCGCGGCAAGCGTATTCGGGTTCTTTTCCACCAGGATGGCGATCGACTCGGTCTTCGGGATGCTGCTGGTGACCGTGACCGGGACCAGCGCGCCGTTCTCGGCGATTTCGGGCGTGGGGCTTGCAAAACGCACGCCCGGATTTTCGACCGCGGCCGCCCCGCCCAGAGCCTTGACGGTATCGGCGAAACTCCTGGTTTCGAATGCAGCCTTGTTCCACGCGGCCTGCGCCAACGCCTCTTCGGGGCGCAACAACCCCGCGCTGACCGCCAGGGCCATCACGGTCACCCCGCCGCCTGCTTTCAGAACCTCACGACGTACGCTGTTCATCAGACACTCCCGGTGCATTTCTCGAGGACCGCCATGGCCGTTCGCGAGCCCTGGATTCTGGGGCGGGCCTTCGCCCATCGTCAACCCCGATGATCCGCATTTACACATTTACTATCGGGGACTCCGCGCGGTACCGGACAGGCACCGCGCCCACAAACTGAGGTGAGGCGGCCGCCCGACAAAAGCAGCCGCAATAACCGCGAGCTCTAAAAGGGAATGTCGTCGTCCATTTCCTCGAACTTGCCGGGGGGTTTTTTGGCCCCGCCGGCCGCGCGCGGTTCGCTGGCCATGGCCGGTTCGCGATCATCCGACGGGGTGCGATCCCCGGCGCCCTGGCGGCTGCCCAGCATCTTCATCTCGTTGGCGATGATCTCGGTGGTGTAGCGTTCCTTGCCCTCCTTGTCCTGCCACTTGCGGGTTTCCAGCCGGCCTTCGATATAGACCTGCGAGCCCTTCTTGAGGTACTCGCCCGCGATCTCGGCAAGCCGCCTGTAGAACGTCACGCGATGCCACTCGGTCTTTTCCTGCTTCTCACCGCTCGCCTTGTCCTTCCATGTTTCGGTGGTCGCCACCGTGATGTTGGTGACGGCTTCGCCGCTGGTCATGTACCGCGTTTCCGGGTCGCGCCCGAGATTACCAATCAGAGTGACTTTATTGACTGATGCCATGAATATTCTCCCGAAAGAATCCTGCTATATGTTGTCGGGCGAGAGCAATGATTCGCCCGCGACCAATTTCACCACCGACTGTTCATCCAGCATACCGCGATAGAAGGTCAGACGCGCGACGCCCTCGTCGGGCAACACGGTCACCTCCCTTACCCCGCGCAGGCGCGCAAGTCCCTCGCGCAGCGCGACCGGATCAGCGGCCGTGCCGAGCGGAAAACTGCGCTGCTCCAAAGCCCCGGGCGCCCGCATCGGCCATGCCACCACTATCCATAACGCAAATAACGCCATTCCGAATACAAAGACCGGCATGACACCCCAGTTTTTTGCGATCCAGCCGCCGATCCAGGGACCGACGAACAGGCCCAGCGCCTGTGTGGTGTTGAACACCCCGATGGCCGTGCCGCGCGCATGCACCGGCGCAAGCCGGGACACCAGCGAGGGCAGCGAGGCCTCGAGAACGTTGAACCCGGTAAAGAACAGCGTCAGCAACACCACCAGCATCCAGAAATCGCGATAGCCCAGCGCAAACCCGGCATGCACGGCCAACATCAACGCCACCGCGCCCATGAACATCAGCTTCATGTGCCCGCGCCGCTCGGCAAGCATGATCGGGGGCACCATCAGCACAAAAGAAACCAGCACCACCGGCAGGTATACCTTCCAGTGCTCGCCCACCGCCATGCCGCCCTCATTGACCAGCGCCAGGGGCACCACCAGGAACAGGCACATCTGCGCCATGTGCAGCACGAAGATGCCGAAATTGAGCCGCAGCAACTCCGGATTGCGCATGACCTCGCCGAGCATCCCGGTTCTCACCCGGCGCGACTGGTCGCGCGCCGCGTCCGGTTCCGCCGGTACCACGTAGAGCGTCCAGAGGATTGCCGCGGCAGCCAGCGCCGCGATAAAAAGGAAAATGCCGTCCATGCCGATCAGGTGGTACAGCGCCGGCGCCACCACCAGCGACAGCGCGAACACCAGTGCGATCGAGCCGCCGATCATGGCCATGGCCTTGGTGCGGTGCTGGTCGCGCGTCAAATCCGCCGCAAAGGCCATCACCGCCGCGGAGATTGCGCCGGTACCCTGGATGGCCCGGCCCAGTATGACGATCCAGATGTCGGTGGCATAGGCCGAGACAATGCTGCCGACGACAAACAGCACCAGGCCGAACACGATGACCGGCTTGCGTCCGTAACGGTCCGAGGCCATGCCGAAGGGAATCTGCAATACCCCCTGGGTGAGGCCGTAGATGCCAAGGGCAATGCCCACCAGCAGCAGATCGTCACCGCCGCGAATCGATTTCGCGTGCACCGCAAACACCGGCAGGATCAGGAAAAGACCGAGCATGCGCAGGGCGAACAAGGCGGCAAGCGACAACGCCGCCCGGACCTCCATGGAGGACATGCGATCGCGGTTCGGGGTGCTATTCACCTGAGAAACCCTGTTGCCGGCCAAATCGATAAAACGCGCAAGCAGGTTTCATCTGATGCGGGGGATATACAAGGGGGCATGGCCCACTTGTTCAATACTTCCATAGAAAAGTGGCTCAGGACAGGGGGAATTTCGTATAGTAGCAAGTTTAACTGCGGGAATCGCCGCCAAAGCATGGAACAGATCAGGATCCGTGGGGCCAGAACCCACAACCTCAAGAACCTAAGCCTCGATCTGCCGCGTCACAAACTAATCGTGATCACCGGACTGTCCGGATCGGGCAAAAGTTCGCTCGCCTTCGACACCCTGTACGCGGAAGGACAGCGCCGCTACGTCGAATCGCTCTCGGCCTATGCACGCCAGTTCCTGCAACTGATGGAAAAGCCCGATGTCGACATGATCGAAGGGCTTTCACCGGCGATTGCGATCGAGCAGAAAGCCTCCAGCCACAATCCGCGCTCCACCGTCGGCACGGTGACGGAAATTCATGACTACCTGCGCCTTCTGTTTGCGCGGGTGGGCACGCCCTACTGTCCGGAGCACGCGCTGCCGCTGCAGGCGCAGTCGATCACGCAGATGGTCGACCATGTCCTGGCGCTGCCCGAGGAGACGCGCCTGATGATCCTGTCCCCGGTGGTGTCCTCGCGCAAGGGGGAGCAGGCGGATCTTTTTGCCGAACTGCGCGCGCAAGGCTTCATGCGCCTGAGGATCGACGGCAAGGTGCACGAGATCGACGAGGTGCCCAAGCTCGCCAGAAGCCACAAGCACAGCGTTGAAGTGGTGGTTGACCGGTTGAAGGTCCGGGCCGATGCCCGGCAGCGCATGGCCGAATCCTTCGAGACCGCGCTGCGCCACGCCGACGGCCGCGCCCTGGCCGTCGAAACCGACAGCGGCAGGGAGCACCTGTTCTCGGCGAAGTTTGCCTGCCCGGTATGCGGCTATTCGATCGAGGAGATGGAGCCGCGCCTGTTCTCCTTCAACAACCCGATGGGTGCCTGCGTCAAGTGCGACGGCCTGGGCAGCATCACCTTCTTCGATCCCAAGCGCATTGTCGTGCACCCGGGACTGTCGCTCGCGGGTGGCGCCATCAAGGGCTGGGACCGGCGCAACCAGTTCTATTTCCAGATGCTCACCAGCCTTGGCAATCATTTCAAATTCGGGGTTGAGGTGCCCTTCGAGAAGCTGCCGGAGAACATCCAGCAGATCGTGCTCTACGGCAGCAAGGAAAAGCTCCCCTTCGCCTACCTGAGCGAGCGCGGCCGCACGGTGATGAAGGAGCACGCCTTCGAGGGCATCGTGCCGAACCTGGAGCGCCGCTACAAGGAAACCGACACCGTCGCGGTGCGCGAGGAACTGGCCAAATATCTCAACACCTGCCCGTGCCCCGAATGCCATGGCACGCGCCTCCGGGAGCAGGCGCGCAACGTCAAGGTGGGCACGCCCGGGGGCGAGCGTGCCATCTACGAAGTCAGCGGCATCCCCCTGCGCGATTCGCTGGCGTTCTTCAGGAATCTGAAACTGCTGGGCGCCAAGCACGCCATCGCCGAGCGCATCATCGCCGAGATCGTGTCGCGCCTGGGATTCCTGGTCAACGTCGGCCTCGATTACCTCACCCTCGACCGCTCTGCGGACACGCTCTCAGGCGGCGAGGCGCAGCGCATACGCCTCGCCTCGCAGATCGGCTCGGGGCTCACCGGCGTGATGTACGTGCTCGACGAACCGTCCATCGGCCTGCACCAACGCGACAACGGGCGCCTGCTCGATACGCTGCGGCACCTGCGCGACCTGGGCAACACCGTCATCGTGGTCGAGCACGACGAGGAGGCCATGCTGGTGGCCGACCACATCCTGGACATGGGCCCCGGGGCGGGCGTGCACGGCGGCGAGATCGTCGCACAGGGCACGCCGGAGGAAATTCGCCGCAATCCGGCTTCGCTCACCGGAAAATATCTCTCGCGCAAGCTCGAGATCGCGGTGCCGAAAAAACGCCGCCGCCCGGAAAAGAACCGCGTGCTGCGGTTGGAGGGTGCCAGCGGCAACAATCTCAAGAACGTCGATTTCGAGCTGCCGGTGGGACTGTTCGTGTGCATCACCGGCGTCTCGGGTTCGGGCAAGTCCACGCTGATCAACGACACCCTGTATGCCGCCCTCGCCCAGCATCTTTATCACTCCAGCGCCGAGCCGGCGCCGCATCACAATATCCTGGGCCTGGAGCACTTTGACAAGGTCATCAGCGTCGATCAAAGCCCGATCGGGCGCACCCCGCGCTCCAACCCGGCCACCTACACCGGCCTGTTCACGCCGATTCGCGAGCTCTTTGCCGGAGTGCCGCAGGCGCGCGAGCGCGGCTACGGCCCGGGCAGGTTCTCATTCAACGTCAAGGGCGGGCGCTGCGAGTCCTGCCAGGGCGACGGCGTGCTGCGGGTGGAGATGCATTTTCTGCCCGACGTCTACGTGCCCTGCGACACCTGCCACGGCAAACGCTACAACCGCGAAACCCTCGACATCCACTACAAGGGCAGGTCGATCACCGAGGTGCTGGAGATGACCGTGGAGCAGGCACACGAATTTTTCGCGGCAGTGCCGGCGGTCGAGAGAAAGCTGCACACGCTCATTGAGGTCGGACTCGGCTACATCAGGCTGGGACAGTCGGCCACCACGCTCTCGGGCGGCGAAGCCCAGCGGGTGAAACTTTCCCAGGAGTTGTCCAAGCGCGACACCGGGCGCACGCTCTACATTCTCGACGAGCCCACCACCGGGCTTCATTTCAAGGACATCGACCTGCTGCTGCGGGTGCTGCATGCGCTGCGCGACCACGGCAATACGGTGCTGGTGATCGAACACAATCTGGATGTGATCAAGACCGCGGACTGGATCATCGACCTGGGCCCCTCGGGCGGCGACGCGGGCGGGCAGATCATCGCGCAGGGCACGCCCGAGGACGTCGCCGACAACCCCGCCAGCGCCACCGGCGAGTACCTTCGCGCGGTTCTCGGCAGGAAAAAGAAGGCCGCATAAAATTGATTTCCATGCCTATATCAGTACTGGATAGAAACCTACGGAAAATCACCGCCAAATAAGCACTCCACCTGACAATTATTGACACATTTTCGCGCCGTCGAGTCATTGACGGACCGCACCGTGATTGGGCAAAATGCCCGCAGTGAGGCATACAACAATGTTGCCCCCAACCTCCTAGGCCAAGCCATCATGCTTTTACCGAATTTCACCTTCATGCTGCTGCTGATCATCGAAGGCTGCGCGGGTCCCTGGGACTCCGGCCTGGGCTGCGCCGCGCAGAATTTCAGCCTGAGGGTTCCCTACGACAAGCTGGAGCAGTGCGAAACGGCCAAGAAGGGCATGATTGCCCCGGACGGCGTGCAGAAATATGTCAAGGCGATCTGCCTAGCGGTGCCCAAGGGCCAGAAGTAGCCGTTGCGGCTCCCGCGCCTATCCTGTGAGTACTACCTGGGGAGAATGACCGAGTGAACAGCAAACGCGGATGGATGATTTTGTGGGGCGCGGTGTCCGCGCTCTGGTTGGCCTACTGGCTGGTGCTGACGCTTTCCGTGGGGGGCGACACCATCCAGGAAATGATTGCCGGCATGGACGGGAGCGTGCTGCTCGCGGGCCTGTTCCTGTCGCTGCCCCTGTGCCTGTACAGCGGCGGCATGCTGGTGGCCTGGCTGATCCGCGTGGCCGGCGTCGGCAAGGCATGACAAGCGCACCGTTCCCCGAACCATTATCAATCCGCAGGCAGGAGATCGCATGAACATCCAACGACATGAACCCGGCAAACTGCTCTCCAGCGCCGTCGAATATAACGGCGTGGTCTACCTTGCCGGCATTATCGCCGACGACCTTGGCAAGGATATGCGCGGCCAGACCGAGGAAGTCCTGAAAAAAATAGACGCCGCGCTGGCCGCGTGCGGTACCAGCAAGTCCCGGCTGCTCTCGGTCAATATCTGGGTCGCCGACATCCGCCTTCGCGAGCAGATGAACATCGCCTGGCTTGCCTGGATGGACCCGACCAATCCTCCGACCCGCGCGACGGTGGAGGCCAAACTGGCCGATCCGCGGGCGCTGGTCGAAATCATGGCCACCTGCGCGCAATAACGCGGCGTACAACCCGGCGCAGGCTGCCGCAATTGTCGTTGCAGCGCAGCCTGCGGGCTCTCGCCACGCTGACGGATATCCCAATATTAAATAATAATTAAATTGGGATACACATTGAACCAACCATTTTCCGGATAAATCTTACGAATTGTCATTGCGGCTGGCAGAGCGTCATGCGCGTCCCGGAATGGCCCAGAGGTGCTCCAGCCATTCGAACATTCCCTGGATCAACAAGGCCAGCAGCGCCGCCGGCACCGCGCCCGCGAGCAGCAGGGTGTTGTCGTTGATTGCAAGGCCCGCGGCGATGCGCTCGCCGTAACCGCCAGCGCCGATGAACGCGGCGATGGTGGCGGTACCGACGTTGATCACCGCGGAGGTCTTGATGCCCGCCAGGATGGCCGGCCGTGCCAGCGGCATTTCAATGGCAAACAGGCGGTCACGCCCGGACAACCCGAGCGCCACCGCCGCCTGCCGCAGGCCCTCGCCCACGCCGAGCATGCCCGCATGCGTGTTGCGCACGATCGGCAGCAGCGCATAGAGAAACAATGCCACTGCCGCAGGCCAGGTGCCGATGCTGCCCATGAAGGCGATCAGAAACGCCAGCAAGGCCAGCGACGGGATGGTCTGGATGACGCCCACCACGGCAAAAACGGGTTGCGCGCAGGCGGCTTTCTTCGCCGCCAGGATACCCAGCGGCAGGCCCGCCAGGATGCTTGCCGCCAGCGAGCCGAAGACCAGCAGCAGGTGCTCGCGCGTCAGGCGCCACAGGTCGGCGGCAAACAGGGCCTCGAAGAAACCAGCCTTCGGCGCGGCGCCGGGCAAGGCCTGCTCGCCGCCGAACATCGCGGCCGCCTGGGCGAACGTCCTGCCATCGAGTTCGGCCGCGGCGTTCATGGCGATCATGTGCTCCGCGTCGATACGGCCCGCCAGCGTCTGCAAAGACTGCCATTGCGGCGCGAAGCGCACCGGGACGTCGGCGCGGTGCAGGAGCAGCGCCTCATAGCGCGGGAAGTAACCGCGATCATCGGCGAGCACGCGCAGCTTGTAGCGCGCTATCTTGGCGTCAGTGGAATACAAATCGATGACATCCACGCGCCCCGCCGCCAGGGCCTCGTAGGCAATGCCATGATCGAGCCCGGAGGGCGCCGCTGCGGCCAGACCATACCGGCGTGTCAGGCCGGGCCAGCCATCCTGGCGCGCGAGAAACTCATGCGACAAGCCGAATTTCAGCGAACGCTGCCTCGCCAGGTCGCCAATGGTGCGAACGCCGAGCTTCGCGGCAAGGTCTTCACGCACCCCCAGCGCGTAGCTGTTGTTGAAGCCGAGCGCTATGGAAGCAGACAGGCCCAAGGGGGCGAGGCCGCGACTGAGTTCCTCTTGCGTCGGGTTGCCATCCATTTTCAGCACTTCGCGGGCGATGGTGCCGCTGTACTCGGGATACAAATCGATGGCACCGGCGCGCAGCGCCGCCACCAGAATCCCGGTGTTGCCGAGGCCCTTTTTGTGCTCGGCCGCACCCTGGGTCAACGCCGTACGCAACAGCAATTCGCCCAGTACGTAGGATTCGGTAAAGCGCTTCGAACCGATGCGCAGGGTTTCGGCGGGGAATGCCGCGCCCGCGCCCAGCATTGCCGCGCAAAGGCAGGCCAATGCCGTGACGCGCAGGGTATTCCGGTTTGCCGCGACCTGTGAATGCATGGGTGGCGCTTCATTCATAGCGGTGACATCGCAGTGCAGCATGATAGACCCGCATGCGAGCCTCGCGTACACCCGCGCAATTCGGGCGGGCAATCGTACGGTAGCGGAAATCGCACCAAATCTGCTACCTTTCGGCTGTCTCTTGCCCGCAGGTCCCTGCGCTTGTCCTCGATCCCCCTCCTCTGCAGTATCGATGCGGTTCCGCCGTCGGCGGATTTTGGCGTTGCCGCCGCCGCTGCCATGGCGGAAATCTGTGCCGGGTTGATGCAGGAGCGCGCCGAAGTTTCGCCAAAGTATTTCTATGATCCGCTGGGATCGAAGCTCTTCGAAGCCATTACGCATCTGCCCGAGTATTACCCGACGCGCACCGAGCGCGGCATCTTCGAGCGCCACGCCGCCGAAATCGCGCGCAGTGTCGGCCCGGGATCGACCCTGATCGACCTGGGTGCGGGCAACTGCGAGAAAGCAAAACGGCTTTTCCCGGCGCTGCGGCCTGAGCATTACGTGGCGGTGGACGTCTCGACTGAATTCCTGCACGACGCATTGAACCGGATGCGCAGCCTGTTTCCCGCGATCGATATGCAGGCGCTTGGCCTGGATTTTTCCGCGGGCCTGACGCTGCCGCACAGCGTGAGCCAGGAGCAGCGTTTGTTCTTCTATCCCGGATCCTCGATTGGCAATTTCACGCCCGAAGCCGCGCTTGCCATGCTGTGCGACCTGCGCCGGTTGTGTGGCGACACAGGCGGCGTGTTGATCGGCGTGGACCTGGTAAAACCCGCTGCGATCCTGGAGCCCGCTTACGACGACTCGCTGGGCGTCACCGCGGCGTTCAATCTGAACCTGCTCAACCACCTCAATCGCCTGATCAAGACCCAATTCAATCCCGGCGACTGGCAGCACCGGGCCCTTTTCAATGCGCCGCAATCGCGCATCGAAATGCACCTGGAGGCGCGCCGCGACCTGTGCATTACCCTGCCCGGCGGCGTTCGCCGCTTCGCGCGCGGCGAGCGCATCCACACCGAGAGCAGTTACAAGTATGAATTGCTGCAATTTCGCGCGCTGCTGGTGAAGGCCGGATTCCGCAAGATCAATGCCTGGACCGACGAGCGGCACTGGTTTGCGGTGTGCCATGCCAGCATCTGACACCGGCGCACCGGCCAGCCCGTGAACACCCGCCAGAAACCCTTCGACACCGTGGCCGGCCTGGCGGCGCGCTTCGCTGCGGTTCGCGATTGCTCGCTTGCCCTCGCCGCACCGCTGAGCGAGGAGGATTGCTGCGCCCAATCGATGGCCGACGCAAGTCCGGTGAAGTGGCACCTGGCGCACACCACCTGGTTTTTCGAGACCTTCGTGCTGGAGAAATACGAAGAGAATTTTCAGCCTTTTCACCCGGCGTTTCGCGTGCTGTTCAACTCCTATTACAACGGTGTGGGCGAAAAGCATCCGCGGCCGCAACGCGGCATGCTGACGCGACCGCCGCTGTCGCTGGTGCGCGACTACCGCGCCGATGTCGGCGCGCGCATGGCCAAGGTCATGACCAGTCACAACGGCAATCCCGCTTTCTGCGAACTGGTGGAACTGGGCATGAACCACGAGCAGCAGCACCAGGAATTGATCCTCACCGATCTGAAACATCTGCTCTCGCTCAATCCCCTGGCCCCGGTCTATCGGGCGTCACCCTCCGCGCCCGGGGTGTGCGCCGTGCCGCTCGAGTGGATCGGCTTGGGCGGCGGATTGATCGAGTTGGGCGCGCAGGACGGCGGCTTCTGCTTCGACAACGAATTGCCGCGACACCGGCATTATCTTGGCGGGTATTCACTGGGATCGCGCCTGACGACCAATGGCGAATTCCTGGAGTTCATCGAGGCCGGCGGCTATCGCAATGCCGCGCTGTGGCTGTCCGAGGGCTGGGACTGGGTGCGAACCCGGGGCATCGAGCATCCCGCTTATTGGTCGCGCGACGGAAATGCCTGGCAGGAGTTCACCCTTGCGGGGATGCGCGCATTCGATCCCGACATACCGGTGGCGCATGTTTCCTATTTCGAGGCGGATGCCTACGCACGCTGGGCGGGCGCGCGCCTGCCCACGGAAGCCGAGTGGGAGTGCGCTGCCCAGGCCTGCCCGTTAGAAGGCAATTTCCTGGATGCCGGCCAAAATCATCCGGGCGCAGCCGCTGCGCGGCAAGGACTGGCGCAGATGTTCGGCGATCTGTGGGAATGGACCAGTTCCAGTTACTCGCCTTACCCGGGCTTTCGCGCCCCCGAAGGCGCGATCGGCGAATACAACGGCAAATTCATGGTGAACCAGTATGTGCTGCGCGGCGGTTCATGCGCCACGCCGCGCGACCACATTCGCGCCAGTTACCGCAATTTCTTTCCGACCGCCGCGCGCTGGCAATTCACCGGGATACGTCTCGCGCGCGATGCTCAGGGATGAGATTTGCCCGCGGCACTCGCCCCAATCGATCGGGAATAGTCACCGCCCAGACCGCTCGGAGTTGGTGCCTTGGCCGGCCCCGGATCTATTTTTCAACCTGAACGCCGCGCCAGAACGCAAGGTGGTCCTTGATCTGCGCCGCCGCCGGCTTGGGATCGGGGTAATACCAGGCGGCATCCTTGTTGAGTTTGCCGTCGACCACCACGTCGTAATAACTCGCAACACCTTTCCAGCCGCAAGTCGTATGCGTGTCGCTGGGTTTCAGCAGCGCCGGATTTGCGCTTCCCGGAGGAAAATAGACGTTGCCCTCCACCGTCTCGAATTTCTCGGATTGCGCGATCACTGCGCCGTTCCAGATGGCCTTGGGCATGCCGCCTCCTGACGCTGTTATCCGGACAGTAGGTCCGTGAGGCGCAACCATACTGCATTTGCGATCCGGACAGCCCCGCGTTGCGGCGCCACATGAAAAAGCCCGGCAGAAGCCGGGCTTTTTCATTCCTGCGGCGGCGGTTTCCCGCCGTCATCGGTCAGTGCCTGCTTACTTCTTGTCGCCGGTCTTGCCTTCCGCCTTCTTGGCTTCGGCTTTGGCGGGGGCTGCCTTGGCGTCGGCTTTCGCTTCGGCTTTGGCCGGGGCTGCCTTGGCGTCGGCTTTGGCTTCGGCTTTGGCCGGAGCTGCCTTGGCATCGGCTTTCGCTTCGGCTTTGGCGGGCGCAGCCGGGGCCGCTTTCGCTTCGGCCTTCGCCGGTGCTGCCTTGGCAGGTGTCGCGGGGGCTTGCGCGAACACGGAACCGGCAAATGCAGAAGCGATCACCAGGGCGATAATTTTGCGATTAAACATGTCTGTTTCCTTTATGTGGTTTATTAGGTTGGTTCTATCGTTGAACCTGAGTAAAGAACGCCTGTGCACACCAAGCGTTGACAGCTATTTGTCAGGATTATCCCAGAATATTGTTACAAAACGTTAACAAAGCCTGCCGGCGGCACATTGATGCGCCGGATGGGGTGGCGAAACCACACCGCCTGGATCAGTCCGGCTTGAACCGGACCACCCGGTTGCGTCCCTGGCGCTTGGCCTGGTACATGGCGCGGTCGGCCCTGGCGGATATGGCGTCGATGCTGCTGCCATCTTCAGGATAGCCCGCAATGCCGATACTGACCGTGCAGGTCACCAGGTTGCCTCCGCCCACGTCGATCGGCGCCCCCGCCATCGCATCGCGTATGCGCTCTGCGACGATCACGGCCCCCTCCGGAGGAGTCTCGGACAGGAACACGATGAATTCATCCCCGCCATAGCGCGCCGGCACATCGTTATCGCGCAATTCATTGCGGATCGCCGTGGCCAGATATTTGAGCAGATGGTTGCCCGCCTCGTGTCCGTAGGTGTCGTTGACGATCTTGAGATTGTCCGAATCGATCATGAGTATCGAGGACGGGCGGTTGTATCGAACCGCCTGGGCAAGCAGCCGGTTGGCCGATATCGCCAGGCCGCGCAAATTAAACAATCCGGTCAGATCATCCACCTCGGCGAGCAGCCTGGCGCGATTCAGCCCGTAGCGGATGTCCGCCGAGAACATGGTGAGGATGTAGCCCACCAGCAGCAAGGGTGCAATCTGCGCCGCGAATGCGCCATAGAAGGCTGAGGAAAAGAACATTTCCGTGGAAACACCGCCCCCCAGAAACAGGTAACACGCGGCGATCAGGCCTATTTCGATCAGGGTGGTGAGTTTGCTCAAGGCCAGCGCTGCGGTGATGACCGGCAGCAGATAGGTGTTGAGCAGCGGGCTGGACAGCCCCCCGGTGAACCAGAGCACCCAGGTGATGAAAGCGATCATTCCCCAGGTTTCAACGGCGATCTTCCAGCGCGTTTCGCTCTTGTAAAAATTCGCGTAACGAAACCCCATCACGAAGCTGGCGTAAAAGAACAGGCCTGCGGCCAGCGCGGCATCGATTTCGCCGTCGCTCAAACTGCGCGAAAACGCCAGAAACAGCAGCACCAGGGCGAGCAGCAGCCAGTGAATTTCGGCCACCGTGCGTGCAATGCCGCGCAGTTCTTCCTGTTCGATACTGGGCAGCGCCCGATCGCGCACCAAGGGGGAAATTACGCCAGCCACCGTTTCGATCCGTCCCAAAAAACGCCCTCGGAAAAACCGCCCGTGCTGCGCCGATTGGCAGGCAGTTGCTCCATGCGGCTCAACAAATTCAGGCTGCTTTCGCGAATTGCTCCTGCAACTGCTTCTCGAAATCCAGCGCCTTTTTCACCGCGGGGCGCTGCTGCATGCGCTCGCAGTGTGCGACGCAGTTCCGGTACTTGGAGAAATCCAGTTTGAACTGGATGGCGCGGCGCCAGGTCCAGAAAAAATGCGAATCGGCTGCGCACCATTTGTCGAAAAAATACTCGCGCCCGGACAGCATGTCGTTGGCGACTTCGAAGACGTGGTCGAGTTCTTTGGCCACCATACGCTGGGTTCCCTCCTCGGACCCCGGCGTATCGCAGAATTTCAGGGGCGAGTTGAAGCGGCTCAGGTGCGGGTGAATTCCCGATGCGCACCAGGCCATGATGGAAATCGCACGGACCTCATTTTCCGAATCGGCGGGCAGGATCCCCGCCTTGGGAAAGGCACGTGTCATCCACAATGCCATCGCCACATTTTCGGTCAGCGGTTTGCCGTCGATCAACAGCAACGGCACTTTGTGCTTGGGGTTCATGCGCAGATATTCCGCCGACATTTGTTCGGCCTTGCGCATATTGACCGGCTTGATCTCGAAATCGGCGCCCGCTTCGTTGAGCGAAATCAGCGGCACCAGACTGCAGGCCACCGGCGCGTAATAAAGCGTAATTTTCATAGACTCCCCCACGGATGAATACCCCAGATAATTCCACTGTAAACCACTGGTACTATTGTGCAATAGAAAATCCAAAAAAACTTTTCACTTTGCCGACAAAGTCATCCTCCCCGCCAATGCATTTTGCCCAGCAGTTGCTTCGGTCGCGCCGATTGCCCGCGCCGGCAGCCGGAATCGGCTGGCGTTGCCTGTGAATAATGCCGCCCCCGGCAACCGGTGGCAACTCCGGTGATGAGCGACGCCATCGTGTTGCTTGCGCACGGCGCCCGCGATCCCGAATGGGCGCGACCGATCGAAGCCATGGCTGCGCGCCTTCGCGTGCTGCTTCCGCAAACGCGGGTGGAACTCGCGTTCCTGGAATTCATGCACCCGGACATCGACGCCGCGGTAGCCGGACTTGTCAAGCAGGGCAATCACCGCATCAAGGTGGTGCCGGTGTTCCTGGCGCAAGGCGGGCATGTCAAGCGCGACCTCCCGGCAAAGATCGAGGCGCTCAGGTCGAATTTGCAGGGTGCGCATGCCGGACTTGCCATCGACCTGCTGCCCGCCATCGGCGAGCAGCCCGAGGTCATCGATGCCATTGCCGCCTGCGTCGCCCGCATTGCCGGCAAATCCTGAGCGCCCGCCCGCCGCGTTCTGCACAGCCGATGCCATGCCTTGCCCCTGCTACAATCGTGTTCTGTATTTTTACGGCAGCGGCGCGATGCACTACCGTAGCACGGTCGACAGACAGGAAGCTCGCGAAACCGGCGGGGATTTGTCGACCCCGCCCATAATGCTGGCAGCGGCGATGTGGCTGGTTGCCGGGTGGCTTTCACTGGCGCAACCGGCCGGTGCGGCCGCGCCGGGCGCCGATACGCTGGGCAAGATCCGCAGCACGCGAACCATAGTCCTCGGGCATCGCACTGCATCGATACCGTTTTCCTACCTTCCCGGGACCATCTCCAGGCCGATCGGCTATTCCATCGCGATTTGCGAGCACATCGTCGACGCCGTCAAGGCCAACCTGCACCTGCCCGAACTGCGGGTCCAGTACCACCCGGTGCAGCCGGATAACCGCATGGCGATGGTCGCCAGCGGATCGGTCGATGTCGAGTGCGGCTCGACCACCGCTACGCCCGAGCGGCGCAAGGAGGTCGATTTCAGCACGACTACTTTTGTCGCGGCAACGCGGGTTGCGGTTGTAAAAGGCGGACCCCTCAGGGCCTTGCGCGACCTGAACGGTCACCGGATTGCCGTAACCCGCGGCACCACCAATGAACAGGTCATGGAGCAGGTTGCGCGCGAGCGGAAACTGGACGTTCAGCTGGTGCGCGGCCGTGACCACGATGCCAGCTATGCGGCGTTCCGCTCGGGCAAGGCCGATGCTGTGGCCATGGACGACATCCTGCTGCTCGGATTGATGACCGAAGCCGGCGAGCAGGGAAAAATCGAGTTCATGGACGAGACCCTGTCCAGCGAGCCCTACGCCATCATGCTCAGAAAGAATGATCCGGAATTCAAGGCGCTGGTCGACAAAGCCATCAATGAGATGATCGACCATAGTGAGATGGCCAAGCTTTATCAGCAATGGTTTCGCTCGCCGATCCCGCCCAAGCGGGCGAACCTTGCACTGCCGTTTACCGAGGAAATGGCCAGGGTGCTCAAGCTGGTGCGGTAGCGACGATTCCGCCGCCAAATCATGCTTGCGGCGCCGACTCTCGACGATGCAGGCTCCCCGAAGGCGGACAAGCTCACCGCACCCGCCAACGCGCGCTCCGGCTTGGACAAACCCCGAGGCGCTACGTAGAATCCGTCGCAGCGCGCCAGCTGCGCGCCACGCAGTTTCGCCAACCGGGAGATTCCGATGAAAACACGCTTGATAGCCGTCGCGTTAGCAGCTGCGGGCCTGGCAGGCATCGCCCATGCCCAGGTGACCACGCTGAAAAAAGTCCAGGACGCCGGGGAAATCGTGATGGGCGTGCGCGAATCCTCGTCGCCGCTGTCATTTACCCTGGGCAACAACCAGTTCGCCGGC